>CAZSUK010000422.1:0-39902 GCA_964609355.1 uncultured Acidobacteriaceae bacterium | reverse complement strand
GCCGTAGGATCATTGCCGGCGAGGATTGCCGTCACTGGTTCGTCGCGGGCCAGCAGGGATTTAGTGCCCAGATATCCAATCTCCGTCTCGTCCTCGGAGTCGGTATTGCTTTGGCGGGCGACGAGCCCGTGCTCTTCCATGGCGCGCCGATACCCCTCAAAACAGCGTGCAAACCAGGGCAGACCGGTATTGCCGACAAACCAGATGTGGCGGTGGCCCAGACCGATCAGATAGCGAGTCGCATCCTTACCGCCCTGGATATCATCAGCAAAGACCACGTCGTTGTTCTTCAGATCCTGCTGGTCACCGACCACGTTATTGCCAAGAACGACAAACGCGATGCCCTTATGGTCGAGAAGCTTGATGAGATTCTCTGAGTTCGTGCCCGCCAGGATGACTGCTCGGATCACATCGTGACGCTGCAGCACTCTTGGCAAGTGAAGCTCTGTCGAGGGAACGTGAGGCGAATAGTTGAATGAGAGAAATACCATATCCCAGCCATTTGCGGTGCAGTGTGCCTCCGCGCCACTGAGAATCCGTGAGTGGAATGCGTGCAGCATCGCGCGGTTGCTGAGCACAAAAGCCAGTGTTTTGGTTTTGTTCCGCTGAGCAGGATCGATCCCGAGTTTCTTCGCCTGCTCCAGGACAGTCTTTTGAATATCGCGGTCGACACGTGTGTTTCCGCTCAAAACCCGGGAAGCGGTGGCCACGCTCACGTTGGCGGCGGCTGCGATTTCTCGCAGCCCTACTTTGTCTTTCTTGGTAGGTGCTTTCTTCATGCGCTTAGAGCCGAACCTCTGAGCCATCATTCATCAAGCCTCGCAGATCTGGATCCGATCGAAGTCAAAGAGGTAGTGAGTCGTGATCAATCGTCTACAGGCAAAGATAAACCATAAAGAAAATTTTCACTTGTTGCAAGAAAAAGTAGTGTCCCCCGGTGAATTCCAGTACCTTCCTGACGGGCGGCTTCCATCTCGTTTGCCGCGCTGGGGGCTGCTCGAGCTTGAGAAATGGGTCGGCAAGAAAAATATTAATCCTGAGATAATTTTCTCTTGACACGGATAATTTTCCTACCTATGTTTGGTGGAACCAGTCGAGACGCGAGATGCAGATCTTCCTATGAAGACTGCCCGGGCCCCCGGCATCCTGGCTCGTTTCTCGTGGGAGGCTGATCGTATCTGTTCAGTGAAGCCGCAAGACGAGAGCTTCGCAGTGTCCTCGACCATCCGTAGTCGCACGCGAGACCTATCGTTGGTTGCAGGTTGGGATCCCAGGGAAGTCGTCAATCGAGATCAGCAACAGTCTTTGAGAGCCTGTCGGGATGGAGGCAAGTGAATTATGACTGATAACGCAAACTTCGAGACAGACCGTCGAACCTTCATGAAGCAAGCAGCCGGCACAGTGCTTGCCGCGGGAATGGATGCTCGCTCCTATGCCCGGGTTTTGGGAGCGAATGATCGCATCCGGCTGGCGCAGTTGGGTTGTGGTGGACGTAGTCGTGGACACGTGCACATGGTCCAGTTGGCTTCCAAGGAAATACCGGTTGAAACAGTAGCCGTTTGCGACATCTGGACTTTAGCTCGGGAGCAGCGCGCCGCTCAGGTGAAAGCAGCTTTCAACCTTGACCCGCAATCCTACAAATACTCTGAAGAGATGCTCGCCCGTAAAGATATCGATGGTGTGATGATCGCCACGGGTGACTTCCAGCACGCCAAGCTTTGTATCGAGGTGGTGAAGGCGGGCAAGGATTGCTATGTTGAAAAGCCCTTCGCCAATGTGCTGTCGGAGGCCATAGAGGCCCGTAATACGGTGAAGGCCTCAAAGCAGATGGTCCAGATGGGGTCGCAGCATCGTAGCGAGCCTTACCAGCTAGCCGTTCGAGACATTGTCCGGTCGGGCCGCATAGGCCAGATCGTCCATATTGAACAGGAGTGGAACATCAATATGGAGCGGTGGCGGTTTGTGAACAACGACACCGGCACATCCCGCGAGATGGTGCAGGATCGCAACATGGAGTGGCGCAAGTGGCTCCTCGAAACTCAGTCGAAACTTCGCGAAGAGGATACCGACTGGGAGCGGTGGTTGTTGGGTAAGCCTCATCGGCCTTTTGATCCCCATGTCTATCTGGAGTTCCGTCTTTACAAGGATTACTCTTCCGGAATCTTCGATCAGTGGATGAGCCACGGCAGCGATCTCGTGCACCTCTGGACGGACGAAACGTACCCTGAGAGTGTAGTGGCGAACGGTGGGGTTTATGCCTGGAAAGATGGGCGCGAAAATCCAGATACCTGTGTCGCGGCCGTCACTTATCCCAAAGGCTTTCTCTATACCTACAAATCAGTCTTCGGGAATAGCTACCGGAGCTTCTCAAGAATCCAGGGGCGTGACGGTACCATCGCGAATTACGGCGGGGAAGGCGCATCCCTGTTCACGGTGAGTAAAGAAGGGGGTAGGGACGAGTATTCCGGATCGGTAAACATAACCGGCGTTCCAGAGGTGACCCCTGACGTTGACCAGGAAGAAGTCGTAAAGGTCGCCGGCGCTGAGCCGCCAAACTCGCGCGGTCCGGGAGATGACAGCGTCGTTCACGTGACCAACTGGCTCAAGGCGATGCAGTCGAGAACCCCGCCGAATGCCAATGTAGATCACGGCTTCTCGCACTCAATCGTGATCATCATGGCCGCACAGTCTTACTGGAGCGGCAAGAAGCTCTATTGGAATCCGCAGACAGAAGAAATAGTCGATCGGCCTATTACCGTAACGAGCTAATGGCGTCCCCGCATCGCTCACGTGGACCGTCCTGTGACCAATATTCCAACGTAGACAATTTGCCGGAGGACCCATGCACCAAAATATGTTAATTGGGCCACTAAAATGCAGCGGTTCACTGAGGTCAGTCCTTGCTATCGCCATCCTGCTGTTGGCTCTGCCGGGAAACTCACAGACTGCTGGAACCGGGAACATTCAGGGTGTTGTCACCGATTCCGCAGGAGCATTCGTGCAAGGTGCGTCGGTTGCGGCCGTCAATACGGCGACACACGTAACCCATAACACAACCTCGGATAGCCGAGGTCTCTACAGCTTCCCCAACCTTGCTATCGGTACTTATGACGTTCAGGCGACGGCAACTGGCTTTGAACACTACCGTCAGTCCAACATCGTTCTCGATGTTGGCAGCAGTATCGCCGTAAACGTAACCATGAAGGTTGGGGGAACGGAGCAGACAGTCGAGGTGCGGGCAACGGGCCTGGCCTTGCAGACCGAGGACAGCACGCTGAAGCAGACCGTCGACTCTGCCACGCTGACTTCGATGCCTCTGAATGGCCGCCAGATGACCGACCTGGTCACCCTAATGGGCGGCGCCGTGAACGCCAACGAGGACAATGACGTACAAGGCAGCAAGACCTTCTGGAGTTCTGCTGTAATCTCCATTGCCGGCGGCCAGGGTAATTTTACCGATTACCGATTGGATGGCGGCGACAACAACGACTACATGACCAACATCAACCTTCCTTTCCCGTTCCCGGATGCGGTCGCTGAATTTAGCGTTGAGACGACAGCCATGGGGGCGCAGCAGGGGTTGCATCCTGGCGGGCTGGTCAATGTGGTTACCCGGTCGGGCACGAACCAATGGCATGGGTCGGCCTTTGAGTTCATCCGCAACAACTACATCGACGCGACCAACTTCTTTTCCACGTCGAAGGATAGCCTGCACCAGAATCAGTTTGGCGGCACGTTTGGCGGAAGAATCATTCGCGACAAACTGTTTGCTTTTGCTGGATATCAGCGCCTCAAGAGTGATCAGAGCCAGTCTTTTACGCCCGCGTATGTACCCACTGCTGCAAATCTGGCAGGCGACTTCTCGGCAACTGAGAGTGCGGCATGCCAGGCGACTCCTATTCAACTCGTGAACCCGCAAACCGGCGCTTTGCTGCCGAACAACCAGATCAATCCCAGCTATTTCAATGCCAGTGCGCTTGAGTTGGCCAAATATCTTCCGCAGGCGACGAATGCGTGCGGTCTTGTCACCTTCGCAATCCCTAACCAGCTCGCCGAGAACCAATTTGTCACTCGGGTGGACTCAACCATCAACGCCAAGAACAGCATCTATGGCCGATACTGGCTGGATGGCTATCAGAAGCCTGCATTCTATTCTCCAACCAATATCCTGATCACCGGACAGACGGGAAACTATGAGCGTGTCCAGGGACTTACCCTCGGGTGGACCTACGTCCTTACCTCCAAGATGGTGAATTCGTTCCATGCCACAGGAACCAGGCGGCGAATCAACCGCGGCCCCGCTCCGACCGGCATCAACCCGAGCACAGTCGGCATTGATATGTACGTTACGGCTCCGGTAAGCATGAATTTGACGGTGACGAACGATTGGACGATTTATTCCGGCGCTCCGGCTACCTTCAACGTGAACACGTTTGCCTATGCGGACGACGTCAATTGGGTCCGAGGCAAGCATCAGATAGGGTTTGGCGGAGAGTTTGTCCGCACCCAATTCAACGAAAACAACGTGTATCAAGGGAATGGCCAATTCAACTTCACCGGTGTCTTCAGTCAATTCGGGCCAGCTGGTGTAAGCACCGGGGGTACGGGCCAGAATGCGAATCTCGACTTCCTGACCGGCGCAATGAATACTTTCGAGCAGAGCAGCCCTCAACTGGATGCACTGCGTGCGCCGGTTCCGAGCCTGTACATCATGGACACGTATCACGCAACAAAGAGGCTTGTGCTGACCGGAGGGCTGCGCTGGGATCCTGAATTTTTCCCGACGGACTATTTCGGTCGAGGGTCTACCTTCAGCATGAGCGATTTTCTCGCTAACGCCCACAGCACGGTGTATCCGAATGCGCCTGCGGGAAGTTTATTCTACGGCGATGCCGGGGTCCCGAAGGCACTCACGAACGGGGCCATGTGGCGGTTCTCTCCCCGCTTTGGGGCGACACTCGACGCTTCTGGAAACGGCAAGACCGTTTTTCGCGTCGGTGCGGCGCTAGTGGAAGACATGGTCAACCTTTTCATGGGACAAAACATGAACGTCAACCCTCCTTTCTCCCAGTCTGTGGAGAACCAAAATGTGAATGCTCCTTTGAATTTCAGCAGTCCGTGGTCCAACGGTACCGTGACCACCAATCCGTTTCCCGTCCCCCTCAAACCGACGTCCTCCACCGTATTTCAGCAGGGATCGCAATACATCGTGCTTCCCAAGCAATATCAACCACCGCAAATGCTCCAATACACTGCCAGCATGCAACATGAATTCGGCAGCGGCTGGCAATTCCAGATTGACTATATTGGCAATCGAACGCTTTTTAACAGCTACGCCTTCCCCATGAATCCGGCAGTTTACATACCAGGGACGTGCGGCGGTAGCCCATGTTCCACGCTGGGCAATACGGCTTCGCGTTTCAGCCTGACCATGGCCAATCCAACTCAGGGGCCGTACTATTCGGGCGGCGGGCAGGGGTCTACCTTCGTTGTTACCGGTGCAAATTCAAGTTACAACGGAATGATAGCTACCCTTCAACATCGCCTTTCGTCAAACTTTGTGCTTATGAGCAACTACACCTGGTCGCACTGTATTGACATTGCCGACAACGTGGGGGACACGGAAGCAGTCACGGTACAGAATCCCTACGATATCAAGGGGGACAGGTCGAATTGCGGTTTCGACTTCAGAAATGTCTTTAATACCACCGTTGTGGCCTCAAGCCATTTCAGTTTAGATGGTTGGAAGGCCCAGGCTTTGAACCATTGGCAGATCGCTCCGCTGGTTCACGTCACAAGCGGCGCTGCATTCACGGTCGTGTCGGGAGTGGACAATTCACTTACGGACATCCTCAACGACCGTCCAAATCTGACTAACCCAAGTGTGCTCTATACCCATAACAAGATCCAAAGCGGTCCGGCAGCCAACGCACAGTACATAAACCCGGCGGCATTCACCCAAAACCCAACCGGCACGTTCGGGGATTCCAAGCCGTTTGCCTACCGTGGTCCTGCGTTTGTGCAGGTGGATAGCGCCCTGGATCGCTCCTTTGCGTTGCATGAGTCTTTAACGTTGACTCTTCGGCTTGAGGCCTTCAATGTCTTGAACCATCCAAACTTTGCTACACCCGAGGGGAACGGCTTCCTCGGACAACCCACGTCGTTGGTTTCTCCCACTTTCGGTGAGATCACATCCACGGTTAACAATTACGGAGCTAGAATCTTCCAAGGCGCGGTCAAGCTCACGTTTTAACCAGGCTGGTGGCACTGCCATCGACGGGGAATAACGGATTGGCCTTGCCATAAACGACCACGAAAGTCAGGGTACGACCATGAAGAGAGTTATTTGTTTGTTCTTGTTCGCTTCACTCCCCGCGTTAGCCGATGAGGTTTCGGGCGTGTGGAAGGTCAACGGACAGATCGCCGACCACATGATTACTCCAACCTGCACGCTGAAGCAGGCGGACAAGCAGATCTCAGGAAGCTGTAAGGTGGACGCGGATCACACGCTCAGCGTCGAGGGAAGCGTAAACGAAAAGCAGGTGACCTGGAAGTACGATCAGGAATATGAGGGTACGGTTTACACCCTTACGTATACCGGAACGCTGGATTCGGATACATCGATGAAAGGTACAGTGACAGCCGACCCCTCGGATTCGTCGGGAGACTTCACTGCTAAAAAGCAGTGATACGCAACTGGAGGAAAAGATGACAGACCAGGAGAACCTGGGAATCGATCGGCGAACATTTGTGAAACAGGCGGCGGGAGCACTGCTGGCTACGGGAATGGACGCCCGCTCCTATGCACGGGTACTGGGAGCAAACGATCGGATCCGTTTAGGTCAACTCGGCTGTGGAGACCGGAGTCAAGGCCACGTCCACATGGTTCAATTGGCAGCTAAACAGAATCCGGTTGAGACGGTGGCTGTTTGTGACCTGTGGACTTTGGCTCGGGAGCACCGAGCAGCACAGGTAAAGCGCGCCTTCAACCTCGAGCCGCAAACCTACAAGTATTCTGAAGAGATGCTGGCTCGCAAGGATATTGACGGCGTGATGATTGCGACCGGCGATTTCCAACATGCCAAACTTTGCACTGAAGTCGTAAAGGCGGGCAAAGATTGCTATGTGGAGAAACCGTTTGCCAATGTCCTCTCGGAAGCTATCGAGGCGCGGGATACCGTAAAGCAATCCAAGCAGATCGTGCAGGTGGGTACTCAGCATCGCAGCCAACCCTATCCGCTGGCTATACGCGACATCATTCGTTCCGGTCGAATCGGCAAAGTCGTCCACATTGAACAAGAATGGAATGTAAATGAAGGGCGCTGGAGGTTCACGCCGAACGATACCGGCCAGACCCGCGAGATGCTGATGGATGTCAACCTGGAGTGGAAGCAATGGCTCTATGGACGAAAATCCAAGCTACAGGAACAAGACACGGACTGGAACCGTTGGCTCCTCGGAAAGCCCGCTCGCCCCTTCGATCCCCACGTCTACCTGGAGTTCCGCCTCTATAAGGATTTTTCTTCGGGAATCTTTGATCAATGGTTAAGCCATGGTTGCGATCTAGTCCATCTTTGGACGGATGAGGCGTATCCAACGAGCGTGATGGCAACCGGCGGAATCTTCACCTGGCCGGATGGTCGCGAGAACCCCGACACAGCCGTTGCCGCGGTGACCTATCCGAAGGGATTTCTTTATACCTATAAGACGATCTTCGGAAACAGCTATCGCAGCTTTGCCCGCATCCAGGGCCGCGATGGCACGCTTGATAACTTCGGCGGCGAGGGTGCGTCTTTATTTACCGTCACCAGGGAAGGGGGCAGAAAGGAATTTGATCCGTTCGACGTTGGGCCGATCTATTCCAAGGTGCCCATTGTTGGCCCACCCGCTGATGGCGAAGAGGTTGTTCGGGTTCCCAACGCACCCCCGCCCAATTCGACCGGTCCAGACGATGACGATGTTACACATTTAGTGAACTGGCTGCAGTCGATGCAGGCGCGTAAACAGCCGAATGCCACCGTGGACAATGGCTTCTCCCACGCCATCGTGTGTATCATGGCTGCGCAGTCTTACTGGAGTGGCAAGAGGCTGTACTGGGATCAGAAAAATCAGAAGATTTGCGATCAGCCTGTCTGAACTGAAGAAGCCGGAACTAAGCGGCACCGCGGCTGGCACGATCGCCGCACGGCTCGAACGGCTTCCAGCCACGCGGACTCTTTGGAAGGTCGTCGTCTTACTTGGTCTCGGCTTTTTCTTCGAGCTGTACGATCTGCTCTATTCCGGCTATGTCGCGCCAGGAATCGTCAAGAGCGGTATTTTGACGACGACCACAGTCGGCCTGTTCGGCATGACCGGCGTAGCGGCTTTCCTGGCATCTTTGTTCGCCGGACTTTTCATCGGTACCATCGGCTGTGGGTTTCTCGCCGATCGCTTCGGACGCCGCACGATCTTTACCTGGTCGCTCCTGTTCTACAGCGCCGCCAACCTGTTGATGGCATTTCAGACCACGGCTGCGGGGCTAAACTTCTGGCGTTTCATGGCCGGGTTGGGCATCGGCGTGGAACTGGTGACCATTGGCACCTATGTATCCGAACTGGTGCCCAGGCACATTCGGGGACGCGCGTTTGCCTGCGAGCAGGCGATCGGCTTCTTATCTGTGCCTGTGGCTGCGTTGTTGTCGTATCTGCTGGTGCCGCGCCGGCCCTTAGGCCTGGATGGCTGGCGTTGGGTGGTCTTGATCGGTGCACACGGCGCTGTGTTCGTGTGGTTCATTCGCCGGTCGCTGCCGGAAAGCCCGCGATGGCTCGCGGAGAAGGGCCGGCTGGCGGAAGCAGACCGCGTGCTTGCAAAGCTCGAGGCAACGGTCGCAGAAGAGTATGGTGGACCTCTTCCTGTCCCGGCAGAGCCTGAGTTACTCACCACCAGTGGTCGATTTCGAGACATGTGGGTGGCCCCTTACGGTAAGCGCGCCACCATGATGATCCTCTTCAACATTTTCCAGACCGTCGGTTTCTACGGATTCGCCAACTGGGTGCCCACGTTGCTCATCAAACAGGGTATTACGCTCACCAACAGCCTGATGTATTCCTCGTTCATCGCCATAGCTGCACCGATCGGGCCGATGATTGGCCTGCTCATCGCGGACAAACTCGAGCGTAGAACGGTGATCGTGGCGGCCGCGGGAGCGATCCTGGTGTGCGGGCTGATCTTCAGTCAGGTATCGGGTGGGATGCTTCTGGTCACGATGGGCGTCGGCCTGACCCTCGCGAACAACATCATGTCCTACAGTTTTCACGCCTATCAGGCCGAGCTCTTTCCTACCCGCATTCGAGCACGGGCGGTGGGCTTCGTGTACTCCTGGAGCCGCTTGTCGGCGATTTTCACGTCGTTTATCATCGCCGGTTTACTCAAGCAGTTTGGCACCACCGGGGTGTTTGTGTTCGTCGCAGTCGCGATGCTCATCGTGATGGCGGCGATCGGTTTTATGGGGCCACGGACGCGCGATCTGGCTTTGGAACAAATTTCACGTTAACACTGAAACCGTTTGCCCACGAATACTCATCCATACATCCCGAGAAATATACCTGGAATAAACCCTCTACCCTCCGTGTTCTCTCAATGACGTTTGCAGCGACAACCTGCCACGAGAGGACAGGCTTCATTGATTTTTAATTCCTTAATCTTCGTCGTGTTTTTCGCCATCGTTCTCTTCCTGCACGCCATGCCCTTTCCCTGGCGAGTCAAGAAGGTCAACCTGCTCATTGCCAGCTACATCTTCTACGCGGCCTGGAACCCGCCTTTTGTGATGCTCCTGTGGCTGTCCACAGTGGTCGACTGGTTTGCCGCGCGCGGACTCGCGGAGGCGGACGAGCCATGGAAGCGCCGTGCCTGGATGCTCGTCTCCGTCGTCGTCAGCCTCGGGTTACTCTGCTACTTCAAATACGGCCACTTCCTCATCGAGAACTTCGCTCACCTGGCTTCGCTCGCGGGCTTCCACTACGCCCCGCCGCAATCGAGCATCGTCCTGCCCATCGGCATCTCGTTCTACACCTTCGCCACCATGTCCTACACGCTGGATATTTATCTTCGACGAGCAACTCCGGCCCGAAGCTTCCTTGACTACGCTCTCTTTGTTACTTTCTTTCCGCACCTTGTCGCCGGACCCATCATGCGCCCCACCGAATTGGTCCCGCAGTTTGAGGTCCCTCACAAGGCCACGCCTGACCAACTGCGGTTCGGCTTAGCACTGATGACACTAGGCCTGTTTGAGAAAGCAGTGCTCGCCGACGGATTCCTTGGCCCAATCGTAGAGAGGATCTACGACGGCAAAGCCGCGCCAGGCTTTATCGATTCATGGGCCGCGACTCTGGCCTTCAGCGGACAAATCTTCTGCGACTTTGCCGGCTACTCCATCGCTGCCATCGGAGCTGCCCTCTGCCTGGGGTTTGCTCTCTCTGACAATTTCCGCTTTCCCTACGCGGCCGTCGGCTTCACCGACTTCTGGCGCCGCTGGCATATCACTCTCTCCGCCTGGCTGCGCGACTATGTCTACATTCCCCTCGGCGGGAATCGCCACGGAGACGTGCGCACCTACTTCTCGCTGATGGCCACCATGCTCATCGGCGGCCTCTGGCATGGAGCCAGTTGGACCTTCGTCGTCTGGGGTGGTCTCCACGGCCTCTATCTCGCTATCGAGAGAATGCTGCGCAAGCAGTTTTCCGGCTATCGCCCGGGGCGCGCTGCTGCTGCGGCCCTCGGGCTGCTTACATTTCTCTTGGCCAACATTGCCTGGGTCTTCTTTCGCGCGAAGACCTTTCACCAGTCCATGCTGATCCTCGGCGGGATGTTCGGCAGAAACGCCCACGCCCAGCCCGTACTGGCAGGGGTCTACCTGCTCGCCACCGCTATCATCATCGGCTGCCTGGTGCTGGCGCACTGCTTCATGCGCAGCCAAACCCTGGAGACGGCGATTGCGCGCGCACACCCCGCGGCGCTCACAGCCTTGTGGACCATGATGGCCTTCGCAGTCGTAATCCAACACGGAGAGAGCAATGGCTTCATCTATTTCCAGTTCTGAGGAGATCGTTCAGGAAACACAGCACGCCCTGCCCTCCGGCCTGCGGCTGACCGCAGCCGACCGTCCAGGCATGGCGCAGCCGGTGCCCGAACGCGATATCCCGAACCAGCCGTGGCGCGCCATCGCGCTCGCTGTCATGGTCCTCGTCGTCCTGCTCACCTCCCTCTGGGAGTGGAAGATGCGCACGCTCGAATTGGTGCCCGGCGATCTGGGCGAGAGTTATGACCGCTGGGCGGAATTGCGAAGGCAGGTGGACAAGCGCGACGTGCCCGTGGTCATCATTGGCGACTCGCGCATCTTGTTCGACAGCGACCTCGAGCGCGCCACGCAACTGATCGGGGTTCGTCCGTTACAGCTCGCGATTGCGGGGGGCAGCGGACTGCCTATCCTCGAGGACATCGCCGGCGATCCACACTTCAAGGGCCTGGCCATCGTGGGCATGGCCGAGACTGCCTACTTCGATCTCCAACTGACGGGGGTGCGGCCGCAAAAGGCGCTTGAGTTGAGCCGCTGGGAATCGCCTTCCAAACGCGGATCGTTCCTCATCCAGCGCGTGCTTTCTCATGGCCTGGTAATGCTCGACGACAACTATCAACTCAGCACCCTGGTCTTCCGCCTTGACCACGGTTGGAGGCATGGCGTGCGAGATCCGCGTGACGCCATTTGGAAGGCCGAGGAAACGGGACCTGGCGGGCAAACCTGGCTTTGGCGCAGACTGGAACATGATCGACGCCTGAGCGAACATATGCGCAACGTCTGGCATCAGTTCTTTCCGTCCCAGCCGGTCGACGGCCAAACCATCAATGCGATCCTGGTGAGAACAAAAGAAGCTGTTGACAAGATCCGCGCTCACGGTGGCGATGTAGTCTTCGTGCGTCCCCCGTCTGCGCCCGATCTACGGGTGATAGAAGACAAACACGTACCACGAGCTAAGGTTTGGGATGCCCTTCTTGCCTACACTCAAGGCAACGGCGTTCACATCGACGATCTTCCCTCGGTGCAGAATCTAACCTTGCCGGAAAGTTCCCACCTTTCCCGCGCCTGTGCCACCGTCTTTACCGATGCCTACCTACGCGAGCTCGCCGGCAAAACTCCCTTGCTGCACCTGCGACCCGACGCGCCGCCAGCCCTCTCCACCCGCGATTGCGTGCGACGATCCGTGGTTGAGGTGCATTAAACTGCCGGCGTTGAACAGGGGGAAGGGAATTGGGAGCACGAAACTCCGATTACGATGTTGGTTAATTGGAGGAGGTCTGTACGGTTAAATTTCCTACGGCAATTTACTCCGGATCGCATCATCCATCGCAATATCGCCCTTCTGCAGTAAATCGCCCAGCGACGGTCAAGGATGACGCCCGCTTTGATCCAGTCAGAGCGGGCGGCTACTTTCCGTATCTCAGCCCCTACTGGGCGCGTGCTTTACACTGTCAATGGCATCCCTACCGGCGTCCTTGACATCGCCGGCCGCTTTATGGGCGGCGCCCTTCACCTGGTCTAGTTTGCCTTCTCGCTCCAGTTTTTTGTCTCCGAAGACGTGTCCGGTAGCTTCCTTCACTTTGCCTTTAACATCATCCGCGACACCTTTTATGTGTTCCTTGTCCATAGTCCACCTCTGCGTGGGTAAGATGCGCGCTGCCAGCGCCGCGGGTACTCCTTGGCTAAATAATTGGCGTGTTGGGCCGATGGTGACGCATCTCACCCAGGACGTGATGTTGTCGCTATCCCAGCGGCAAGAATTCAGAATCAACGGTTCCAGTATTTCGAAAGGATCACAAATGAAACCCGCCACAATAGTAGGAATAATTCTCATCCTTGTTGGTATCGTCGGCTTCGCCTTGGGAGGGTTCTCCTTCACACATGAAAAGAAAGATGTTGACGCGGGGCCGATTCAAATCAGCCACGAACAAAAGAAGACTGTGCCCATCCCTCCGGCTCTGAGCGTTCTCGCATTGATCGGCGGTATTGGCCTTGTCGCCGTTGGAGTTCGTAGTAAATAACGAGCTGTTGCTGGGAGATGAGCCAAGTCTGGACCATCCCCACGCGGCTTTCTCCTCGAGTCCACGTGGCCAGCATGACGACACGATTGGCAACCAGGTCGTTCGCCATGCCGTGAGCGTCACGCAGGCTCCCGTTTCGGTAAGTCAGTTTTAGTTATTCATGCCGCAAAGCCTGCATAGGGTCCACGGCCGCCGCACGCCGCGCGGGAATCCAGCTTGCCGCAATGGCTACGCCGATCAGCAGCGCGGCCGAAGAGATCAGCGTTATCGGATCCCACGAGGTGAGCCCATAGAGCATGCTGGCAATCACGCGTCCCATTCCCAGGGCTGCGCAGATTCCCACCACGATGCCAATCGCAACCAGTCGCGAGGCTTCACGCAGTACCATGCCGAGAACGAGCCTGGGCTGCGCCCCCAGCGCCACGCGGATGCCGATCTCGTTGGTGCGCCGCGAAACCGAGTAAGCCATGATTCCATACATGCCGATGGACGCCAGCACCAACGCCAGAACACCGAAGCCGGTGGAGAGCTTGGCGAAGATCCGCTCTGGCCGCATAGTGGAGTAGATCTGCTGTTGCTGCGTGCGCACGTCGAGCAGAGGCAGGTTGCCGTCAACCGCGGCCACCGCAGCGCGCAATGACGGCACAATCGTTGCGGGATTCATACGGGTGGAGATCTCGTAGGTCATCTGCATGCCACCGTCGGGATCGCCATGCTGGCGGTAGGGCACATAGTAGGTTGCTCGGACATCGCTGGTTACGCGGTCGTACTTGGCATCGCCGCAAATGCCGATGATCGTGATGGGCGTCGTGTCTTTCAGGTCGGTAGTGAACGTGCGGCCAACTGGATCAGCGTTGGGATAAAACTCTTTGGCCAGCTTCCTGTTGATGATCGCAACTTTCCGCGAGGTCTCCTTATCCCCGGTGTTGAAGCTGCGGCCTGCGACCAGCGGAATGCCCATGGTCGATAAGAACCGCTCGCCAACCAGGTTGAATTGTGCCCGCCGCTCCTTGAAATTTACCTGGCCTGAGGGCATGAACTGCGATTGCGTTATGCCGTCAGCGATCAGCGGTTGCCGCGAAAGAGTGACTGCATCGACTCCTGGCACCGCGGCTAACCGCTGCTCAAGTTCCCAATGCAGCGCGACGTCCTTGGGCGCCTGATAGCGAGCGGAAGGAGGCTCGAGGTCGAACAGCAGCAGATGATCCGGGCTGAACCCCAGGTGCGCGTAGCCTAGATTTACCAGCGTGCGTACAAACAGCCCGGCGCCTACCAGCAGTAGCATGGCTAACGAAATCTGCACCACGACGATGGCCTTTCCGGCGAGTCCCTTGCGGCGCCGTGTGGCGGTCTGCGCGCTGTCTTTGAGGCCGGAACTGATGTGTACGCGCGAGGCCTGCCACGCCGGAGCAACGCCGAAGAGCAAACCTGTCGCTATGGAAATGGCCGCGGCGAATGCGAAGATGCCCCAGTCGATGCGGCCCTCGAAGGGCGGTTGACCCCAGGGATCGGTCATCATGTGGGGGATCGCATTGCGGGCGACGTAAGCCAGCAGCAGCCCGGCGGAGCCTCCCAATATAGACAGCAGCAGACTCTCGGTAAACAATTGACGCAGGATGCGTCCGCGCCGCGCGCCCAGGGCCATACGCACACTCATCTCGCGCTGTCGCGCGCCCGTTCGCGCCAGCAGAAGGTTGGCGAGGTTGGCGCACGCCAGCAGGAGTACAAAGCCGGCAAGCCCTTGCAGCACGTAGACCGGTTTGGACATTTGCGCTTCCTGGTCTTGCCCGCGTTTTCCTTCGCGCACCATCAGGTGGGGCATTTTGGCGTCTTTCTTCAACGTCACGGTGGCTCGTACCGCCGCGTCGAAGGCCACATTGAGGGATGCTTCCGCTGCAGGCTCAGCAACGCCAGGCTTGGCGCGGCCCATCATCATAACCCACCATTCGTCCGGATCCGTCAACAGCGATTGCGATCCGTTGGGCGCTACGATGGGCTGCATGCTGAACGGCATAAATATGTCGGGCGAACTCATGGTGTCGTAAGCACCCGTGAATCCGGGAGAGTTCACGCCGACGATGGTCATGGGCGTGAGGTTGATGCTGATGGTTTTGCCGATCACGCCAGGCGAGCGGGAAAAGCGGTTGGTCCAGAAGCGATCGCTGATCACGATGACCGGCCCGCTACCCGGCTCTCCGTCGTCAGACTCGCCGATGGCGCGGCCCAGGGCCGGCTGCACGCCAAGTGCGGTGTAGTAGTTGCCGGAGATCATCTCCGCGCTGACGGGTTCGGCGCGGCCATCGATGGTGGCCGTCATGCGCCAGAACCTCTTGACCGCGAAGATGTCCGCGAGCGAATGGTTTTGCTTTCGCAACTGTTGATAGATGGGATAGGAAAAAGAGGTGCTAATGCTCGGGCCGCCCGGCACAGCGTCATAGTAGCCCCAGAAGCCTTTGACTGCGACGTCGTCCGACACCGTGCACCACAGCAAACGAAGCTGTTCGGGATGTGGCACGCCGAGACGATCGAGCAGCATATGCTTGGCCATCGTAAAAATAACAGTGTTCGCGCCGATACCCAGGGCAAGCGACGCTATGGCAATCGACGCCAGTCCCGGGCTCTTGGCCAGCATGCGCACGGCGATGCGCAGGTCACCGTGCAACTCGTCGAAGATGTGCGTGCCCCACGCGGACCGGCAGTTCTCTTTCCGCGCCGAAATGCTGCCCAGCTCGGCCCGCGCCCGGCGCATGGCTTCGTCGCGTGGAAGACCGCTGCGGACCAAGTCCTCGGCATAGCTGTCAATGTGGAACTGCAGTTCCTCGCCGATCTGCCGGTCCAGCTCCCGGCGTCGGCTGACAGCTCTCCACCATGTCGAAATGCGGCTCAGTGGCCTCATATCTCCTCCGGCTTCACCTTGAGAATCGATCCCATCAGGTCGGCAAACTGGTTCCATTTTTTGGCTTCGGCATCGAGCCGCCGCCGGCCAGCGGCGGTCAGCTTGTAGTAGCGGGCGCGGCGCTTGTTCTCGCTCTCGCCCCACTCGCCGGCGATCCAGCCCTCGTGCTCTATCCGATAGAGCGCCGGATACAACGATGCCTGCCGGATTTCCAGGCGGTCGCCTGAAATCTGCTGGATGCGTAGCAGCACTCCGTAGCCGTGCAGTGGTCCCAGCGATACCGCCTTCAGCACGAGCAGGTCCAGCGTGCCCTGCAACAGATCTACATCGCTATCGTTATTACGAGTCAAATGGATCTCTCTCCCAGTGTGTCTGGGAGAGTAGCAAGCGTTCTCCCAGGCTGTCAAGGAGAAGAGTATGAGTGGCCTTCAGACAGAACGCATACGAAACACCACTTCCTGGTGAACGAATCAGCTTTCCGTTATGCCTACCGTTCGGAGGTAGAAGGGTGAGATTTGGCTATCCCGCCCTTCGTAAAGAACGCGAAGGATGGGGAATCCATCAATTGGTCGCGCGGGTGGAGCCAGAAGGACGGTTCATTGCTTTTTGAAAAGAGGCGCGACCACGTATAGCTTCTGGGTGGTAATGACGCGCTCTATTTCGTTTTGTACTCCAGCCCCGCGCTTGTTGTAGCCCCACAAGCCGCCATATGGTTCCAGTTCAGCTCCAGAGGCCGCGGTATAGATTCCGAAGTCGGCGCAGCCAAAATCCATTGCATAGTAGCCATAGGTTTGCATCGCCTGAAGGATCCGCAACGCTGGAAGACTCAAATGCAAACTTGCGAGGTCGAGATTAGGGTCGAGCTGGATGACACCGCCATAAGGTATGAGTCCGGTATTGGTTAGGCCATTGTGGGTGCAGCTGTTGGTGCTGGTCTTGATTCCGGAGTCCCATGCTGTTGCAGGATAGACGCGCGCTGCCCAGGTGCGCCCCAAGGGTCCGCCGATTGCGTGCGCGATCGGCTCAGTAGGGTTGGTGGCTTCACCGTGCTGGATTAAGAGCGGAAGCTCGGCAAAGCCAGATGCCGTTGAGCCACCATGGTCGCCCAGTGTGTTGAAGGCCGTGGGCGAGCCGGCATAGAGTGCGATTGGGGCGCCGGTTTCTGGATTAATACTGGTTTTGTAGCTACTGACGAAGGTGCGGGCGACCGGATCCATAAAGACCATGTGGCTGTCGCCTACTGCTTGGGTAGGCAGGCTTTTCGCCCAGCTGACCGGCATACGAAACCCGAACTCCCTATGGGTCGCAGCGTTGGCGTGCCATTGGCTCTTGACGATGAGCTGAGGATCGGTCGCGGCAGCGGTGACTTGTCCGTAGCCGATCCCGTCCCCGTCCCGCGGTGTACTGAGTTGGACATGGTGGAAGTAGCCGGCCGGAATGACCACTCGGGGCCAATTTGCAGGAATTGGATGGTAGAACGGTGCGTCGGCCGAGAACCACATGCTGGGTGGTTCGCCGGAACTGCTGCTGGCTGGAGGCGCCCAGCTTCGTGGCAGCAGGCTTAGCAGGAGCGGTGATTGGTCATTGCCAATGTCGAGGGAGGGATCAATCCCCCAGTTGAGATACAGGGCCAGGATACTTTGCCGAGCTTCGACCTCCACACGCGACAGCACAGCTCCGGAGGTGGAGGTGTTCTTGAACACCGACGATAAGCTGTTCGCCTGGGCACCTGGCTGGTTGGCGTAAGCGGCGAGTGCAGGACTGAATTGCCCGTTTGCCGAAGCGATGACCTGGAGTGTGAGCGGCTGCGACAGCCAGCGGGATCCGTCCCCCAGAATCGCGATCGCCTTTAACTCGTGTCTGTCGACGTGAAGTGACGTAACCGGGAAACCCAGCGGGGTGGAGTCCTTCTCTCCCCCGAGCCAGTAAGGCGCCTCAGTCTCCACCTCGTGCAAGACGCCATCGACGCAGAAGGCTACGGAGGAGCCAGGTGGGACCGCGGACGCAGAGACAAAGATCGTTTCCGCGACCACGGCGGGGTTGGTAAGCCCTGACAGGATGAAAGGCGGCCGGGGCGACTTGTTGCCGATAAGTCCGCAGATACCAGAGTCCGATTCCTTGGGAGCGCCCCATGCAGTGCGGCTCGTGATCGTAAAGCTGCCGGCGATACAAAGTGTAAGAACGAGTGAGTGGAGCTTTCGCAGGGACCCGAATGATGGGATCGGCAGAACAGGAAATCGGCGGCAGAGAGGCAAGAGCATCAAACAGAACCGTAGCAGTTTCTAGGGTGAACAAGTTGTATAGAGATAAGTGCCATGGATGCCTTAGCTCGCTTCAGCGCCGACTACCTCATCGTAAAGCGCCTGCAGCCGGCGGGATACTAAATCGAGCCCACACGTCCTTTGCACCGTGTCTGCACCCGCGGCCCCGATGCGGTTGGAACTCTTGGAATTGGCAAGCAATGTGCAAATTTGTTGAGCAATGGATTCAGGGCTGCCGACGGTTGCGAGCAGCCCATTGTGCCCGTGCTGAATGAGCTCGGGCAGGCCACCGACGGGTGTGCAGACGACGGGCAGGCTGTGACTCATCGCTTCCAACGCGGACATCGGGACTCCTTCATTGTGGCTGGGAAGGCAGAAGATGCTCGCGTCCATGTAAAGCCTGGTAAGCGCCGATCCCTCAGTCCAGCCGAGCAAGCGAACGGATTTCAAGATCGCGAGCTTTCTGGCAAGAGCTTCAGCACGCTCCAGGTCTCCATGACCGGCGAACCAAAATTGCGCTTCCGGGTAATGACGGAGAACAAGAGGAGCGGCACTTAGAAGATCCTGGTAGCCTTTCCGTGTCTCGAGTTTGCCCACAAATAAGATAATCTGCCTCTTCCGGGTAGTCGCCGTGGGCTTAGCAGGCATGTAAATGACCGGGTTGGGTATGACTACAACTTTTGCCTCCGGCACCTGCCGGCGAATGGAGCCTGCCCAGCTTTCAGAGAGGGCGATGACGCGCGAAGCCGAGCGCAGCACAAAGCGATAGGCCCAAGCCGGCGTGCGCTCGAACAGCGATTCCGGGCTGCAGGCATGCACGTGGATGACAAGCGGCTTGCCGAACGCCTTCGCACAGAGGGCGATGGGTATTTTGCGCAATAAACTCGCCTGTCCTGCGAGGTGTATATGAACTAGGTCGGCGCGTCCTATAAGGAATGGCGCGACGAGGTAAGCAAACATCGCAGTTCGAGCTTTGCCGGGGGTGCTGCCATCCCGATACGTAGCAAGAAGGCGGCAATTCATAGCACCCCAAGCCGTAGTCTTCAGGTGCAGGCGTAAAACAGACGAGATGCCACCCCGCTCTGAAATCCCTGGGCCAACCACCAGAACTCTCTTTGTGTTTGTTTTGCTCATGGTTGTTTCCCCAAACCGGCCTTCATGCGATCTGCCCGGCGAGAACATTGCGCGGTACCATTTCGATTTCCCGCTGAGCTGCGTCATCGGCGGTCTTGATGGCCGCGCTCGGTGTATAGTCGGGTACGATTTCCTGAAGAAGCGAGAGCACTGCTGCCAGGTCTCGCTGGTTACAGGCTGCACGTAAATGGCGAAGTTCGTTCGCGAGGTCATGGGGAAAGGAGCGGACATCTCTGAAGACAAAGATCTTCGCATGTTTGGTCGGAGTGACTTCCTCTCCGGTCATGGCCACTTCTTCTACCAGCTTCTCGCCGGGCCGTATCCCGGTGAACTCGATGGCAACGTCCTTGCCCGGGACCAGGCCCATTAATCGAATCAGTCGTTCGGCCAAGTCGACAATGCGAACGGGAGATCCCATATCCAGGACAAAGATTTCATTGCTGGAGCCCAGGCTTGAGGCCTGAATGACAAGCTGCGCCGCTTCCGGAATCGTCATGAAGAAGCGGACCATATCCGGGTGGGTTACCTTCACCGGGCCCCCTTTCGCGATTTGCTCTGTGAACAGGGGAAGCACGCTGCCATTGCTGCCCAGGACATTGCCGAAACGTGTAGAGACACAAGTCATCCGCGGTGACGACGACGCGCGGACGATCATTTCGGCGATTCGCTTCGAGACCCCCATAACGCTCGTTGGCCGGACGGCCTTATCGGTAGAGATCATCACCAGGGTACGTACGCCGTGTGCTTCGCAAGCACGGACCAGCGCGGCGGTGCCGAAGACATTGTTCTCGATGACTTCAAAGATGTGCTGTTCCATCAAGCCCACATGTTTGTAAGCGGCTGCGTGGTAAACCACCTCCGGCTGATAGGTGCGCAGGACGTCGGCCAGGCGCTGATAATTTTGTACGCTGCCAATACACGCCACAAAGGGAAGGCTGGGAAAACGCTCACGGATTTCGCGTTCCACATAGAACAGTGCGGTCTCGCTCATTTCATAAGCGATGAGGGCGCTCGGAGCCAGGTTCGCGAGTTGACGGCAGATCTCTGAGCCAATAGAACCTGCGGCGCCTGTAACCATGACCACGTTTCCTGTCAGCTTAGCGTGAATGAGCGAAGTGTCGAGGGTAACTTCGTGGCGCCCCAGAAGCTCTTCCACGGCCACATCGCGCATTGGCCGCCGCCGGTTAAGGCGGATATCCTCATCGATGGTTGTGAGGACACGATAATCGACTTGCGCATCTACGCAACAATGAACGATGGAGGCGCCCGCCTCGAGAACCGTTGCCGACGAAGGCACCAAAACCTGGTGCACACGATACTTTCTGGCCAGCTTGCCGATTTCTGCCCGACTGCCCAGCACGGGTAAGCCCGAAAGCCAGATGCCCTGAGCTTCGCTGCGGTCATCGATGAACCCGACGGCACGGTACTCAAGACAGTGGCGGCGCAACTCCGACAAAATGCCCACTCCACTGCGATCTGCGCCGTAAATAAGAACGCGCTTCTCCTCTAGTGGATTGGCGCGAGTGCGCATTCTGTCGTAGACAAAACGCGAGAGCAAACGCACGCTCAGGAAGGACGCAACACAATAGATGGTGTTCAGCAAATAGACGGAGCGGGGCAGCGGCAGGGTGCAGGCGGTGGCGACTATGGCGACGATGAACGCTCCGATGACCGCGGCGACCAGGCTGATACCGGCGATGCTCGGCAGCTCGTCCGCTGAGGTGAACCGCCAGTGGCTGCGGTGAGTGCGAAAAATAAACAGCACCATGCCCTCCACAACCGTCCAGATAAGCGCCAGTGTGCGCAAGGGGCTGAGCCATTCAGCTGGAATGGAGCCATCAAATCGGGTGAAGAAGGCAAAGTACACACAGCCGTAGTTCACCAGGCAAAGCAGTGTCAACTGGCACAAGGCCGGATGAGCCTCGAGCAAGCGGGCGAGACTGAGAAGAACGGCACCCACCTTGCTTTTCCCGCGATAGTAAAGGCCCCTGGTTAGCCGCCCCAGGCGGATCAGTGGGAAGGAGATTGGAACCATGGTGGTGTTGCCCGGGAGTGGCTGTCCTGCTCGCAACAAGTGAACAGCAACGACCAGAGGGAACCACGCAGCTATGAGGCAGGCGAAGCCAAAGGCGGGGTACCGATCGGCGAGGATTGCCCAGGGAGTGAGCCAGACGATATTGACGGCGGCGACGGTGAGTGTCGTACGGCGATGTCCGTATCTTCGGGACAAATGCTGAAAAGCGTGGGTGTGATGAGGCAAATACCATTCGTCTCCTCGAGCCATGCGTTTCATGAGGGTGACGGAGGCATCGATGACGAACACACCCAGAAGGATGATGGGCGTCCAGAGGGAAAGGCGGTGATGCACTGCGGTAAGCAGTGCAAGCGCGGCGAAGCAGTAACCCAGAAAGCTGCTGCCGACGTCGCCCATGAAGATTTTGGCGGGGGGCCAATTGAAACCGAGAAATCCCAGCGCAGAGACGGAAAGTACGGCCAGCAGCATAGAGAGGCCGTCGAAACCGTGCCGGTAGGAGCTGAGCAGACAGCAGACCGCGCCCACGATCAGCGCTTCTGTACCCGCTAAGCCGTCGATACCGTCCATAAAATTAGTGAGATTAATGAGCCAGACAAACGCCAGCACCATCAGGACCGAAACCACCCAAGCGATCAGCCGCGTAGCAGAGGGCGGCAGCACTGCTTCGGTGCCGCTGAAGCAGAATATTGCAAAGCTGGCAGCCGCTATTTGCATCATCAGCCGCACACGAATCGAGACTCCGGCACAGTCATCCCAGTAGCCGGCGGCGGCAACCAACGCTCCGGCGAGTAAGCCGAATGTCTCCCGCGGCGAGATCAGATCGACGGCGCCGAGAGCAGTCGAGACGAGCAGGAAAACGATGACGAAGGCAATGCCACCCCCGCGAGGCGTCGGTGTGGAGTGAGAGCTGCGATGGTTGGGGGTATCGAGGATTTCGCGGTCCTGCGCAAACAAGAGATAGCAGCGCGTGAGATACCACGAGAGCCAACCGCCGGTAAGGATCGTAGCAGCGAGAATCAAGGTTTTCATAACACTCCACGCAATGTTGCGGTTTGGAACCAATCGCAGGTGCGGCCGAGTCCCCAGTCCAAGGAAACACTGGGACGCCAATCAAGAAGGTCGGCTGTTTTGGAAGTGTTCACAACCAGCGAAGAGCAGAGTCGTTGGATCACGTCCTGTTTGCGAAGCAGCTTGCCTGAAGCGAGCAAGAGCCGTGGGGGAACCGGGATGAGCCGGGGTTTTCTTTGCAGCGCCTTACCCAACCGGCGCACCAGTTCTGCAGTGGAGAGATCTTCTTCATCCTTCACCAGGAACCGCTGGCCTGAAGCATTCGGATGATAGAGGGTTCTCTGCAACAGATCGGCCAGGTTGTAGACGCTTACCACACTGCGAAGGTTCTTCACTGTTCCGAGCGGAAGAGGATAACCCTTCAGCAAACACTTCATCAGTGCCAGAAAGTTGCCGCGGACATCAGGACCATACACCAGCGGGGGCCGAACGACGACCCACTCCATACCCGCCGCAGTCGCGATCTCTTCCAGTTTCTGCTCGGCTTCCCATTTTGACTGGCCGTAAGCGTCCACGTAGCCGGGCTGATCATCGGCTGTGTACGAGTTATCGCCGGTGGCCTCCCCGTTTACCTTGATGGAGCTGACGTAGATGAATCGCCGGACGCCACTCTTTGCCGCCGCCTGCGCGAGACACTCCGTGGTTGTGACATTAGTTTCGCGAAAGGCCGCTAGCGGGTCGGCGGATGTGTCGTGCATCACGTGCACACGGGCGGCCAGGTGCACGATCGCGTCAACCTCCGCAAGCTCTCTGCCGAGATCGGGCCAGGAAGAGGCATGGGGAGTCAGTTCGCTGATGCGCAGAAACTCCAGCTTCGGCAGTCCGGCCAGCGAAGAAATGTTGGAGCTCGGCCGAATGCACGCCGTGATGCTTTTACCCTGGCGGGTAAGATGGCGGCAAAGATGGCGTCCAATGAAACCATTGGCCCCGGTGATCAGTATCCGACGCGGTGTCATTCTCCCTCGCTTTCCGAGACAACGCCGCCCGGGGAACTGAACCCAAAGGTGAACCCGGTAATCAACTGGCGGAAGAACATTGCGGCGAACACAGGGGAATACAGATTGCGCCGCGCGAGGCGCCGCGGTTCCTGACACAGGCGTACGAGCCAGGCCAAACCGATCTTCTGCATCCATTCGGGCGGCATGACTTTCTCTCCGGAGAGAAATTCAAAGGCCGCACCCACGCCCAGGCAAACGCAATTCAGCGACGGGCTGTACTGGTTCATCCACGCTTCCTGCTTGGGTGAGCCGAGACCAATGAACAGTAGCTTGATGCCCGAGGTATTGATGTCATCAAGATCCTTCTGCTGTTCGGCGGCGGACAGCGGCCGGAAAGGAGGCGATTGCACGTAGCCGACGCGCAGTTTCGGATAGTCGCGGGATACGACATTCATCATCAGCCGTAGCGTTTCTGGCCGCCCACCATAGAATCCCACCGCGACGCCGCAGGATTCGGCTTTCTCAAGCAACCTGGGAACCATCCTCGGGCCACTCACACAGTCGGCGCCGGAGTGGCCCATCAGCCGCAGGCACCATGCCACCGGCGTGCCATCCGGATTGACTTGGGCAGCTTCGCGATACGCCCTGTCAATCGATCGATTGCGAGTCGCTTCGACCAGCATGTGCGCCGTGGCGAAGCAGACGTAGCTCCCTTCCCGCGTAGAGGCCAACTCAAAAATTCGGTCGCAAGTAGAAGCGTAGGTGGTAACGTCGATTGCGGTTCCTAACACCGCACCCGTACTGCGTGTGAAGACCATGGTGTCTCTCCCCTAAGCGCGGGCGAAGCCCGGCGCCAACTCTTGAACTGCCGGTCTTGCGGGCATGTTTGCGGGGGAGACATGGTGACGTCCGATCGTGTAGAGCGATGCCAGTGAAAGCATGTAGTAACTCATGGCGTCAGTTCCCCATAGTTGTCCGGTGAACTGTCCATGGAATAAGTACGCCAGCAGGATGGCGACGCCGGCCCCACCCTCGACGGAGCGAATGGATGTGCGGCAGATCCGCCAGCCCAGCGTGCCGATCAGAAACAGTAGCCAACAGGCGCCTGGCACCCCGCCCACCAGCATCATGTCCAGCATGTCATTGTGGGTGTGCTTGATATCCGCGCCATAGTTGAGGAAGAGCATGTCCGACATGGCGCTATAGCCATAACCCAACGCCTGCTGAGCAGGGGTGCCGTCCACGTAGCCGTTCACGGCGACCTTCCAGAAGGTGGCTCGACCGGAGCCGGCCTTATCTGCATCCTGCACGTCGTTCCAACGAGCGAAAAGCTTTTCAGTGTTGACGACGGCAGGGACTAACAATCCGGCGGCCAACGCAAGGACTAAGAAGCGCTTGACCGATCGCCACTCACTCTTACGGCCGAAGAGGGCGCCCCAGACAGGCAGCCAGAGCAGGACCGCGGCCAGGGCTACCCAGCCCGCGCGAGCATACGTGAGCACGCAGGCAAGGAAACAAAAGGACGCGAGCAGCGAATAGAGCCAGCTGGACTTCTTGCACCCGAGGTAAAGCAGAACCACCCCGCCGGTCACCAGAACGCCGGTTATCATCTTGGCGGTGTCGAACCACCCAGCCGAGGAGTTGACTGCATCGTCCTGGTAATAGTTAAGGCCTCCAAAAACGAAACCCAACATGACTGAGAGAGCCGTCGCGGTGGCGCCGACGGCCAACCCCCGCAGTATGATTTCCGCCTGCTCGGGCTCCCGGCAGAGAAGGGAAACGGTGATCCAGAACATGACCCAGTAAGCCATCTGGCCATAGGCGCCGATGCTCGCCATAGCCATCGTTCCGGTCACCACCAGTTCCTTGGTGATGAACACGCCGATCAGCAGCAGTGCCGCCGCAGCTGGCAATGGAATGCGTGCAACGCCGGCAGGGTCTCTCAACACTGACCACAGACTGATTGCGATAAAGATCAGCACTGCGTAGCCACGCATGACCTGCAACAGGCTTAAGCCCCCGAACGAGATCTGGAATGCATTGTTGAGCTGGTTGAAGATGCAGTCAAAAAAAGGAATGGCTGCCAGCGCATAGAGCAGCTTGCGATTGGGCACCACGCTGGAAGGACAAAGGTCTGTCATGCGCCGACTCTTTGCTGCTGCGAGACGCTGCGAAAGGCGAGCATGGTCGCAGGCACAACGTAGACGACGCCGTACCCGATAACTGTTCCCCAGACCACGCCGGCCAGCGAACCGTGACGAGCAAATGCGATTTTGAGACCCAGGCTTGCCAGGGCGGCGCCCCCGAACAGCACCAGGTGGCGGCGCATCACACCCGGTTGGTTAAGTATCGCGTTCATGGCCGCGATGTAGCCCACGAGCACGACCCAGAAGGCGAAGCCGATACGTAGCGAGTCGATGGAGCCGACATCCACCCCCGACCACCGCTTCATGAGGTAGCGGCTGACGGCTAAAAGCGAGATCGCGCAGATGGAACCAAGGCAGAGGCTAACCACGATGGCGCGACGAATGATCTTGTGCGCCCAGGCAAAGTCACGGCGGGCAACGGCTTCGCCGATAGCCGGCCAGAGTGGAACCATGAAATATTGCGCTACCAACCCAATCGAGAAAATGCGCTGCAGCACCGCGTAGTGGGCGACCGCAGCGGCACCCATACACCGGGCAATGACGATGTTGTCAGAAACGTAATAGATGAGTCCGAAGCACTGTTGAACGAAAAAGAGACCGCCGACGGCTGCCATGTGCATGGCAACCTTGCTTTCAAAGAGCTCAAACCGTGGTCGCAGCCATGGACGGACATAGAAAAACTGCACCAGCCAGTTTGCGGTGGTAATCAGCACCGGAGCACCCGCGACGGCGCAGACCAGTACAGGTAGTCCGCCACCGAGATGGGTTGCAACGATGATGCCGGCCAGGGCGAGCGCATTGCCGCCAGCGTTCCAAAGATCGCTGATATAGCCTTGCTGGTAACCAAGCTGCACCCGAAGCACAGTGCCGAGCGGCATACTCAACACCGTGCATAGAATGAGCGCAACGGTGGCTGGGCCGGCTTCGCGGGTGGCCAGTGCGGTGGTCGTGCCGTAGAACATAGCAAGGTGAAGGAAAGGGAAAATCGCTGCCAGCAGAAGCCCGATCGCGCAGGCAAGGAAGAGCAGCATGAAGAAACCGCACGATACCTGCCGCTGGGCTTGGGCAACGTCATCCCGTCCATTGGCTTCAGAAATGCCCGCCACCAAGCCGTTGCCCACCCCCAAGTCGGCGAACCCCAGGAAAAGCACGAAAGAAGTAATGGTCATCCACAGACCGTAGCGGTCCGCGCCCAGGTAGCGATAGGTGAGAGGAACCGAGATGATAGTGGTGACCAAGACCACCAACTTTGCCAGGATCGAGGTGCAGCCACTCAGCGCCGCGCGCCGGTAGCGGGTAAGGGAGCGCAGCGACGCTGCATCCAGGCCGGCCCTGGGCGAGAATAAGTCCCCAAGCAGACCGATACCCCTCGCTCGCGGCAAGGAAGAGCCAACTGCGCCTGGAGGCGGCGCGCATGCCACTTCCATGGCGGCCGCCTCACTAGCGGATTGGACTGTAGATAGCACCAAATTGCCCCAGATGAATAAGTCGCTCAGCTTTACTAAGGTTGTTTTGCGGCACGTAAATTACGTCGCCAGGGCGGAGAATGGTAGCTTCTTCCAACTTGCGATCAGAAATCAGCTTCTTGAGATTAAGCACCTGCGTCTGTGCCGGCTGATTGTCCGCATGGCGCAACAGCAGCACGCAAGAAGATTGGCTGGAGTTCTTGAAGCCGCCGGCAAGCGCGATTGCGTCCAAAGCGGAAATGTTGCTGCGAATCTCCACCCGGCCAGGCGTGTTTACTTCGCCTTCTACAAAGACATGGGGCTTCTCGAATTCCTTAAGAACGATCGATATCTGTGGCTGTAACAATACCTTCGACGAGAGTTCCATCACCTTGCTTTTGAACTCTTCGAGGGTTAGACCCGAGGCCACGAAAGTACCCAGGCCGATCAGCGAAACCCGTCCGTCTGGTCCGACGTTGACCGTCTGATCAAATTCGGGCGTGTAACGATATTTGATTTCGAGCACGTCGCTGCGTTGCACCCTGTACTCGGGGCTGCGATCTGCAAATTCCTGGGCTCCGACCGAAAGCCCCAGAACGCAGCTGAGCGTCAAGACTGCCGCTAATCTTCCTAACATAGTGTTGGCTCCGGGGCGTTATTCGCCTGAGTTGTAGATGGATCCCAGTACACGGCCGCCGAGGGACGCCATCTTTCGCTGCGCATTTACGATTTCGCGCTTTGTGGTTCGGCCGCGTTTCGCTAACAGCACAATTCCATGGACCGACGTCGATAACAGCAGGGCATCGTCGCTTTCTGAAATTGCCGGGGCATCAATAATGATGTGGGAAAACTCCGGCACCAGGCGATCGAGCACGGAAGCGGCCGACAAGTAGACCGCCCTGGAGTCCGTATCGGCTGTGGCAAGCTGTGACATGCCCAGCACCCATACCCGGCCAGGCTCGACACGTTGGCAATACTGCAAAGGGAATCGCCCGTCCTGACGCGCCAGCGAGATGAGCGCATGCGCGTCAGCCAGCAATACCTTGCCGCCCTCACAGGCGAGTTCCGCGGCGATGCAACTGCAGACAAACGAAACTCCAGAACCCGGGTGAGGTGCAGTAAACATGGTAGGAGCGGCGAGTGACTCCGGCTGCTTGGGAAAAGCAATCCGCAGCAGATCGGAGAAATAGCTCTTGCCGACTGGCTCGCGCGTGAAGCGTTCGGTGGAAACGGTCGTTGTGCTCATAAGATATCCCGGTTTGCTTTGAAATTGGTTCGCCGCATTGCGGTGTAAAGCGCAGGAAACGCACCGCCGTAGCTGGGTACGATGGCCTCATTCGGAACCGTCGCCAACAGTGGGACGCTCAACGTCTGCTCCAGTTCCAACGGTGTACTTACACGCTCCGTGAGGAAGTCAGCTCCGACGGCGGTACCCATCCCGAGCAGAAGTGACCAGAAGAAGCCCAGCGAGAGCAGCAGTCCGCGGTTGGGGGATGAGGGCACGGCTGACTGGTAGGGATGCTCCGCGATGGCGACATTCGATATCCGCTGCTTATCGAGCATCTCGGTTACGCTCGCTTCATCGGCCATCTTGTTGTAGGTCTCGCTGAGTTCTTCCATCTGCTTGACGCGGCGCACCAGGTCACTGTAGGGAACCGTTTCCGCGTCCAGGGCCAGCAGGCGACCTCGATTCATTTGCAGTTGCTGGGCAATCTGGGCAGTTTGGGCTTTGTTGCCGGCGTAGTCGGCCTGAATGCGGATGTATTCGCTTTGCGCGGCCCCCAGGGTTGGATTGGCGCCAGAGGCGACTTCTTCGGCATTGGTTTGACTGGCGGCGGCCAGGCCGGCTTGGGTCTGCTGGATCTGGGTGTCGAGCGCCTGGATGATCCGGTCGGTTGGCTGGTAACGCAGAGCAGCCTCCGCCCGTTTGTTCTGGAGACCAATAAGGATGGTGCCTAGCTGCTCGATCGCGTATTGGTTCGGCATCGAGCGCCGCTCCCGCTCAATGGTTGGCGGGGTTGCGGCAACAATTTTCTCCAGACGGCTGGATTGCTGGCCAGTCTTCCGGGCCGCAGCTGCGCTTTCGGCGTACTGCTTCTCCAGGTCGGTCACACGCTCGAGTGCCAACGTTTTTTCTTCCGGCAGGGTGATGATGTTGTGCGCCTGGCGGAACCTAGCCAGGTCGCCTTCGGCTTGCTCCAGCCGGTCTGCAAAGCTGTCTGCAAGGTGGTGAAAAAACTCAGACGAGCCCGGCGCACCGTGGAGTTTCAGGTGTGCCCCAAGGTAGATTTCCGAAAGTGTGCGCAGGACTTCCGTTGCCTGCTTTGGATCGGTGGATTGATACGTCGCCTCGATCACATTGGACTTGCGGACCGGGGTGATCACCAGATCTTTCTGCAGCCGCCGAAGCGCGGTTGCTTCCCGCTGCTCCTGCGACTGGCGGCGAAGGCCGATTCTGTCGGTCAGATGGCATGCGGAGACCACCTGGCGAAGGATGTCTGTGCTGGTGAGCAGTTCAATCTCGGTGTTGATCCTGGCCTCGCTGATGTCGTCGAGGTAGAGAATTCCCTGGGTCTGCTTATCCAGGCTGAGCACAGGATCTACGCGCTCGTTCTTGACCAGGATCTTTAACCGCGCTTGATACTTGTTGGGCAGAAACAGGGTGATCGCGGCAATCAAACAGAAGCTAACGGTGAAGACCGCGGCTGCAGGCTTCCAGCTGCGAGCCACACGTGCTCCCACAATCACGAGAGATAGGTTCTCCGAGGCGGACGACATCCGAGGTTCTCCTGCCGTATAAATAGCGTTCTGTCTTATTGGGCTTAAAGGGGATGGTGAGTACGTTGAGCCACGTGCAGACGGACCAGCAGCGCCAGGGCTAACGTATGTTCTTATCCAAGGTCATGCAAATGAAAATTCAGTCATAAGGTGCAGCTATGTGTCATGCAACTGTTGTGTTACTAAGAGCGAACATTACAGTTTTACGTTTATAAGATCAACAAAACTATGGTAACAAGCAGCCGGGTAATGCGGTACCCTTCGGCATTGCGCACAGTCACTCCGACGTTCTCACAACAGCGCAAAATTGTCTTGTGTGCAATCCTTCTTACAAATATCGTCGATTTCTCCGAGGCAACTAATGACCGTAAGATTGGCTTCGTTTAAAAAGAACCATAAGATAGCGAACAGAAATCTTATACAGCAGGTTGTGTGGCTGTTAGCCGGTCTCCCTATTGTTGGAATCCGCTGGCTGCCAGGCGCAGCTTGGAGGGTGGGACTGTTACGCCTGTTTGGGGCCAAGATCGGTAGCGGGGTAAGGATCAAAACCGGTGTTCGCATCAAGTATCCGTGGCGCCTACATGTGGGCAACGATTGCTGGATAGGGGAAGACTGCTGGATAGACAATATGGCAGATGTCGTGATGGGGAATGACGTGTGTCTTTCCCAGGGTTGCTATCTATGTACGGGGAACCACGATTGGAAAGACCCCTCTTTCAGCATGTTTGCCAGCCCGATTGTGCTTGAGGATGGCTGCTGGGTGGCGTCGCGGAGCGTTCTGGGCCCTGGGGTGGTCATTGGTGAAAGCGGGATTGCCGCTATAGGAAGCGTGGTGTGGCAGAGCATTCCTGCCGGCGAGATACATGGCGGGAATCCAGCCACCTTTCGGGGACTAAGAATCATAGAGGATTCCAGAATGTCAGCGGACGCGTCGTTGCACCCTGGCGGTGCCGGTCAGGTTATGTCCGAGCCAGAAGTGAAATAAGTCGAGCGTCAATTTTGATCCACAGGAGCATTCTTCTTGAAAAGAGCTTTGATCACGGGTGTTACCGGTCAGGATGGCGCCTATCTCGCCGAGTTCCTGCTTAAGAAGGGCTATGAAGTGCACGGCGTCAAGCGTCGCACGTCTTTGCTCAACACTAATCGCATCGACCACTTGTATGAAGATCCGCACCAGGAGCAGCGGCGGTTGGTGCTGCACTACGGCGACATGACCGACTCGAGCAGCCTTATCCACGTGATCGAAAAGGTACAGCCTGACGAGATTTACAACCTCGCCGCCCAGAGTCACGTTGCGGTCTCCTTCGAGGAACCGGAATACACCGCCAACTCCGACGCGTTGGGCAGCCTCCGGTTGCTGGAAGCGATTCGCATCCTGCGGTTGACGGACAAGTCGCGTTTCTATCAAGCGTCTACATCGGAGATGTATGGCCTGGTGCAGCAAATACCGCAGTCGGAGAAAACACCTTTCTATCCGCGCTCGCCGTATGGCGTGGCTAAGCTCTACGCCTACTGGATCACGGTCAATTATCGCGAGTCCTATGGGATGTATGCCTGCAATGGCATCATGTTCAACCATGAATCGCCCTTGCGCGGCGAAACCTTCGTGACCCGCAAGGTGACGCGGGCGTTGGCGCGTATCAAGCTCGGCCTACAACGAAAGTTGTATCTCGGCAACCTTGACTCGATGCGTGACTGGGGCCATGCCCGGGATTACGTCGAGATGCAATGGCTCATGCTGCAGCAGGAGCAGGCCAGCGATTATGTGATTGCAACTGGGGTGCAACACAGCGTGCGCGACTTCGTAACCATGGCGGCGGCGTGTCTCGATATTCATCTTTCCTGGAAAGGTGACGGCGTCGACGAGAAAGCTTATGACCAACACGGCAATGCTGTCGTTGCTGTTGATCCCCGCTACTTCCGTCCCGCCGAAGTCGAAACCTTGCTTGGGGACGCGAGCAAAGCTCGCAGGGAACTAGGCTGGTCGCCCAAAACCGATTTCCGTGCCCTGGTTGAAGAGATGGCCAGTGAGGACTTGAAGGCTGCTGAGCGGGATGCCCTGGTCACCGAGCACGGGTATGCGGCCTACAATTTCCACGAATCCTGATTGGAGGCAATGCTGTGGAGAAAGACAGCCTGATCTATGTTGCCGGCCACCGCGGACTGGTAGGCTCCGCCATCTGCCGCAGCCTGCGGCAGCAGGGTTTTGAGCGGCTACTGGTGCGATCGCGTGCAGAGCTCGATCTCACCGACGCGGCTGCGGTCCGCCACTTCTTCGCCGAGGAGCGTCCCCAGCATGTATTTCTAGCCGCGGCCAAGGTTGGCGGTATCCTGGCGAACGACCTGTATCCCGCTGATTTCATCCGCGAGAACCTGGTCATTCAAACCAACGTAATCGATGCTGCCTACCGGGCAGGTGTTGACCGCATGCTCTTTCTCGGCTCGAGCTGCATCTATCCCAAGCTTTGCCCACAACCGATCAAGGAGGAGTATCTCCTCACCGGGCCGCTTGAGCCGACCAACCGGCCGTATGCGCTCGCCAAAATCGCTGGCATCGAGATGTGCTGGTCGTACAACCGGCAATACAATACGCGCTTCCTGGCCGCGATGCCGACCAACCTGTACGGGCTTGGCGACAACTTTGATCCGCAAAAATCGCACGTGCTGCCCGCCCTGATCCGCAAGGTGGCGGAGGCCAAGGCGTCGGGAAAGAGGGAACTGGTGGTATGGGGAACCGGTACTCCGCGCCGCGAACTTCTCTTCAACGAAGACCTGGCGGAGGCCTGCGTGTTCCTCATGAATCTGCGCGAACAGACTTTTTCCGGGCTTCTGTCAGGCGTACCGTTGATCAACATCGGCACGGGCCGAGACCTGACGATACGCGAGCTGGCCGAGGAGGTCTGCGAAGTACTCGGCTTCGAGGGTGAGTTGCTCTTCGACACCTCGAAGCCCGATGGAACGCCGCAAAAGCTACTCGACGTAAGCCGCATCCAGCAACTGGGCTGGCGCCCCAGGACAACGCTAGCGGAGGGCATCGCGCTCACCTACGAAGCAGCTCGTTCCCAGCTCGAACCTTTGAAGGCATAGCTTACAATTCTGTCGGTGGTCGAGCATACTCAGCGAAATTCGGAGAATGAAGGCGATAAGTGCGCTACCGAGACCGACGATCCCTGGATCGATCCACACCCCGTCTTCCTTGGCGCCAGTTATCGTGTTACCGCCTGGAATGCCGATGGCATATTGAGCGTACCCTCTCAGCCTCGCTGACAACTCAATCTTCAGGCACGCTAGCAGAAAAATCTAACTTGCCGGGTGAGGCTGTCAGGCTTCCAGTCATGACGAATGCGTAGATAACGCCGAGTGCGAGCCACACCGCACCGACGGACTTCGCCAATAAAGGAAGACTGATCCATATCCAGAAGCAGAAGAGAGCGCCGGCAGCCGGGAGCGCGAAATCGCTCACAAGGTGGCGATGGCTGCCCGTACGCTGTGTAAAGTAAAAATGCCGAACCGCAGCTACGTTCACCCCAACGAATGCGAGCAGGGCGCCAAAGTTCAATAGCTCGGCGGCAGTCTCAAAGTTGAAGTAGAGGGAACCCAGCGCGGTCACGACTCCAATCGCCAGGACGTTCAAAACCGGCACTTGGCGCGAAGATTGCAGTCGCCCAAAGAAACCTTTCGGCAAAGCCCCCGTTCGGCCCATGCCGAAGAGCAGCCGCGAGGCTCCAGCCTGGCCGCTCACCCCGCTGCCGAAAGAGGCCAGAATGAGCGTGAGGGCCATACCTTGAAAAAGCAGGTTGCCACCCACCACTCGCGATACATCTACGAAAGCCGTTTCCAGGTTGGTGAACGTGTGAAAGTTGGGCCACACTCTCTGCGCAAGATATACCTGCAAACCGCTGAACAATCCGGTGAATAGGCAGACGTACACGGTTGCGAGCAGGATATTGCGGCGTGGATTCTCAACCTCTTCCGACAGCGTGGTCACACCGTCAAACCCAATATAGGTAAGCGCCGCGAGGGATGTGGCCGTGGCGATAGCAGGGAAGGGGGTATCCCCTGGAGTGTAGAAGGGTGCAAAGCTGAAGATGCCGTGCAGGCCCTGTTGGCGAAACAGGAAAAGTAACGCGAGGACAATAAACGCAGAAATCACGATTACCATCAACCCGAGGAGGATGGTGTTGGCGCGAGCAGTCGCTTTGATGCCGCGAAGATTCAACACAGTGATCAGTACGGTCATGGCCAGCTTGAAGACGGTTTCGGGAATCGCGGGAAACATTCGCGAGAGCGTGAGGGAGCCATAAATGACGTTGATGACGGGAATGATCAGGTAATCCAGCAGCATCGCCCAACCGACCAGAAATCCAAGGTAGGGATTAAGTTCGTGGGTAACGTAACTGTAGGCCGAGCCCGCGGAAGGATGAATGGCGGCCAGCCGGCCATAGCTGATCGCGGTCAGCATCATGGCAACCATGGCAATTAAAATCACGGTGACGACATGTCCGTGGGAAATGCTGTCAGCAAGCCCGAAGAGCGGCACGGCCGCAATGGGCTGCACCAGGACGATTCCATAAAAGACCAGGTCGCGCAGCTTCAGGACGCGGCGAAGTTGTGCGGGAGGCGTGACGGAGGGTAAGGTCAATTATGTCTCCAGTGAGTAGGTGCTCACCCGTTTATTGGTCTGGTATGGTTCGACAAGATGATAACCCGTCCGGAGCCCACCGGGAAAAGCAATATTTCGAAGCCTGGCGATGAGCGACGAAACTAAATCACCAAATGGCAAGAAATAAAGGGGATTTGCACGCCCGAATGTAACTCTTCTCGGTTCCTGAGGGGCGTGACTGGCGCAATCAAATTCGTTGACCGGACCTCTTATGGTCCTGTATGGTCTAACCAAAAGAGGAAGCGTTGAGCCCCATCGAGCGAACTTTCCGAAAGTCGGCGGAGTTGCTGGAACGCAGCCGCCGTTCTCTGGCCGGCGGCGTGAGTAGCCCGTTCCGGGCCAAGGCCCCCATTCCCTTATTCGTCAGCGATGCACGAGGAAGCCGTCTCACTGATGTGGATGGCAACGAGTTCATCGATTACTCGTTAGCATGGGGCCCGCTCATCCTGGGCCATCGTCATCCCAGGCTGGTGGCCACCTTGCGCGAGCGAGCGGAGCGGCCACACGTGTACGGTGCGCAGCATGAACTTGAGTTCGAGCTTGCGGAGCTGGTGCAAGCCGTCGTTCCCTGCGCGGAGCGGTTGGCGTTTACATCGAGTGGCAGCGAGGCCGTCCAGATCGCATTACGCCTGGCGAGAGCAGCTACCGGCCGGAGCCTGATCCTCAAGTTCGAAGGTCACTATCACGGCTGGATGGATTCTGTGCTGCTGAGTTACAAACCGCGGCGCGAGGAACTGGAAACTTCAGCGTTTTCCGCACCAATACTGGGAACCCGGGGCCAAGTGCACAACGCGGCAGATAATCTGCTGGTCATTCCCTGGAATGACATTGCATCGCTCCATGAGGTTTTTCAGGAACACGGCTCTCAGATTGCAGCTGTGATCTCAGAGCCGGTGTTATGCAACAGCGGGTGCATCGAGCCAGGGAAGGAGTTCCTTGCACAGATGGCTTCCATCGCCCGGGAGCACGGATCGCTGGTGATCTTCGACGAGGTGATTACCGGCTTTCGGATTGCGCCTGGCGGTGCACAGAGCTACTACGGTGTCACTCCGGATATCGCGACGTTAGGCAAGGCGATGGGCGGAGGACTGGCTCTTAGTGCCGTTGCAGGGCGGCAAGAGATTCTCGAGCTAATGTTTACAGGCGGGGTTTCCTTTGGGGGCACGTTCAACGGGAACCCTCTATCGCTGGCCGCAGGCGTCACGACCATCCAGGAGTTGGTGCGAGACGGCGGTGAGCCGTTGCGCACTGCCAATCGAACTGGCGAAAAACTCATGGAAGGCATTCGACAGGCAGGACGCCGTTACGATCTTCCACTGCTGGTAAATGGTTTTGGTGCGGCGTTCGCCGTTCACTTCAACCTCTTGCCGCAGCTCAGGAACTATCGCGACACGCTGAACGACAACGGGCCCCTGTTAGCAAAATTTCTCATGGAGAGTTGCAAAGAAGGAATCAATATCCTGCCCGATGGCCGCTTCTACGTTTCGACGGTCCACTCCGAAGAAGATACCGAGGAGACGCTTGCGGCGATTGACCGCGTCTGTTCAAGGCTCTCACCATAGCTAAGATTTGTTGGGTGGGGCAGGGCCAGACGAACCTCGCTCGATGAACTGTACCGGCAACACAACGGGTGCGTCGTCCAAGTGGCCTTGAATGCGGCGATGAAGCGCAGAGACCGCCATTCGCCCGACCTGCTCAAGATCCGCTCGGATGGTGGACAGTGGTGGTGATGTCGGTACTTTGAGGTCGTCGTAGCCGATCACGCTGATGTCGTTGGGAACCTGCAGACCGGCGATGGTCAGGGCCTCCAACGCGCCCAACGCCACGAAGTCGTTGGTCGCCAGGATCGCTGTGGGGCGCCGCCCGCGCGCCAGAATCGTCTGCATCCGGCGTAAACCAGAAAGCACTCCCGGTTCAAGGTCGAGCGGATGAAGAAATTCGACACAGCCCGGATCATAGCTCAGGCCCAGACGCTCGAGACTCTGCCAGTACAGTTCGTACTTGTGGGAGCCGCTGAATCCGATGAAGCCGATGCGTGTGTGCCCCAGTTCGTGCAGGCGCTCCATGGCGACTTCTGTGCCGCTCGCGTAGTCGATGCGCACCGCTTCCACCTCGGAGGTTTCCTGGCGTTCCAGCAGATCGACCATGGCGATGGGCACACGCAGATCGCGGTATCTCTGGGCAACGTCTTTGCGTACGCCGCCAATGATAATGACGCCGTCTGGCTGCGCGTCCTGCTCGGCGTTGATCTCAAAGGGCTCATTGCCAATGACGCGCAGGATGAGCGTATCTCCCGACTTGCTGCAGGCACTCTCCGCACCGCGTAGCACCAGGCCATAGCCTGTGGTGAAATGCAGGATCTCCGCGCTGATCAGAATCACGATCTGTTGCGCCTTCCACTTTACTGCGGGATCGGCAACGAAGGTCCCGCGGCCGGCTGTGCGCTGCAGTACGCCTGAATCGATCAGACTGCTGATCGTTTCCCTCACCGAAGCCCGCGAAACACCGAACCGTTCGGCGAGGCCGCGTTCGGATTCGAAACGCTCGCCCGGCTTATAGACCTGCGCCGCGATGTCTTCCATGATTAGTTCCCGTAACTGCGCCGGGATCGAGACGGGACTTTTGGGATTAATCGTGTTTTTGAGTTTCTGCATAGGTCTGTTCCGGCTGCGGGTTCAACTGGGCTTACCCGCAGCCAGGGAATATAAACAGGCACGCTGAGAACAGAACTGGGCGTCGTAGCAATTGCCAGGACGTTTTCGGATCTGAGCCGAGCTTTTTAGCCGCTCCCTATGCTAACGCAGTCTGGCGTGGTATGACCGCCAGGGATCAAAGAAGTCTCCCACCCGCATCCAAAGAATGATCAGGGAATGCAAGCAGCGCCCGCGTTTTTGAGTGACTTCAGGCCGGCATTCGGGCGAACCCAAGCTTAGCGTTTTGTAATCCGCGGCCAGTCCAAAGCCGGACCATATCCGCAGGAGTGCGGGAGCCGATTGCGGGTCTCCAGGCAGTATTTCGCGTTTCATGCGGAGCGCTGGTCCCTTATTTACCCAACAACCATCAGTACTCTACGAGGGAGAGGCTGGTCTGCGGCAAATTAATCCTTGACAAAAAGGCGAAATAGATTTCAATAGAGTGGTCAGTCCAGACCATACCTAGATTCACGCATTCATTTCAGGAGAGACCTTATGAGGCAAAAGAAGTGTTTCCCCGCGCGCACCCTCTTTGCGTTCATCGTCACGGTCTTCATCGCTGCGTCAGCTCTTGCGGACGTGACGGCATCCCTGCGAGGTACGGTGTCAGACAGCTCGGGTGCATTGGTGGCCGGGGCCAACGTCACCCTGCTGAATGCGGGTACTGGATTTACCCGGCAGGCGACGACCAGCTCCACAGGCACCTATGAGTTTCTCGAGGTGCCGGTCGGTGACGGATATGTCGTCCAGGCCGAGGCTGCTGGATTCAGCAAGGTCGAGCAGACCGGCATTCGCCTCACCGTCAATCAGAGCTTGCGGGTTGACTTTCAACTCAAGCCTGGTCAGACGACGGAAGAAGTGACCGTGAAGGCGGGAACCGTTCAAGTGGAAACGACGGTCACGCAATTGGGCGATGTGATTGAAGATAAGAAAATTCAGGCGTTGCCGCTGAACGGCCGTAGCTATCTTGATTTACTCGGCCTGCAAGCGGGCGTTTCTCCCATAAGCGCTACCACCAACCCGACGAATCCCAGCACCGGCAACGTTTCCGTCAATGGCGGCCGCGAAAACGCCAATGGGTTCCTGGTGAATGGCGGAAGTGTCGAGAACACTTCGGGGAATAGCGCTAATGTGATTCCGGTGCTGGACTCCTTGCAGGAGTTCCGTGTGTTGACCAATGGCTTCGATGCCGAGTACGGGCACTTTTCCGGCGCATTGGTGAATGTGATCACGAAGTCCGGAACAAATTCCTTTCACGGCACCGCTTTCGAGTTCCTGCGCAACAACGCACTCGATGCGCGCAATTACTATGATCCGGCGGGTCCGGTCGGCGCATTCCATCGCAACCAGTTTGGTGGGGTCATCGGAGGTCCTATTCTCAAGGACCGCCTTTTCTTCTTCGGCGATTATCAAGGCACGCGGGAGAGCCGCGCCTACACGACACCTTCCGCCATGGTGCCAACTGTGCCGGAGCGGTCCGGTGATTTTTCCGATCGTGCGAGCGAACTGACGGGAACAGTTCCGGGAACCGGAGTTCCCGGTGACTTTGCCTCCAAGCTCTCGGCGCGCCTCGGATATCCCGTAACCGCCGGCGAACCGTTCTACACACCTGGCTGTACATCCATCGCCGTTTGCGCTTTTCCCAACGCCGTCATTCCCACCAATGCGTGGTCACCGGCGGCGCTTGGGACGCTGAAGTTCGTTCCCTTGCCAAGCGCTGGACTCGGCGGCTCTACGTTTATCACCAATGCGTTTGCCACCACCGCGAACGAAGACCAGTTTGGAACACGCGTGGACCTCACGACCAAGCTGACCGGTGACTGGTCTTTCTACTACAACTACGCCAACACGCAAACCGTGAATCCAGGCAACAACCCGTTTTTCAGTTATTCCACGCCGAATAAAACCCAGCAGGCGTTGTTCAGCAACACGCTGGTCTGGGGCTCCAGTCGCGTGAACGAATTCCGTGCCAACGGGACACGTTCCAGGGCTCCGGGAAATGCCCCCATCGGTGGCCTGGGTCAGCTCAGTTCCTTCGGTTTCGTTGAGGGAGGGCAGGGAATCATTGCGTCCCGCCCCGCTATCGAAGGGGTTCCACCGATGACGTTCAATAACGGTTTGGTGCTTGGTTCGGCGAACGAAGATGGAAACTATCAGACGGCGATCCAAATCTCAGATGCGTTTTCGTTGATATGGCACTCCCATACCTTCAAGTTCGGCGGCGGTGCGGGGTACTACGAATGGAACCGCAGAGGCGGACCGAACCCCAACGGAGGGTTCAGTTTTGATGGGGGCGCGACGGGAATCGATTTTGCCGATTATGAGCTTGGTCTTCCTGCTTCCTTTACGCAAAGCAGTGCGCAGCAACTCGACGGACGCAGCAAAATGTTTGACCTCTTCTTTCAAGACAGCTACCGGATGAGTCCACAGCTCACCTTGAACTATGGGATCCGATGGGAAGCCAGCGAGCCCTGGTACGACACCACGGGAAAGATCCAGGCGTTCGTTCCCGGTCAGCAATCGACCAGGTTCACCAATTCGCCGGAGGGTTGGGTCTTCCCAGGGGATAAGGGAATTCCTAAAACCCTGGCCTATACACGCTGGAATAACTTTGCCCCTCGCCTGGGTTTCGCCTACGCCCCTTCGGCATCGGACGGGCTTCTCCATCGCGTGATTGGAAGTGCCGGGCAGACCAGTGTGCGCGCAGCATTCGGTCTGTTTTATACCGACTTTGATACTTCCGGACAGAGTTTCGCTACCGGTGACGCCC
>CAZSUK010000421.1:0-9984 GCA_964609355.1 uncultured Acidobacteriaceae bacterium | reverse complement strand
ACCCCCGCCGCACTCTCGATGTAGCTCACCACCGTGCTGGTGCCGGCCATCGACCCGGCTAACGTCGCCGTAGCGTCGGCAAAAAGGATGCGATTCAATCGCGGAATCTCGCCATCCGCGTTCACCAATCCGGCCTTCTTGGTCACCGCTACCAGGGTGCCCACGTTATCGAAAAGATCGACGAACAGAAATACAAAAATTACCTCCAGCAGCCCCGCGCCGAAATCTCCTTTCAAGTGCAGAGCTCCACGGATGTCCAACTGGAATGCGGTCGCGGTCAAGTCCATCATCCGATAGTGGACAGGTTCCCACTTCACGATGCCGAGGGCGAAGCCGGCGATCGTGGTGCCCACAATCCCCAACAGCATTGCGGTGCGCACCCGCCACGCCTGCATCACGGCGATGGCTAGAAGGCAGACACACGCCAGCGCAGTCTGGGGCGCGCGCAAATTTCCCATGCCCACAATCGTCGCTGCGTTCGGCACAATGATCCCAGCATCGCGCAAGCCGACAAAGGCGACAAATAATCCCACGCCCGCCGCGACCGAAGCGAAGAGTTCCCGCGGGATGGCATTCACAATCAATTGGCGAATCCCTGCAGCAGTCAGGAGAAGAAAAACGCAGCCGGAGAGAAACACACAGCCCAGCGCCGTTCTCCACGGAACGCCCATCCCTTTCACCACGGTAAAGGCAAAGTACGCATTGAGTCCCATGCCGGGCGCGAGCGCAATGGGATAGTTGGCAATGAAACCCATCAGAATGCAGCCAATGGCTGCCGACAGGCAGGTCGCGGCGGCAACCGCTGGTACAGGCATTCCCGCCTCGCTCAGGATGTCCGGGTTTACAAACACGATGTAGGCCATCGTGAGAAACGTGGTCGCCCCGGCCAGAACTTCCGTCCGCAAGGAGGATCCCCGTTCCTGGATGTGGAACATTCGCTCGAAAAATCCCAGCGTTCCGGTGCTGGATCCCGGCATCGTGGTGCTCATCGTTTGTCCTCGCTCTACTTGCCCGGAAGGTGATCCTGATAGCGGTCCCAATTCGTAACAATCTCAGAGACGACAACATTGCCGACACGGTAAGCGGCTTCGAGTGCCGGCAGATAGGCGCTATACTTATGTCCCGCGCTGGCGGCCAGGCTTTCGGCTGCGGTTAATCCAATCGCCGGCTGATCGAAGTTGCTGATGGTCCGCAATACCATGACCCGATCCAGATCGACGCGTCCGGCATGATGAAGGAAGGTGAGCGATTGCAGTATGCCGCTGTCCTCCATGGCCGAAGCGACAAACTTACCCTGCCCACCGGTCTCATAGCTGACCCACTGATTGGCCCATTGATCGAGTAACTTGCCGTGCCAATAGGTAGAAGACGCGAGGACATCGCCCTTGAGCACAAACGGCGGACGCCGCGCGCTTGCTCCTGCGAAGTGTGTCCGTGCCTCTTCGAGCGCCGGCGAATCGTCCAGCTTGACTGCTTTCGTTTGCTCGTAGGCCCAGGCCCGCAACACTGGGTTGAGGTGAAACACAGCGTCGAATTCCTGCGTATGGGGTTGTTCGTAAGGCACTGTCTTGCCCAGCGGCACATATCCCGTTGTCCATTGCGGGGGAATCTCACGGGCATCGATCTCATGGGCCAGGTCGCCATCCACCACCCACTCTGCCCAAGCCGCAGAACCGAGCGAGGCATCCTCAGGATCGCCTCCTGCAATGCCGGCGACCAGCCAATAGGCCTTGCTGAGATCAAAACGCGGATCAAGACCAAGCGCCATGATGGAAGCAGCCGCCCTCGCCGTGCCTACGCCCGCGAGCACGCCCATGACGCCCTGGTCGTTCATGCGCAAATCGTGATAGCCCTGGGGAAAGGGATAAACGTGGCTCAGCTGTTCGCGTTCTACCCAGTATTGGTACTCGCCGGGTGTATCACCCTGATCCGCTCCCGGTTCGTAGAGCGCTATGACCACGATCTTCACTGGAATGGGAGCCGGCGCGGCCATACCAGCGCTGGCAGAAAAAATCAGAACGAACAGCGCCAGCAATCGAGTGCTCATACGGGAGCATAGACGGAAGTCGGCCCGTTAACCAACAGAAAACTAATAGGCGATTTTTGACTGGTGCTCTTGCCAGGCGCGAAAACTCTCTATGGCGAGTTCCGGCAACAGGCGCACCATCGGCATTTTGCGCTGGTCCCGCGGCACCGCGAGTTCTTCATAGATGAAGTGGTCATCGAAGCCCACTTCGGCGGCATCGTGACAGGTGTTGCCGAAATAGACTGAGTCCAGCCGGGACCAATAGATCGCGCCCAGGCACATGGGGCAAGGCTCGCAACTGGTATAGAGCACGCAACCTGGTAGTTGAAACGTATTCAGCGCCTTGCACGCCTCACGGATAGCATTCACCTCGGCGTGCGCGGTAGGATCGTTGTCCGAAGTAACCCGGTTGACCCCGGTGGCAACGATCTCTCCGTTCCTGACAACCACCGCTCCAAAAGGACCCCCTACTCCGCTGCGCACGTTTTCCGTCGCCAGCCGGATGGCCAGTTGCATGAAATCAGTCTCACTTTGCACTTGCGCTCTCCCCAGGGGTGCTCGAATATCCGAAGTATGACACAGGTATTTATCTCCAGCCGGGTGGTTACTCCCGAGGGCATGCAGCCGGCTGCGATCGTCGTTAAGCAGGGACGCATCCTGTCGGTGTGCGCGCCCGGGGACGCTCCGCGGGAAGCGCTGCGGCACGAATTCGGCGACCTGGTGTTACTGCCCGGGCTGGTCGATTCGCATGTACACGTCAATGAACCGGGGAGGACGGAGTGGGAAGGATTTGCCACGGCCACGCGCGCCGCCGCCGCCGGCGGTTACACCACGCTGGTGGATATGCCGCTGAATTGTCTTCCTGAGACCACAACAGTGGCAGCGCTCGAAGCCAAGCGAAAATCGGCCGCCGGCCAATGCCGCGTAGATTGGACGCCCTGGGGCGGATTAACCGGGCTCAACCAGGCTCATATTGTTCCCCTGGCGGAAGCAGGCGTGTCCGGATTCAAATGCTTCCTCGTCGATCCCGGCTGCCCGGGTCTGACGATGATCAGCGAGCAGGAACTGGAGAGAGCGCTACCGACCTTAGCCCGCACCGGGCTGCCCTTGCTGGTCCATGCAGAGTTGGCGGAGCATCTCAAACCGGGCAGCGATACCGACGACTTGCTGCAGTATTCGACTTACCTGCGTTCCCGCCCGGATGAGTCGGAGTTAGCTGCAATCCGCATGCTGATCTGGCTTTGCCGCAAGTATTCGTTCCGCCTGCACATCGTTCATTTAGCAACAGCGCTGGCGCTCGAAGAACTGGCCAAGGCCCGCGCCGAGGGCCTGCCCATAACGGTCGAGACCTGCCCTCACTACCTGCACTTTTTCGCAGAAGAGATTCCCGCCGGCGGGACACTCTACAAATGTGCCCCACCCATCCGCTCCCGAGCCAACCGCGAAGCACTGTGGCAAGGCCTGCGCGATGGAGTCATCGATCTGATCGCGACCGACCACTCCCCCTGTCCGCCGTCGATGAAAGCAGGAGATTTTCGCCAGGCGTGGGGAGGGATCGCCAGCCTGAGCGTGGCCCTCCCTGTCATCTGGACGGAAATGCGCGAGCGCGGCCTGCCGCTTGCAAACCTGGCGCGCTGGATGTCGGCGCAGCCGGCAAAGCTCGCTGGCCTCGAAGAACGCAAAGGCCGCCTGGCCGCAGGATACGACGCAGATCTGGTGGTCTTCGATCCTGATGCGCAATTCACCTTAAGCACCGAAGACCTGCATTACCGGCACATGGTATCGCCCTACCTGGGGGAAAAACTGTACGGCAAGGTGCGCGCCACGTTTCTCCGGGGCGCGGCCGTCTATCAGCAGGGATCATTCCCGGATCCACCCCTTGGCCGGGAGCAAATTAGAATAAAGAGTTATTGCTGAGGAGGAGGTCCCTTTGCAGACTCGCGTGGTGGGCGTCTCCGTTCCTCGTAAGGAGGGCGTCGCCAAGTTAACCGGGCAGGCTCGTTATATTGATGATCTTTCCCTGCCGGGCATGATCTTCGGGGCCACGGTACGCAGCAGCATCGCCCGCGGCGCAATCGAAGACATCAAATTTGGTGAGGGGATCCCGTGGCACGAATTCACCATCGTGACCGCGAAGGATATTCCCGGTCGCAATGTGGTCTCGCTCATCGTGGATGATCAGCCCTGTCTGGCTGACGGCATGGTGAATCATCCCGAAGAGCCCATCCTGCTACTGGCGCATCCCGATCGGCACGCGTTACCAGCCGCGGTGGCAGCGGTCAAGATCTGTTACAAACCAGCGCCCTCGATCCACAGCATCGAGGAGAGCGAGCGCCGCGAGCTGATCATCTGGGGCAAAGACAACATCTTCAAGAACTACCGGATGGAAAAGGGCGATGTGGACAACGCCTGGAAGAGCGCCGCCTGGATCGTCGAAGGGGAATACAGTACCGGGGCGCAGGAGCAGTTATATATCGAACCCAACGGGATGATCGCACAAGCCGGCGCTACGGGAGGCTTGACCATCTGGGGCTCGATGCAATGTCCGTTCTATGTGCACAAGGCCCTGGTGGCCCTCACCGGCTTGTCGCCGGAAAGTGTTCGCGTGATTCAGGCTGAGACCGGGGGCGCGTTTGGCGGCAAGGAAGAATATCCTTCCATGCTTGCCGGGCACGCTTCGCTCCTGGCCATGAAGTCTGGTCGCCCGGTGAAGATGATTTACGACCGCATGGAAGACATGGCGGCCACCACCAAGCGGCATCCTTCCCGTACCCGCCACCGCACCGCGGTCAGCGCCGACGGCAAGCTGCTTGCCGCCGAGATCGACTTTGCCACCGACGGAGGCGCCTACGCGACGCTATCGTCTACGGTTCTTTCCCGCGGGACCATTCACGCAGGTGGTCCATACTTGTGGCCGAATATCCGGGTCAACTCAAAAGCGTATGCCACCAACACCCCGCCGCACGGCGCTTTCCGCGGCTTCGGCGCGCCGCAGAGCTTGTTTGCCCTGGAGCGCCACATGGATGTAGTGGCGAAAGCGATTGGCATGGCTCCCGACGAATTTCGGCGGCGCAATCTGTTGCACCAGGGAATGACGACTGCCACCAACCAGGTGATTCACGATCCGATCGTTCTGGATCAGATGCTCGAGCGCGCGCTCGAACTCACTGACTATCACACCAAGGTGAAGCAGTTTGCCGAGCACAACCTGACCAGCACACACAAGAAGGGCATCGGCATGGCTGCCTTTCTGCATGGCGCTGGTTTTACCGGGTCGGGGGAACGCTACCTGAACGCGCTGGTGGGTGTAGAAGCGGCGGCAGGTGGCGTGCGCGTACTGGTCTCGAGCACCGAGTTCGGTCAGGGAACCAACACCATCCTCTGCCAGATTGCTGCCGAGACGCTCGGACTCGAATACGACGACGTCAGTATCGCGCCCGTGGATACCAGCACCAGTCCCAACAGCGGGCCTACGGTTGCTTCGCGCACGGCGATGATCATCGGCAAAATCTTGCAGACAGCGGCTTTGAAGATGCGGCAAACGCTCATCGATAGCGGGCTGCTTGAGCCTTCTGCGGGCCGTGAGCAATTTCTCGCCGCGTGCCAGGCTTACCGCAAGCAATTTGGCGAACTGCAGTCGTTCAGCCGCTACGAAGCGGCGCCCAATATTTTTTGGAACGATGAGCTGTATAGCGGAGAGGCCTATGGCGCCTACGCCTGGGCCGTTTACGTGGCCGAAGTTACGGTGGATACGTCAACCTACAGTGTCGCCATCGATGACTTTGTCGCCTTGCAGGAGATTGGCAAGGTGATCCATCCCATCCTTGCTGCCGGGCAGATCGAGGGCGGCGTCGCACAGGCAATTGGCTATGCGCTTTATGAGAAAGTAGTTTGGAAAGACGGGCGGATGATCAACAACCAGATGACCAACTACATCATGCCCACCGCGGAAGACCTGCCCCCGATCCGCGTTTTCTTTGAAGAAGTACCCTACCAATATGGCGCTTATGGGGCTAAGGGAATCGGTGAGTTACCCATGGACGGTCCTGCGCCCGCAATCGTCAATGCTGTGGTGCAGGCGACCGGGATCAACTTCACCTCCATTCCGCTTCTGCCGGAAGATATTTTCCGCGCAATGACGGCGGAGCCTGAGCGCCCGGCGGAATCGCTCGAGACCGCACTGGCGGCGGAGGGAAGCCAATGAGTAAGCGTGAGGTTTCCTTTACCGTGAACGGCGCGGCGCACACTGTGTCGGTGTATCCGATGGAAAGGCTGCTCGATGTCTTGCGCTGCAAGCTTGGGCTTACCGGAACCAAGGAGGGGTGCGGCGAGGGAGAGTGCGGTTCCTGCTCGGTGCTGATGAATGGCGAACTGGTGAACAGTTGCCTGGTTCCGGTGCTGCAGGCCGAGGGGGCTACGATCGGCACCATTGAAGGGCTTGCGGGCGAGAGCGGTCTTCATCCAGTGCAACAGGCGTTTCTTAAATGCGGAGGCGCACAATGCGGCATCTGCACGCCAGGGATGGTGATGGCTACGGTTCATCTGCTGGGCCACACCCCAGCGCCCACGATGGAGCAGGTGCGCGAAGGCCTGGGTGGCAACCTTTGCCGCTGTACCGGATATACGCGCATATTCAACGCAGTATTGGAAGCAGCGGGTAGCCAGAAATGAGAGCTCGTCCATCCGAGTACGAGTTAGTGGCGCCGGGTAGTTTACCCGCGGTGCTCGAATTGCTTGCCAGTGAGCCAGGATCGTGGATGCCGATTGCCGGTGGCACGGAGCTCATGGTGCAGTATGGCGCGGGCAAGCTTGGAGCACGGAAGCTGGTCAGCCTGTGGGGATTGCCCGAATTGAGAAGCATCGAGAGTTCGGAGCATGACGTGCTCATCGGCGCCGGATGCACTTACACCGACCTGAGAAATGATCCCGTGGTGGCGCAGCAGTTCCCACTGCTCGCCCGCGCGGCGTCCTGGACCGGCAGCATCGCCAACCAGAATCGCGGGACCCTTGGCGGCAACATTGTGAATGGTTCACCTGCCGCCGATTCCCTGCCCGCGTTGATGGTCTACGAAGCGGAGCTGCTGCTGGCCTCCTCTCGGGGAACACGCCGGATGCCATACGTGGACTTTCACACCGGGTATAAGCAGAACAACCTGGCGGCCGACGAAATCATCCGCGCGATTGCGCTCCAACCGCGATTTGCTGCCTATTACTCGTATACCCGGAAGGTCGGCACCCGCAACGCGCAAGCCATCGCGAAGCTCTGCCTTGCTGGGCTGGGCAAAATTTCCGGCAACAGGATTGAGGACGTGCGTCTGGCCATTGGCAGCATGGCAGTCACGCCGGTGCGGCTGCGGAAGACAGAAGAAATTCTTCTGGGTCGTCCGTGGAGTGCAGCATTGATCAGCGAAGCCCGGCAAGCTCTGGAAGCAGAAGTTGCTCCCATCGATGATATTCGCTCCACCGCTCTTTACCGGCTGCACGTGGCAGGCAATCTGCTGCAGGAATTTCTCGAGGGCCTGTTCGCGTGAATTCCATACTGGCACGGTGGCACGCTCTTCCCCCGGAGGAGGCAGCGGCCGAGGTTCTCTCCTGCTGCGGCTCACCTGTCTGGGCTCGGAAGTTGACGGCGATGCGTCCCTTCGTAGACGAGAAAAGCCTGTTCGCCGCCGCCAATGAATGCTGGCAGCGTCTGCCCCCGGCGGATTGGCTGGAGGCATTCCGCAGCCATCCTCGAATCGGAGAGCAACATGCGCAGAACAAGACCACAGCAACGTCGGCCGCGTGGTCAAAGTCGGAGCAGAGCCAGATGAAGGACGCCGACGCTGCTATCCTATTGCGCATGCGAGAGCGTCACCGCGAGTACGAAGAGCGCTTTGGAAGGATCTTCATCGTGTGCGCCAGCGGCAGATCGCCGGCGGAACTTTTGCGGAGCCTTGAGCATCGCCTGAACAATGACCCGGCCCAGGAGCTGCTGGAGTCCGCTACGCAACAGCAGCAGATCATGCAGCTCCGTTTGCGCAAGTGGCTGGGCGCCGCATGAGCCGAATCTCCACGCATGTATTGGACACCGCGCTTGGCCGGCCGGCGGCCGGCATGATGGTCCATCTCGACTATGCAGAGCCGTCTGGGGACTGGCGAGAGATCTCCGCGCTTGCGACCGATGACGATGGCCGCTGTGCCAATCTTCTGCCCTCGGATTACGCTTTCATCCCAGGACAATACCGGTTGAGCTTCGAAACCGGAACCTATCACCAGGCGCAATCAGTCAAAGGGCTGTATCTGACAGTTGACATCACGGTGACCGTGCGCCCCGGCGATACCCATTTGCATGTACCGTTACTTCTGAGCCCCAATGGCTACACGACCTACAGGGGGAGCTAGCCGGTGATTGCCCTGGCAGAGAATTCCTACGGAAAATCCAGCGTACGCGTCATGAAGGTGAAACGCGACGGTGTTTTGCACACGGTGAAGGAGTGGAAGGTCGAGGTGCTGCTCTCCGGCGACTTTGAAACCTGCTTCACCGCGGGCGATAACAGCGCGATTTTGCCCACCGACACGATGAAAAACACGGTGTATTCGCGCGCTCGCGAGAGCTAAGCGGAGTGCATCGAGGATTTCGCGCTGGAGCTGGCTGACTTCTTTCTCAAGCGCAATCCACAGGTCGAGCGCGTCGGAATCAACATTGCGAGCACTCTCTGGGAAAATGCTCTGGTTGAGGGCAAGCCGCATCCCTCTACATTCATTCGCGGCAGCAGCGAAGCGCAAACTACGGCGGTTACCTGTGTTCAGGGGAGTCGGCCTTCGGTCACTTCAGGACTGGAAAATCTGGTCATACTGAAGACAGCCAATTCGGGATTCGAAGGATATCTGCGCGATTCGCTCACGACCCTGCCGGAAACAGCGGACCGCCTATTCGGGACCTCGATGCGCACACTGTGGAGATACAAGTCCGCGGTGCTCCCATTCGATCAGTTGCGCAGCACCCTACGTGCAGCACTCATCGGAGCATTTGCTGAACACGACAGCAAGTCAGTGCAACACACTCTCTATGCCATGGGCCAGGCAGCGCTCGGCGCCACACCGGAGATCGTCGACATCGAGTTGGCCATGCCGAACAAACACTGCCTGCTGGTTGATCTTTCGCGCTTCGGGCAGACAAATCCTAACCAGATTTTTGTGCCTACAGATGAGCCCTTCGGCAATATTTCAGCTCGTATCCGCAGGGAAGATTAGAGTGAAGGTACCTGCCTCCCGGTCCTCGGAAGACGCGACGCACTACACTTGGTGGTGAGGAGTTGGTAAGGATCGACAAGGATGCCGAATAACCTGCGAGAGCTGGCGGACCAAGTGATTGCCCGCTGCCGCTATCTCGCCGAATTCACCGAAGAGCCGGGCCAGATCAAGCGTACGTTTCTTTCCCCCGCCATGCGCGACTGCATGCACGCGGTGCAAGGATGGATGAATGCCGCCGGCATGGCAGTCGAGACCGATGCAGCGGGGAATCTCCGCGGACGATATGCCGGAAGCACCGGCACCTGCCTGATGATCGGCTCCCACCTTGACACCGTTCCCAACGGTGGCGCCTTCGATGGCCTGCTGGGCGTGATGTTGGGGCTGGCGCTGGTTGAGGCCTTGAATGGAGAGCGGTTGCCGTTTTCGATCGAGCTCATCGGTTTTTCCGAAGAAGAAGGTGTACGCTATCGGTTTCCTTTCATTGGCAGCCGGGCGCTGGTTGGACGCCTGGAGCCTGAACTGCTGATACTCCAGGATGACAACGGCATCTCGCTCGCTGGTGCCTTGACTTCATTCGGATTGGACCCGCGGAGAATACCATCCTGCCGGTTGAGTGAGGACGTGGCCGGCTTCCTGGAGTTCCACATCGAACAGGGCATCGTGCTTGAAAGCGAGGACCTCTCCCTCGGGGTAGTGCAGGCGATCGCCGGCCAGAACCGGGC
>CAZSUK010000420.1:0-7183 GCA_964609355.1 uncultured Acidobacteriaceae bacterium | reverse complement strand
CGAGCCCTTCTCGCGTGATTGCCCGGAAGGACGCCATGCTGGCGATGCGACGACGCACCACCATCTCCCAGGCGTCGCCATCGATGCGATAGTAGATGGTTCGTTGGCCGGGTCGAGACACGGCATGCACCAGGCCGATCGCAATGAGGAGACGCATGCTCGTGGTGAGCGATGCCCGGCTCGCGCCAATGGCTGTTGCTATCTCTCCCGCCGACTGTTCAGGAGAATCACAGATCATCAACCAGCCGACGATGCGGCCGGTAATCGCAGGCAGCCCGCTTTGCTCTGACCAAAAGACCGCCACGCGCTCAACCCAGCGAACGATCTTCTCCGCGTCGGGCCTTTCACCTTTGTTCACAGTTCGCTTCATACTAGTAATTTCAGTATGTACTGAAATTACTAGTATGAACTCAGTTCACCGTTATTGTCAATGGCTGACAAAATTCCGCCCAATTGGACGCTCCTTGGAGAGGTGGCGCGTATCGGTCCCGCAGGGACCAAACAGCCTGTAGCCCGGCACGGGAGTGCCGCGTATGAAAAGGTTTATGAGGCGAGGCCCGAGGGGACGACACAATGCGCTTGCTAAGACAAAACAGGATTTCGCGGAACGGGCTGAAGCAGGAAGGGCTTCTAATTGCGCTGACTGTTCCCATCGGAAGGTCGCGGAACCGAAACAACTCCTTTTTTGAGAGGTTCCCTCTGTTCGGCAAACTGACGAGCCTTGCCTTCAGAGATCTTTTCAAAATGCCGTCTCAGGTAGTTGTGCAGTGTTTCTTCCGTCTTGACTACGACCATTTCAATCACCAAATTCTAAGAGGTTCTAAGATGTCATGTAGGGATGGAACAGCGATTCTCCTCGTCCCTCTGATTGAGTCTTTCCCCCGAAAGACTTGCTCAAACTTTCTCAGAGAATCGCCGCTTGTTGATGAGCTTACTGTTTCTGGCAAAAATCGCCATAGTTCTTGGGTGACAGGCGGAAGTATCCTAGTTGTATCCCAGGGCTTGGATTTCGCTAACCAACGAACGTTTGTGGGATGTTTGCCGCAGCAGAGCACGCTTCCAGGTACGCGTTTACGAGGTAGGTGAGTTCCTCTCGCAGGGTTCTCAATTCCCTCTCGGGCGTACTGGACTCGAGCAATCTCTGGCTCACTCCGAACATCGCGCTCTGCACCATCGAAGCCACTACCTGCGGATCTTTGCTGAGCGGTTCCAGGGCGCTGCCCAATAGGCCAACAATCGCCCGGTTGGCCCGCACTCTTAGTCGCTGAACGATCTTCGCACCGTCCAGGTCGGAGCTGACCGCATACAGTGCCACACTTGCTTTTGGGTCCTTCATCTTGGCGTCGAGGAAGGCGTTGATTAACGCCGGCGCCATTTGTTTGAGCGAATTCCCTTTCTGCTCGCGGCAGACTCGCTCCACTGCCTCTGCAACATTATCCAGGTGACGCTTCAAGACCGCTTGCAGCAAAGCGCTTTTGTTAGGAAAATATTGATAGAGGGTTCCCACCGACACACCGGCTCGCAATGCCACCCTGGTGGTAGTCAACCGTTCCTTGCCCACGTTAAGCAAAACCTGAATGGTCGCTTCGAGAATAGCGTCCACGCTGGCTGCTGAACGTGCCTGAACCGGCGATTTACGGGGCTCCAAAACCAAATCCGAACGCAGCGGCAAATGCGAACTCCTATCTGAAGCTTTCTTCATCTAATCACAAGCAGGCACTTTGAGGAGCGAAAGAATGGCGAAACAACTAAATCTCGGTGGCATCTTCACCTTTTCAGGGACTTCCATGAACGTGCACCGGATGGGGTATGGCGCTATGCAACTGGCGGGTCCGCAGGTTTTTGGGCCGCCCGCAGATGTTGACCGTGCCGTGGCGGTCCTCAGGGAAGCAATTGACTCGGGCATAGACCACATTGATACCAGCGATTTTTATGGTCCTCATGTGACCAATCAGCTTATCAAGCAGGCCCTCTACCCTTACCGTGACGGCCTGGTGATTGTGACCAAAGTGGGCGCTCGCCGGGGAGCTGACAAGTCCTGGCTCCATGCTCTTTCCCGGCAGGAGCTGATCGATGCGGTGCACGACAACCTTCGCAACCTGTCACTCGACAAGCTTGATGTCGTCAACCTGCGGGTCGGAGGCGTGATGGGGCCAACGGAAGGATCGCTTGAAGAGCCCATGACCGTACTGGCCGAACTGCAACGCCAGGGACTGATTCGCCATATCGGTCTCAGCAACGTCACCCCGAAGCAGTTGGCTGAGAGTCAGAGGATTGCGCCGATCGTCTGTGTGCAGAATCTGTACAACGTGGCGCATCGGACCGACGATGGCTTCATCGATGATCTGGCCAAGCAAGGCATCTCGTATGTGCCGTTCTTTCCCTTGGGAGGATTCACGCCCTTACAGTCATCGGTTCTCAACGCAACAGCAGCGAGCCTTCAGGCCACTCCTATGCAAGTGGCGCTTGCCTGGCTTCTTCACCGCTCGGCTAACATCCTTTTGATCCCGGGAACGTCTTCCCCTGAACATCTCCGCGAGAACCTCGCGGCGGCATCGCTCCAACTTTCTCCGCAGGCGATGGCGGATCTCGATTCGATCGCCACTGTCGCTAAGCCAAGTTGACCACCGGCTTTGCCGAAGTGCGTTGCGCGAGAACGCTCGATCGGGTACCCCATCCTTCGCTCTTTGCGAAGGGTGGGATAAGCAGGATGTGCGGGGAAGGGCTTCGGGTGCAGGGGCAGTGGTATCCCACCCTTCGCAAAGAGCGCGAAGGATGGGGCACCCGACTATTGGTCTCGCTGGATCGGGAAAAAACACACCCGTGGGGAGTCCTTTAAGGTTTGCGGTAGGTCACTGTTCCCTGCACCATGACCTGCTCTACATGGCTGGTGTACTCAAACGGATCGCCGTCGAAAACGACTACATCCGCATCCTTGCCTTTGCTGAGTGAACCAACCCGATCGTCGATGCCCAGGATCTTTGCCGGGGAGATGGTGATCGCGCGTAACGCCCCTTCCATGCCCAGCCCGTTAGCCGCCGCCACGGCTGCTTCAAACAACAGCACCCGGGTTTTCGGAACATAGGCGACATAGCCGGTCATGATCGCAACGGGTATGCCCGCCTGCTGGAGCAACGCGGCATTCTCGTAAGTCGCGTTCGCGGTTTCCATACTTTCGACAGGCTGCATGACTGCCCCCACCAGGCAGGGAACCCCAGCCTGCTTGATCTTGTCCCGGATCAGATAACCTTCAGTCACCGAAGCCAACATGTACTTGAGGTGAAACTCAGTCCCGATGCGGATCGCGGTGTCGATGTCATCCGCCCGGTAGGCGTTGAAGATGGCGGGAGTCTTGCCTGAGACAACGTCTGCCAGGGCGGCGGACTTGGGCTCGATCGTGGGCTGCTTCGAGGGATCACTGCCCTCTTGCTTCCACTTGTCCAGCTTGTCCTGGTATTGCCTGGCTTGCAGCAGAGCCTCGCGGATCATCTCTGCTGTCTTCATGCGCGTGACCGGCGCCTTGTGGCTCGCACCATAGGTCTGCTTGGGCGACTCGCCTAAATTGAAAACCATCCCCGAGTTCAGACGGACGATCAGTTGATCCGCTGTGCGAAAGGGGGACAGCGGACCTGCGGTCTTAAAGATACCGGCGCGGCCGGCAATCGGATTAGCTGGGCCAGGCGTGACCTGCAGCGTCGTAACGCCGTACGAATTCACGTATTGATAGAGCTTGTCCTCCGGGTTCAGGCTGTCGCGTACGCTTACGTCGGCGGTGTTGGGATCGGTTGCCTCGTCCTGATCCTGGTCGGCGGGGATGTTGTAGGCGCCGGCCACACCCGCGGTCGTATCCGCGTCCACCAGCCCCGGCGTCACGTACGCTCCATGGATAACCTGAAAGCCCGCGGGTGGCTGCATGTTTGCACCCTGGCGTATGTCGTCGATCTTGCCATCGCGCAAGAGCACCATGCCGGGGCCACCCTGTGGGCCCGCATCCATGGTGTAGAGGTGCTCGGCGACCAGGGCAACATTTTGCGCCCCTAGCGAAAACGGAAACGTTACGGTTACTAACAGCGCGAACCGCGGGAAGCGCATGCTCATTGTGCACCTCCGGCCTGTTGCGGATAGCGGCCAACCACCCCGAAACCGCCCGTGGCATAGCGCAGATCGGCTGGATTGTTCCGGTCGAAGACCTTCTCTCCTTCAATCCAGGTTTCGATGACGTGTGTGTACACGCTCAGCGGAGCGCCACTGAGCACGATGAAATCCGCATCCTTGCCCACTTCAAGACTGCCCACCCGACTCTGTAGGTCGAGCATCTCCGCAGGATAGATGGTGAGTCCTTTGAGTGCTGCATCTTCGCTCATACCGCCGCGAACACCCAGGGCTGCTGAGCGCAGCAACAACCGGGAGTTGGTAATCGGATCGTCGGTGTTGAACGCTACCTTCACCCCGGCCTTCTCGAGGCGTGCCGGACAGCTGATGCTGAAGTTGATCGTCTCCGGCTTGCCACCGGGCGAGTCAATCATGGTGAAGCTCACACCGATGTGCCGTTTGGCCAGCTCATCGGCCACCTCGCATGACTCAGTTCCGTGATGCACCACGACGCGATAGTGAAACTCATCCGACAGGCGAAGCACTGTCATCACATCGTCAGCCCGGTGGGTATGGTTGTGCACGATGCGCTTGCCGTTGAGAACCTGCACTACGGCATCGAGTCCCAGGTCGTGATCCGGTTCCTTGGCATTTTTGTCCTTGGCCGCGACCGCCTTGGCGTAGGCATCCCACTTGTCTTTATATTGTTGCGCCTTCACGAAAATTCCCCGCGCCAGGGCCGCTTCTTCCATGCGCGTCATGGGAGCCTGGCCGCGCGTTCCGTAGCCCTTAGGATTGGTCCCATTGGCCATCTTCATGCCGCCGAGGGTGCCGGGGATCAGCATCTGCTCCATGGTTGTACCGCGCAATTTGACGTACGCGGTCTGCCCGCCCATCACGTTGCCGCTGCCCGGCATGATGTTGGCCGTGGTGATCCCGCCAGAGGTAGCAATGCGGATATTCGGATCAGCCGGATCGATGGCATCGAGTGCCCGCAACCCCGGCTGAACCGGACCGCTGCCTTCATTGCCGTCCTGCGAATCGGAGACGGTTGGATTGCCTATGATGCCGATGTGAGAGTGGGAGTCGACGATCCCAGGCATTACGACTTTGCCGGTCGCGTCCTGAACCTTAGCTCCCGCGGGTATCTGCACCTTCCCTGCTTCGCCCACCGCAACGATCTTGCCGCCCTTGATGACCAGGACACCTTGGGCAATCGGCGGTGCCGTAATAGGCAGGATCCGGGCGCCCTGCACCACCAGCACGTTCTCATCGTGGGCGCTCTGGGCGGCAGCCACAGAGACAAAAAAGGCAAGCAGGCCTCCCCAGAGCAACAACTTATTCCGCATCCGCAAACATCCTTGTTTTGGTTGCCCGAGTATACATTGCTGCGGGCGTGCCTGGTCATTTGGCGGGGGCACTCACGTCCTCGCTCAGCAGATATTCGCGCACAAACATGACCGTGGCGTAAAAGAGAAAATCCTGGTTCTTCTTCTTGGCGTAGCCGTGGCCTTCGTCGTTCGCCATTAGAAACCACGGGGTGATTCCGTTATCCTTCAGTTTGTCGACCATCTGGCGGGACTCGGTCCAGGGCACGCGCGGATCGTTTTTGCCCACTGCGGCAAACACCGGCTTCCTGATCTTCTCCGAATTGTTCAGCGGCGCAGTCTTTTCCAGGTACGCACGCATGCTGGGATCCCGCTCATCGCCGTACTCCACTCGCCGCAGGTCGCGGCGATAACCCTCCGTGTGCTCCAGTAAAGTCACCAGGTTCGATGGGCCAACGATGGGCAGCGAGCAGCAAATCTTATCGTTGTATTCGTACGCGACTGCCCAGGTCATATAACCGCCATAGCTGCCGCCCGTGATCATGATCTTGCCGGCATCGAGTTCAGGGTTCTGCTTGATCCAATCAAGCAGCGAGCCGATGTCTTTGTGCGTGCGATCACGATTCATTCCGTTATCAAGTTTGAGAAATGTCTTACCGTAACCGGTGGAGCCGCGTACGTTGGGAAATATCAGGGCCACGCCCAGTTCATTCAGAAAATAGTTATTCCTCCCTAGAAATCCGGGGCGGAATTGCCCTTCAGGACCGCCGTGGATGTTGACGATCACCGGACGCTTGCCGGGAAATTTCTTGGGATCGGGCAGGTAGAGAAAGCCGGAAATAGTCTTGCCATCGAAGGTCCGCCATTTGATGAGCTGCGGTGTAGAGAAGGTAGCGGTGTTGAGACCTCCGGTTTCACTAAACGTCCAGCGCTCAATGTTGCCGGTAGGCATGTGGAGAGAATAGACATCCAAAGGCGAGGTTGCAGAATTAACCACAAACCCCAGATCCTGGTTATTTGGATGGAACTTCAGATCAAGCACCTCCGCCGCAGGTAAGCCCGGAACCGGGTGGTACTTGCGGGTGCGGGTGTCCATCAGATAGAGCTTATCGATGCCGTCCTCATTGGCAGTAAAGGCCAGGGTCTTGCCGTCATTGCTGAGAGTGAACTCATCGATATCCCACTTGATATCGGTGGTGAGATAGACCGGCTTCATGGAAGCGAAGTCAACATAGGCGAGCCGCTGGAACTCTGAGTCGCGATCGGTGGCGGTGTAGAAGCCTTTGCCATCTTTGTTGAAGGTACCGCCGCTATAGGCGACTTCTTCGGCGCCGGTCTTCGGGGTGAGCATTTTCTTCTCGCCCGTGCTGACGTCCACCAGCCAGAGGTACGACTCATTGGCGGAGATCTCCTGGACAACAAGCAGCTTTCCATTGTCCGGCGACCAATCGGTTGCTTCCCAACCTCCACCTTGCAACTGCAACAGCATGTGGTCGGTCTTAGCGTCGGTGGCGTCCATGACCCAGATGTCAGTGTCCTGACCGCTGCGTCGGGTGGAGCTGTAAGCAAAGCGATTGTCGTCATGAGCAAACACCGCGTCGGAGTTGCGCGACTTGCCGTCGGTAAGAAGGCTCACTTTGCCATCTGCCAAATCGTAGCGGTAAAACTGGAACCACTCCCCTCCCCCTACATCCTTGACAAACGTAAAGTAATTGCTCCCCTTCGGACCATAGTGTGCTCCGGCGACTCGATCAGGGAAGAAA
>CAZSUK010000419.1:0-2607 GCA_964609355.1 uncultured Acidobacteriaceae bacterium | reverse complement strand
CGCCGGGCCCGCAGCCAAGAAAAACTTCGCACGCTGGATGGCGTGGAACGTGTGCTCGATCGTGAAGACCTGGTGATCGCGGATGAAAAGAAGGCTATCGGGCTGGCCGGCGTGATGGGCGGCTGGGACACGATGATCACTGCCGAAACAAAAAATATTCTGGTCGAAGCGGCGTGGTTCGATCCGGCAACGGTACGCCGCAGCGGTAAGCGGCACGGTCTGCACACCGATGCTTCCCATCGCTTCGAGCGCGGCGCTGACTTCAATGCTCCACCTTTCGCGTCTGCCATGGTCAGCCAGATCATCCTCCAGGCGGGCGGATTCGTCGATGGAGAGATGGTTGATGTGGTGGTCCCTGAAGCGCTCGCGCGGACTGCCAGGCGCCCGCCGATTGGGCTCAGCCACGCACAGGTGCGACGCATGCTGGGCGCGACAGAAGATGGCCGTGGCGTGGAACAGCAAACAACTGAGTCCGTCCTCAAAGCTTTGGGATGTAGCTTGCAAAGGGTTGCGGAAGGCGACTACCAGGTGACTTTACCCAGCTGGCGCCTGGACCTCGAACGCGAGATCGACTTGATCGAGGAGGTCGCTCGCGTTTACGGCTACAACCGATTTGCCAATACACTTCCCGGCTTCTCCGGCATGGTGAAGGAAGTGGGCGACGCCCACAAGGACACGGTGGTTCGTCAGACGCTGCTCGGGCTGGGCTGGAACGAGGCTCTCTCCGGCACTTTCTGCTCTGCTACCGATGCAGTTACCTTTGCGCCGCAACCCGGCCTGGCGGTGGCCATGGGCAATCCCTTGAACGAAGAGGCCGGCATGCTGCGTCCCTCGCTGCTGCCTGGGATGCTCACCATGCTGGCGCACAATCTGAACCGCAACGTCAGCGATGTTCAACTGTTTGAGAAGGGCACAATATTCAGCGGCAACCCGGAGCGGGTCGACGAGCGCCCGTCTCTCTCGCTGGGCGCTTCCGGATCTATCTGGAATGGGCCCGAGCTGCCTGCGCATGCCATCGATTTTTATGATCTTAAAGGCACGCTCGAGGGGATCCTGGAGAAGTTTGCCGCGCGCTCGTTCTACTTTGACACCTTTGGCGCCAGCACGGGGCTTATTCCGCCGTGGCTGCACCCAGGGCGTTCGGCGCGCGCCGTAGCAGATGGATTGACCGTGGCATGGTTCGGCCAGCTCCACCCAGCCGAAGCGCAACAGCGCAAATTGAGGCAGACGGTTTATGTTGGAGAAATTTATCTTGACCGTCTGTACCGGCTACCACTGCGTAATCCGATAGCACCGGAGCTTTCGCGTTACCAACCCGTGGAGCGCGATTTCTCTTTCATCTTCCCCGACACGGTTCGCTGGGAGTCGATCGCGGACGGTTTACAAAATTTGCGCATCGCTGAGCTGACGCGCTTCACACCACGGGAAATTTTTCGCGCTGCACAGTCGTTGCCGGCCGGCCACTATTCCATGCTCATCCGGGTTACGTTTCAGGCCCTGGAGCGGACCCTGCGCGAGGAAGAACTGCAGAGTTATTCACAGGCGGTCATCACTGCCCTGGAATCGCTGGGCGGACGGCAACGCGCGTAAGCAGATCTCTTCAGTAACGTAAGTGCCGCAGAATCTGCTGGTCAATTACCAACGTGCAGAGGAACAATCTAAGGTAACGCGTGTGCGTCTTTCTTATGGAGAGGCGGAATTTGCGGGCTATACTCTCTTCAAGAACGCAATCCCCCTTAAGTGTAATGAGGTATCGATGTCCACCCTCGCAGAACACCCTCCCGAGATGACCATGGCCGCAGACGATTTTCAGGCGCTCGAAGAACGCGTACTGCGCACTGTTGAATTGTTGAAAGGCGAACGCGAACTCCGCTACTCCGTAGAGCAACACGCTTCCCGTCTCACGCATCGTGTAGAAGAACAGGCCGCCCAAGTTGCCCAATTGGAAGAGCAACTTTCCGGCTTGCAGAAGGAGCGGGACGCGGTGCGGCAGCGCATCGAACGTCTGCTCAAACAGATCGACGAACTCGGCGAATAAACGCTCGACCGGAGACACATGGCAGATAATCTCGAGATTCGGCGCGCTACCACGTCCGTTAGTGTGGATATCTACGATCAGACCTATCACCTGCGCGCCCACGACCCTGCATACATTGAGAAGTTGGCGGCTACGGTCGATTCGAAGATGCGCGCCGTGTCTGCCAGTGGCACCACGGTTGACTCCTTGCGCGTAGCAGTTCTTGCGGCGCTGAATATTGCCGATGAACTTCTGCGGTCGCAGGAACAGTGCCGTCAGCTTCACGGCACCGCGAGCGAAAGCCAAACCACTTTGCGTAGCCGGGCCATCAGCCTTTCCGGCCTGCTTGACTCCGTGCTCGACGAGGAGCACCGCTTTCACGCGCCGGTGGCCGCGAACGCTCATGCCGAGCCGTCACTTGCCAATCAGCTTCGCTGACGATAGCATCCATTCAGAGACCGGCCTGCAAAGCAGGTGCGGCAGTTAACGCTGGTTGAACCAACATTCATCGAACCGGGACTCGACTCGAACAATCGGCTCCGTGTGCAGTGTCCGCCAGTCCGGAATGCCTAAAGAGCTGCGGAGAGTCC
>CAZSUK010000418.1:0-3501 GCA_964609355.1 uncultured Acidobacteriaceae bacterium | reverse complement strand
GAACCGGGACTCGACTCGAACAATCGGCTCCGTGTGCAGTGTCCGCCAGTCCGGAATGCCTAAAGAGCTGCGGAGAGTCCCAACGTCTTAGGACGGGTTCACCGGCGCACTGCTGCACGGCCCAGTGGGTCGGTTTCGTCTGCTCTCTTACGTGCACCCGCACCTCTTCCAGTTCGGCCGTCTGGTTCTGCCGACTTATGGATTCCTGGTTGCCGTGGGCACGATCCTCTCCCTGCTGGTCTGTCTACGCACGGCCCGCCTGCTCTCTCTCGATCCCGATAAAATCTGGAATGTGGCCGTGCTGGCCGTGGTGAGCGGTCTGATTGGGGGCAAGATTCTGCAGCTTGTATTCCCCTGGGCCAGGCATGGCTCTGGCACCGGGTTGGCGTGGTTGACGATCTCGGTCGCTACGGGAGTGGTTTATGCCACGCGTCTCGGCTTGCCCTTGCGGCGAACTGCGGATGCCTTTGCTCCCAGCCTTGCACTACAAAGTTCGGTTGCATCGATCGCCTGCCTGGAAGCTGGTTGTGATTATGGAACGCCGACACACCTGCCCTGGGCGGTGGTCTTTCGCAGTCCGGCGATCGTGACTGGAGCCCCGCTGGGAGTGCCGCTTCATCCTACCCAGCTTTATACCGGCCTGGTTGAGTTCGTACTCTTCGTTTTGCTGGTGTGGATGCTGCATCGCCCTCATTACGATGGAGAAATCCTCGGAACGTGGTTATTTCTTGGCGGACTCTCCAGCTTTCTGCTGACATTTTTACGCGGCGACAGCATCCTGGCCACACAGCTGGTCAGTGCGCTGATGGTGATTTGGGGCGGTCTTTTGTGGCTGCGGCACAGCCCTGCCGCGCAGGTTTCCCATGGCGGATGACAAGGCACGTTTACGGCAGATAACTGTTCCCGAAGAGGCCAGTGGGCAGCGTCTGGATTTGTTTTTAGCCCAACAACTCAATGAAATCAGCCGCGCACGGGTGCAGTTGCTGTTGCAACAAGGCAGCGTGCTGATCGACGGCAAGCTGGGCAAAGCTTCGCGCAAAGTACGCAGCGGGGAAAACATTTCCGTCCTGGGGAATCCGCATCCCGCTCCTTTGCGTGCGATGGCCGAGGATATTCCGCTGGAGATTGTTTATGAAGACGCAGACCTGGCGGTGATCAACAAGCCTGCCGGCATGATGGTGCATGCCGGTTCCGGCGCTACCGAAGATGCACGCAACCGGGGCACACTGGTCAATGCCCTGTTGCATCACATGGGCGAGCTTTCCTCGACCAGCGGCCCGCTACGGCCGGGCATCGTGCACCGTCTCGATAAACAAACCAGCGGACTGATTGTGGTGGCGAAGAACGATCTGGCACATGCCCGGTTGTCGTCGATGTTTTCCCGGCGCCAGGTGCGGAAACTCTATCTTGCGTTAGTGCAGGGCAACCTCACCCAGGAGAGAGGGACGGTGAACGCAGCCATCAGCCGCGACTCCGTCCGGCGAACGCGCATGACCACGCGCCGCGAAGGGGGCCGCTCCGCGGTCTCGCATTGGGAGGTCTTGCGGCGGATTCAAGGGCCGTATGGCAGCTTCACGCTGGTCTCGGTGCGCATCGAAACCGGCCGGACCCATCAGATCCGCGTCCATATGGCATCGCTGGGACATCCTGTGGTTGGCGACACGCTCTACGGGGCCGCCTCCATCATTGCGCCGGCGGCGGCTCACGGCAGCCTTCCCCGGCTCGTTTTACCACGAAACTTTCTGCATGCGGCGGAACTCGAGTTTGCTCATCCCGTGAGTGGCGACCGTTTGAGCATGGTGTCAAACCTGCCGCCTGATCTGAAGGAATTCATGGCGCAGCTGGCAAATGCTTTAAAATGAAAAAGGTTTCTATGACCTCAATGAATGATTGCCTGCGCCGGGCTAGCCGTGTGCTTGGGCTAGCGTTGCTGTTCACTTCGGCCGTGGTGGCGCAGACTCCGGCTGCAGCGCCACCCTCGCCGCCTAATACTCAGCGCACGCCTGGCTCTGTGCCTCAAGCCGCGACCAGCGGTCAGAGCCAAAGCTCCGCACCCCAGGCGACGAACAGTGGTCAAAGCAGCAACGGGCAGAGCGATGGGAATTTTACGATTCGCACGAACGTTAACGAGGTAAACCTGATTTTTACCGTCACTGACAAGCATGGACGGTTCATCCAAAATCTGCAGCAAAGTGATTTTGCACTCCTCGATAACCAAAAAGCGCCCGCCCAGGTTTTCAACTTCACCCAGCAGACAAACCTGCCGTTGCGAGTGGGCATCATGATTGATGCGAGCACCTCGATTCGGCAACGCTTTCAGTTTGAACAGAACGCTGCGATCCAATTTCTGCAACAGGTGGTCAGGCCGAAGACTGACCTGGCCTTCGTGATGGGCTTCGACGTCACACCCTACGTCACCCAGAACTACACCAATGACCAGGACAAGCTTGAGGCGGGGATCACCAAGATGCGGCCTGGAGGAGGGACGGCTCTCTATGACGCTGTTTACACGGCTTGCCGCGACCAGCTTCTCAAAGCGCCGGCCTCGCCCGAGGGTTCGGTGCGTAAGGCGCTCATCGTAATTTCTGATGGAGATGACAATCAGAGCCGCGCCTATCCCGATGACGCTATCAAAATGTGCCAGCGCGCCGCAACCATCGTTTACGCAATCAGTACGAACGTCAGCCCGAGCCGCGACCGGGGCGATGATGTGCTGAAGAAAATTTCCGAAGCCACGGGCGGTAAGGCTTTCTTTCCCAAGCGCCTTGAGGAGATGGCGGACAGCTTTCATGACATCGAAGAGGAACTGCGCAGCCAGTATTCTCTTGCCTACCGTCCTGCAGACTTCAAGCTTGACGGTGCTTTTCGCTCCATTTATCTGGTAGCGCTCAACCCTCGCTATTTGGTGCGTGCCAAGAAGGGCTATTTCGCGCCTAAGGGTTGATTCGGTCTTCTTCTAAGAGCATAGGTCTTAGTAAACAACGAGTGGGTGGGTCCCGAAGAAAGCGTGCGGTTATTTGCTGGCATCCGCGGGCGGCTTGGTACCGTATTTGCGGACTGCGCGGTCTACGATCACATACAGTAGCTGATCGTGATCGGTTTTTGTCTGTGTCTTGATGTACTCGCCAAATTCCCGGCCAGTCGTCTCTCGATCCGGTAGAACAAGGTCGCGCTTTTGCGCGGACAGCTCTGCCATGGCCTTGACGATGGCGAAGAAGCCTGACTCGGTCTTACCCCCCAGCACCCAGGCGTCGTGGACAGAGCAGGTTACGGCCTGATCGATGGTCCAGGTTGGCGCGGGTTGGGTGGACTCAGCAGCCTGTTGGGCAATCGCCGGGTTGGTAACACAAGGCAGCAGAGCGACAATCCATAGAACGACAGCATACCCATTCTTCATCAAAATGCTCCTATCGGCGGTAGTAGTTGTTGTTCTCGCGATTGTTCTGAGCAGATTGGCCAATGATCGCTCCGATACCCGCGCCTGCTGCGCCGGTGATCAAG
>CAZSUK010000417.1:0-5039 GCA_964609355.1 uncultured Acidobacteriaceae bacterium | reverse complement strand
ATTGTTGAGTTCGTGAGCCAGGTTGCCCGCAAGCTTCCCCAGCGCGTTCAATTTTTCGGACTGCTGCTCCATGCGCGTCACTTCGCGCACACGATCCAGAAGAATGCCCACAAACCGCTCCGTCAGCGCAGGAATGGTTTTGAGCATCTCCGGAAACAGGGATCGATCAAACTCCAGCCCCCAGGTTGGGGTCGAGGTATAACCCAGCCCGCCATAAGCTTTCATGCGAGAGAAGGGAAGCACACCGGTAATGAGGCCGGAGCGGCCAATAAAAAGAGCAGCGGGCCCTCCATGCTCGCGACGCACATAGACCTCGCCCTTGAGCAGGATGATCATCTTGGTGGCAGGGTCGCCTTCGCGGAAGTAAATAGCTCCGGTTTCGGCGAACATTTCGGTACCGTGAGTGGCCAGCCACTCGTACTCCGACTCTTGCAAGTCGTGCAAAGGACCAACCTTCTTGAGAGCCTCTACGATTTCGGGAACTCTTGCCGGGTCGTGCGGCGCACGGTATGGCGGGGGCGCAGTGGTGAAACTGGGAATAGTGGCTTGCGTCGTCATGGCACCTCACGGTGTTGCTTTAATGTTAGCCGATGCGCTATATTTCCGCCTCTGAATCTCGTCAGATAGCGAGATAACTTGTTGATGGGATTTATTTTAGCTCATTGAGAGAGCTACTCCTCGCCTTGTGGCTCCGGCTGCATCTCGCGCTTGCGCGTAGGCATAGAGTCAATCAATTTCTCCAACTCGTCCACCGTAACCGGAGTTCGGCTGTTCAGCTTCTCTCCTCCATCCTTGCCAATCAGGATCACCAGGAAGTCATCGGCCTCAACCTTAAAGCGATGACGCATGGCTGCCAGCTCATCTTCGCTGAGCCGGGCGGTGGGCACTTTTGAAGCCGGAATGGGTTGGTTATGCCCCTCGGGGACAATGGGAACATATAGAAAATTGCGGCTCTTGAGTTCGATTGCCCGTACCTTGAGCTGGTTGAATTGACTAACCAGCTGCGGATGGTCCAGGGAGGGGGCGAAGACCAGCAGCGGCCGATAGCAGTTGCGCATAGCCCGAAGCGTGTTCGGTTGCGCTGGGCATCCGGCGGTGGGCTGTTCCTTAGGGACTTGCCCGTACATCGCAACAACTGCAAAGCTCGATAGAAGAGCGATAACCGAAAAGCGCAGGTGCATGCTCAGTAGACTCGAAAAACGTCGCAATGGTGCGTAGAAACCTAAAAGTGCCCCGATCCCGACCCCAAACCCCGCTCCTCGAGCGAGAAGTCGACCTCGATCGGTTCGATCAACGGCATTAGCCAGTTAACCAGCTTTACGTGGACCGGGCGGCCGGGATATGCCAAGAGGGAAGCTTCGTCTGCGAACTTCATCACCCCTCCCAGTTCGTAGCCCTGGGACCGGGGCGAGATGTTCGTGCCTACCCATGTCTCGAGCAGTCCAGGGATCTGTCCCTGCAAATTGCGGATTTCCACTCTTACGCGCACTTTTTGCGATTCAGAAACCCCCGGCTTCCAACGAAACGCAAACATGTGAATGTACATTCGAAACCTCAGTGGCTAAACCTGCGCGGCCCGAACAGGCGCCGGGAACATTCAGTTTTGTATCAAGATCACGACTTTAGTCGCGCTGTACGCACGTGAAGTATTCCCGGGCCCCTGAGGCACTGCCTTAAGCGCCGACCGGTTCCGCCAGGCGGGGCGCCGCGCCCGGACTGTCCACTGTCACCGTCACTGGATCCAGGAAAGGCATAGCCGCCCGCAGTTTGCTCCCCACCTCTTCAATGGAGTGCGCTGCTTCTTTGCTCCGCATCGCGTCAAACTGCTTGCGTCCGGTTTCATTCTCCTTGATCCACTTGGTGGCGAAGGTCCCATCCTGAATCTCCTTCAGGATCTTTTTCATCTCTGCCCGCGTAGCATCCGTAACCAGGCGCGGCCCGGCGGTGTAGTCACCATACTCCGCCGTGTCTGAAATCGAATAGCGCATGTACGCCAGGCCACCGCGATACATCAGATCGACGATCAGTTTCAACTCATGCAGGCACTCGAAATAGGCCACCTCGGGTTGATAACCGGCGTTGACCAGGGTTTCAAAGCCGGCCTTCACCAGCGCGCTGACGCCACCACACAATACTGTCTGCTCGCCGAACAGATCAGTCTCGGTTTCCTCTGTAAATGTGGTCTCAATCACCCCCGCGCGGGTGCTGCCAATGGCCTTTGCATACGAGAGGGCCAATGCATGAGCCTTGCCGGAAGCGTCCTGCTGCACTGCAATGAGCGCCGGAACCCCGCCGCCTTCGGTAAACACTTCCCGCACCCGGTGCCCCGGAGCCTTGGGGGCAACCATGCTGACGTCGATCTCCGGCGTCGGCACAATGGTGCCATAACGAATATTGAAGCCGTGAGCGAACATCAACGTCTTTCCCTTGCCCATGGAGGGAGCTACGTGCTCGTGATAAATAGCTGCCTGAGAAGTGTCGGGAGCCAGGATCATGATGACATCCGCCCATTTGGCAGCATCGGCGACGGAGAGTACTTCGAGGCCGGCAGCCTTGGCTTTCTTGATCGACCGGCTGCTCGCCGGCAAACCGACGCGCACATCGACGCCAGAGTCTTTAAGGTTCAGCGAATGGGCATGGCCCTGGGATCCATAGCCAATAATGGCAACTTTTTTTGCTTGGATCAGCGAAAGATCGGCATCCTGGTCGTGATAAGTCTTGGTCATTAAAAAACCTTTCTTTTATATACAGACGTAGTTACGTTTTTTGATGGGGAAGACCGCTGTCGTTGTCAAACTCTTCGGTCTCCTCTTCCTCAGGGAGCGCATCGGCCATGGGCAGGCTCACCGCGCCGTTCTGTGATTCAACATCGCCCAGTGCTTCCAGCACCCGGCTGGTGTGGTGACCGCGGCGCATCACCATGCGGCCGGTGCGCGAAATCTCGAGCACCCGGTCTTCATTTTCGTTCAGCACCTGCAGCAGGCCTTCAATTTTGCTCTCGCTGCCGGTGATTTCAATCATCAGCGACCCGGGCGCCAGGTCGACCACGCGCGCCCGGAAGACGTTCACCAGTTCAAAGATATGCGATCGCGTCTTTGGCGTGGTGGCTACCTTGATCAAGGCCAGCTCCCGGCTGACCGAAGAGAAACGTCCCACATCGTCCACCTGGATCACGTTTTCCAGCTTGTAAAGCGAGGCCATGATGCGATGCCCGGCCGCCGGTGGAGCATCGCAAACCAGGGTCATGCGGGAGATGTTCGGGCGTTCCGAACCACCCACGGTAACCGAGGAAATATTGATGTTCAGCCGGCGGAATAACGACGCCACACGGGTGAGCACACCAGGCTTATCTTCCACGTAGGCGACGAACGTATGCAGCATGCTTACCTTTCGATCAATGGATTTGCTTTGGGCCGGCGGATCATTTCGTGCAGCGCTGCTCCAGGGACGATCATCGGGTAAACCGTATCTTCCTGTTCCACCATGAAATTGATCAAAAACGGACCCCGATGGCTGCGCGCCGCCTGGACCGTGCTCATCACTTCAGCGCGCGTGGTCACCGCCGCCGCGCGGATGCCGAAAGCCTCTGCCAGCTTCACAAAATCCGGAGAAAAAATCGGTGAGCATTCGTAGTTTTTTTCATAGAACGTTTCCTGCCACTGGCGGATCATGCCCAGGTAACCATTGTTGATGATGGCTATATTAATATCCAACTTCTCCTGCACGATCGTGGCCAGCTCGGGACTCGTCATCTGAAATCCACCATCGCCGGCAATCGCCCACACTTCTTTGTGGGGGCAGCCGATCTTGGCGCCGATGGCTGCCGGTAGGGCAAAACCCATCGTGCCCAGGCCGCCGGAAGTGATCAAAGAGCGCGGCTCCTCGTGCTTGTAGTACTGCGCCTCCCACATCTGGTGCTGGCCCACGTCGGTGGTGATCACCGCATCGCCCGACGTGGCATGCCACAGATCGTTGATCACATGCGCGGCGTACAGGTGACCATTGTCCGGCAGGTTCTTGATGTCCAGAACCGCGGCATCGCCCTTCATGCGATCGATCGAATGCAGCCATGCAGCGCCGTCGCGGGTGCGAATACGCGGCAGCAGCTGGTCCAGCACAGTGGCCAGATCACCGATTAATGACACATCCACAGCGACGTTCTTATTGATCTCGGAAGGATCGATATCGATGTGGATCTTCTTGGCTTTGGTCGCGTAGGTTGCCAGCGTGCCGGTCACGCGATCGTCAAACCGCATTCCGCAAGCAATGAGCAAGTCCGCTTCCTGGATGGAGTGGTTGACCCACGACTCACCATGCATGCCCATCATGCCCAGGTTCAGCTTGTGGGAGGCGGGAAACCCGCCCAGGCCAAGCAGTGTACAAGCCACAGGAATCTGTGCCCGCTCGGCCAGCGCGCGCACCTGGCTCATCGCGCCCGACTGGATGATGCCGTGCCCGGCCAGAATGACAGGTCGCTTGGCCGCGTGGATCAACTCCGCAGCCCCGGCAATGCTGGGCTCGGAAACACTCAGCATCGGATGGCTGCCTGTCTTTTTCGGGGCTGCTGAGGCGAAATCAAATTCCGCCGTCGCCTGCTGCGCGTCCTTCGTGATATCCACTAACACTGGCCCGGGACGTCCGGAGATGGCCACCCGGAAAGCGTTGCGCAATACCGGCGCCACGTCTTCGGCACGAGTGACAACATAGTTATGCTTGGTCACGGGGAGCGTAATACCGGTGATATCCACTTCCTGAAACGCGTCGCTCCCCAACACTTTGCTTCCCACCTGGCCGGTAATGCAAACCAACGGAATCGAGTCCAGCATGGCGGTAGCAATGCCGGTGACCATGTTGGTGGCGCCGGGGCCAGACGTGGCAATGGCTACGCCCGTACGCCCCGACGCACGCGAGTAGCCGTCCGCCATGTGCACTGCGCTCTGCTCATGCCGCACCAGGATGTGACGGATGGGAAATTTCCGCAGCGCGTCGTACGCCGGCAAAATCGCCCCGCCCGGATAACCAAAAACCTCGCGTACTCC
>CAZSUK010000416.1:0-22486 GCA_964609355.1 uncultured Acidobacteriaceae bacterium | reverse complement strand
CGATACCACAGGCGCGGGAGACATTTTCCACGCCGGCTTTATCTATGGACTGTTGCAAGATTGGCCCCTCGAGCGGCAGCTCGATTTCGGGTGCGCCGCGGCTGCCTTGAATTGTGCCGCAGTCGGCGCCCGGGGGGGCATTCAGGCCGTCCGAGACATACAACATCTCATGGCGACGGGCGCTCGCCATCAGACTGCTGAATGCACGACCAGTTCCGACTAACGCCGCGAACCGAAGAGGATTACGTCCGCGAGCGGTTGAGGAGGATGGAGAGGGCTACCAGCGGCGTACCCGGCCCACGTCCACATGCACGAAGTTGGATTGCGCGTAGTACCCCACGCCGCCGCGGCCCAGCGAGAGCGCCGCATCGCGGACCTCTGCACTTGATATCCCCGGAATCCGAATGTCGATGGCCTTGGCTTCCATGTGCTGGCTATGCTCAGCGACACCATGGCCATGCTCCCGCAAGTAGTTGTTGCTCCACGGGGTACGATAGCCGCACACAATGTCAATTTCGCCATCGGGATGTCCCAGCTTGACCAGCAGATCGTGAAGAAGATCAAACTCCTTCACGTCATAGTCTTTTACATCGCCGGTGCGGTGGTCGCGGAGAAAATGGTCCAGTTCCGCGACGCGATCGGGAAGATACTGATCGCCTACTCGGTAGACCACATCGATATGTTCACCGGTATGAAGGTGATAGAGACGCAGGCGGTAGGTCGGAAGATTCGCGCCCAGGGCGACCGCTGCGCCCGGGAACACACTCAGCAAACTGAGGCAGACAAAGAACTTAGCGAGAATGGAGTAGTTGCGTATCACAGAGGCCCTGGCATTGATTATAGCGGGCCCGGTCCGGCGTCGACAATGAGGCTAAGGGGCTACCTTCACCACTGAAATCGAGGTCAGGTTGCGCACCCAGCGCGCCGGCCGCTTCTCTTCGCTGGCCACCATCTTGAACGCACCATCCTTACCCAGCTTTTGCCCGTCAAGCATGTCGGCAACAATCACGTCGCCGGTGTGAATGGAAGGGTCTACCTCGGCCAGCGAGTAGAGGACGCTGTAGTTGTCCATTCCTTCGGCAACGATGCCAATCATGAAAAGCTTACCCCGCACGCTTTCACCCAGGGGCACGCCGGCTTTGCTCAAAAGATCGGCCAGCGGGACGCCAGAGTAGGTCTCGTTCGCCTTGCTGTGAGCATTGAAGACGGCAACCTGTTTATGGGGCAGAGCCGCCAGCTCATCGGGACTGAAGTTCAGTGCTTTGCCCTCGTAGGTCTTGATGGTCAGTTGAGTGGAGGGGGTGGAAGGCGCGGAGTGTTCCATCTGCTGGGCAACGAGCGCTAGTTGTCCGGCGAGGAGCGCGAAAGCAAGCGCAGGAATGGCAAAAACAGAGGATCGACGCATCACAGCGCTATTCTAGAGCAGTCTTCTATCCCACAGGCTGAAGGTTCCAGGATTCGCCTGTAACTTCCTTATCGAATGGACGTCTCAATACCGGGTGTAGTTCTTAGGAGGCTCGAATGTCAGGTTCCTTCGCCATGCGAAATACGTTGGTTGCTATGCTGCTAGCCTTTTCTGCCTCGATCGGGTGCACAGCGGCAACCAAAACTCCAATACCCGCGCCGGCACACGATGCTCCGCTAGCCCAAACATCAGGAAAGCAGACTGCAGTTTTTGCGGGCGGGTGCTTTTGGGGAACGCAGTCAGTGTTCGAACGGGTAAAAGGAGTGCTCGCTACGACGGCCGGGTACTCAGGCGGGTCCGCGTTCACGGCGACGTATGAGCAGGTTGGCCAGGAAAATACTGGGCATGCGGAGTCGGTCAAGGTGGTGTTCGACCCGTCGAAGATTACCTATGGTCAGCTCCTGCAAATCTTCTTTTCCGTAGTCCACGACCCGACGCAGCTCAACCGCCAGGGACCAGATGTAGGCGAATCCTACCGTTCCGTTATCTTCTATGCCAACGACGAACAGCAGAAGATCAGCAAGGACTACATCGCGCAACTGGATGCGGCCAAGGTTTTTCCCAAGCCCATCGTGACCCAGGTTGTCCCGCTCAAGGGCTTCTACGATGCGGAGGCCTACCATCAGGACTACGCTCTGCACAACCCAAACAATCCCTACATCCTGGTCTGTGACCGTCCGAAGGTGGAAGCGCTAAAACAGCAATTCCCCGAACTCTTCAAGGACTACCACGGTAAGTGAGTCACTCCTGGCCTTTGCTGAGGCGGCGATAATAGTCCGCAACCGCTTCCTCATACCCAGGCGCAATTTGAGGCTCTTTCGTGGTACGCACCTGTCCAGGCGCCTCGCTATCCGAATCGTGACGGAGTTGCAGTTCCAGCTTGTCGACCCCGCTAAGCACCTCGGCGTGAAGTTGCTCCACCATAATCGGATTGCCCGGGAATCGGCGCGGATCCAGGCGCTGCATCTCTTGTGCTAACTCCTGAATCTGTTTCAGGGCTGCCGGGTCATTTTGAGCCAGATGGTGAAGCTGGCTCAGCTCCGCCATCCCTTGCTGGTAAGTACGTTCAGGGTCGGCTGGTACCGCCGAATTGTCTGGGACGACAGCACGGCCATTTCTGTCGAAATGGTTATTCCCGGTGTTGATGTTGTTCCAGGCTGTGCCGACTGCCCCACCACCAGAGGTTCTATTGCCGATGTCGCCACTCAAGTTATCCTGGGCGACCTGGTTTCCGCCGCCGATCTGGGCGCCCGGACCACCATGGCTACTCCAACTCCCTTGATTGGCTTGTCCCTGCTGTGAGCCTTGTCCAGGTTGTGCGCCTTGCCCTGGCTGTCCGGTCTGCCCGTGCTGCTGGCCAGCCTGGCGGCCCAACGAATTTTGTCCTCGCCCAGTCAACGACTCAACCTGGTCGCGGAACCGTTCCACATGGTCGAGCGCTGCTGTTTGCTCACTACCCGGCGAGTTACCCTGGCCAGGTTTTGCCGGGCCGAGCCCCTGCTGGGCCTCGTGCACCTGTTGATTCAATTGTTCCAGGCCTTTGCCGATACCCTCTTCCATTCCGTTTGAGTTGGGGTTCACGCCCCGGCGCAGCCAGTCGGCAGATCGCTGCACCCGATTCGTCAGGTCGGTCTGGTCCATACCTCCCAGCGCATCGCGCAGTTTCGAAGCGGATTGCGGTTGCGTTGGCGCCAACTCACGCGACGCGTTACGCAGATTCTTTTGGAGCTGTGCCAAGTCGTCGGAGAGCTGTTGCCGGTCCTCGGCCAGCTTATTGCGCTGCTGCATTCTGGCGGAATACTGCTCCTGATTCGAGACGCCCGATTGCCCGGTCATGCCGCGAATGCGGTCGGCCTGGGCCCGTTCTTCCTTAGTCAGGCGATCGCTTTCACGAGACAGCGAGTCGAGCTTGCCGGTTGCTTGTTGCTGCTGCGCGCCGCTCATCAAACTCGCGGCCTGGCGGAGCTGATCGGCCGCCCGTCGTGCCGCTTCGCTACTCTGCTGTTGGCCGGCGCTCTGCTTCATTGCTTCATCCGCGTTGCGGAGCCGGTTGAGTGCCTGTGTGACTCGTGGATCGGACGAATTTCCGGAGCTGCCTGACGAGGACTGCGATCCGGAGGACTGAGCCCGACCTGAGGATGAATCACCCGAGGATGACCCACCCCTGGAGCTACTCGCGCTCTGCTGTCCCTGCTGCCCTTGCTGTCCCTGTTGACCGTTCTGGGCCATCTGCTCCATCTGACGCTGCAGTTCTTCTGCCTGGCGGCGCAGCATTTCCTGCTGCCAGCGTTCCTGCATAGTTTGAGGCTGATTGCGTTGCTGCTGTGCGAGCTCCTCCTGACGGCGAGCCAGTTCATCGAGCTTCGCCAAAGCATCGTCTACTGCTTTAGCACGCTGATCAGCCGCGGAGCCGGTCTGGGCCGTCTCATACTGATTCTTCTCGGTGTCCAGTTCCAGATCGAACAAGCTTGCCAAATCCCGGCCTGCATTGCCGCCCCCGCCACCACCCCCGCCTTGTTGACCGAACGCAACCTGGATCTTGCGGAAGGTGGCTTCCGCGCGCAACAGGTACTGCAGGGCTTTCTGTTCCGCCGGTATGGCGTCGTGCCACTGCATTTGCTTCAGCTTGTCCGACGAAGGCGTCATCGCCGCGGCTGCCGCTTGCATATCATGTCCGAAGCTGTTGAATTCCTCATTGGCAGAGGAGAGATCCCTGCTGTCCATGCGCGCGGCAAGCGCCAGTGCCTGATCCTGCAACTTGGTCTGTACCCCGGAGAGGAACTTGCCTGCCTCGGCTGCATCTTTTGCCGTCGCCGCCTTGTCGTTCTGGCGCTTCCATGTCGCGGCAATCAGCTCTTTCTCGCGTCTCGAAATATCTGTCTGGCTTCCCATACCGCCGCCGCCACCGCCGCCGGCCATCTGCTGCGATTGCGAGAATTCGCGCTCGAATGGGTCTGCCTGAATAAAGGCCATATCGGTACGCGCTTCGGTGTGACCATCCTTCGCCGTGGCGTAGAGGCTGACCAGATCTCCTGGAACCAGCTTGAAGTCTTCCAGGCTCAACGTAGTTGAGCCGTTCACTTCCTTTGCTCCGGGCTGCTGCGGCAACTCGATGGTTTTTTCTGGTCCACCGTTGACCGAGTAATGAAGGCTCACCTTGTTCAAGGCAAACTGATCCGACGCCTTCACGCCTACGGTGACTTCCTCAATGGGACTGGCGCGATAGTCGCCAGTGGGACGGTCGATGGCGATGTCGGGCGGATTCGCCTTGTCGGTAGCAATAAAGTAGTCCTCCGACAAGCGCACAGGCTGACCCTGATCAAGCGCGGCAACGTGGTAAGCTCCGTCCTTCTGCATCAGAATGGAACCCTTGTAGACATTGTCCTCACCACCGCTCAGCGCAATCTGCTTCCCGTCGTCGAGCGTAAGTTGGCCGTTGCGTAGCGGCCGATCCATCCTTACCGTCAACTCCGCGTTGGTGCCTTCCAGGGCGCGCAGGTCTCCGCCGTGATCTTCCGATACCGGAGCCATGCCGGTCCATTTGGGGTAGTGGTAGGTCACCTTGAGTTGCTTGACTGAAGGCAAATCCAATACGCGAACTTTGTAATGGCGGGACGTGAGAGGTCCGGCCTCTACGTAATACTCGACGTCTTCCGGGAGTCCAGCAAAGAGGAACTGAAAGTCGGAGGCGTTCGCAGACTGCATGGCGACCGGCTCCCAGGCGCCTTTTCCCGAACTTTTGTAATGCGCAAACAGCCTCACCTTCTGGGGCTTCAAACCGATGATGCTGGCGGTGATGAGTTGATCGCTGTTGCGACGAACAGCAACATCCCCCGGTGTCACGCGGATGTCATAGAGCGGAGTAGCTTTGGGTCCGGTCCAGAGCAGCGAGGCTCCATAGCCCAGATAGCCGGGGCCAGCGGCAACCAGCCAGACCAATACCGCGACACAAGCAGCACCGGCTCCGGCAAAAAAGTAAAGCCTGTTATTGGATACGAGTTGAGCCGGCTGCGCCTGGTGGGCTACTGCGAGTGTGTCGGCCGCAAGCAGCTCAAGGAAAGGATCGTTGCCTTTCTTCTCCCGGTCATCGAAGGTGAGCAGCCGCTGCTGGAATTCAGGATAGGCGGATTCCGCGACCACGGTGGCCCGGCTGCGCGTGAGTCGCAGCAAGGGGAGGGCGAGCGCAAGGGCGGCAGCGCAGGCAAGGGCGAGCACCAACAGCGAACGAGCACCGGTAAGACCGCGCAGTGGAAACGCAAACGCGTTCAGGATAAGTACAAGAAGGATGGTGGTGGCTAAAGCAGTGGCCATGAGGATGGCCACTCCACGCAGCGAAACACCTAGACGCAGTCGCTGGTGCAGCTGGTGAATATAAAGATTGAGCCGGGCACGATTCGAGTCTGGATTGGCGTTGCTCATGCCTCCTCCCTCTGTGTGCCGAGGTAGCGGCTGGCAACGATGGACTCGGCAACCGCCGCCACCAATACAAGAAGCATAACGTACCACCAGATGCTGTGGGCGCTATTTTTTTCCTGCACATGCGCGAACGATGCCGCAGGCGTTGCCGAACCTTTTCCCCAGAGGGCGAGCAGGTCGGGTGCAATGGGCTCGAGGTTTGACTCGCGTCGATCGGGATTCACGCCGATCAACGCGTCCTTTCCGTTCGCCAACCTAATTCGATAAAAACCGGCGCGGGTCAACTGGAATGACTGCGCCGTGGCCGCCTCGGTCAACGACAGCGCACGGTGTCCGTCCGGATCGATAATCTCGACTCCGGTCGACGACGGATTGCCGGCCTGAGTGCGCAGAGAAACAACCGAGTCCACCAGCCTGCTGCCGCTGACGTCGTCACTGCCGGAAAGATAGCGCGCTGCTCTGTCAACAAAAGGTACGAACGCAGGGCGAACCGGTAGGTCGTTGGTCAGGCCGTCTAATCCAGAGGCAAACAGAAGCACGTGGCCTTCGCCAATCTGCTTCTCCAGTAGAAGTGGTGTTCCGTCAGTGAGCCGTGCGATCACCCGCGCATGGGACGCATCGACACCGGCCACATAATAGATCTTCACATCGGCCCAACCCGTACCATTCATAACTGTGTGGGTAAGGTCGGTATCGCCTACGGTGGCGTATCCATTCTGCGTATAGGAGCGGGCATTGGAAGAAGACTCGCCGTAGACGGGAATGCGGGCATGGTGTGCGGCTGATGTTCCGGCTGCAATCAGGACGCCGCCTCCGTTGCGCGCATAACGCAACAGGGCATTCTCAAAAATGGATGGAAGCGCAACCGCATCGGAAACAACAACAAAGGCATACTTCGAAGGATCGATGTCCGTGGACTTGTCGCTGTCGATAGGCTGCAGAATAAAGGAGGCCTGTGTGGCTGCCCCCAGCGCCGCGCCAAAGTAGACGGGTGAGCGCGTATCGCTGGCCTGGTGCACAAACAAAACTCGTGCCGGATCCGATCGTTTGATGGCGAACACGCTGACGTCATCGGCGGGAAAACCGTCGGCCGAATCGATCCTGATGGCACAGTGGTTGAGTCCGTAGGGCACATCCAGCGGCGCGAACTCAACCGTTGCCCGGCCATCCGGCGGGAGATTCACTTTGCGGGTGGCGATGGTCCTGTTGTTGACTTCGAGCGTTACAGTCCTTGATGCAGCCGGTGTCCCATATCCGGCAATCACTGCCTGCACCCGCGATTTCCTGGGATCTTTCGGATCGGCTAGTTGAGCCGGAAAGTGAATGCTTTCGACGGTCCAGTTTGGTGTGGCAGGGCCTCCCACCGGATGCAGCACAACAGAAACGCTCGCCGGCAACTCCATATCAACAAAATTTGCCGGCATGCCGGTCTTCTGCATATCGCTGAAGAGGTGCAGTTCGACGGGGGTGTGAACCGACTCGACCAGGGCGCGAACTCCGTGGGCCAGCTCGCCCAAATTCGCGCGCGCATCTCCAGGTTGGATACTTTCGACGGCAGAACGTAAAGCTGCTTCATCCTGAATGGGCCGGGTCAAAATAGCCAGCCGGCCACCCAGCGCCATGACTTCGGCTGGCTGCGACCTTGGTCGAGACGCCAATACCTGCAGGGCAGCTTGCTTCGCATCCGCAAAGCGCGAGCCTGCCTTCATGCTAAAAGAATCGTCGACCACCAACAGCAGAAGCTTGTCGTTCGCACCCGCGCTTGCCCGGCGAATGAATGGATTGGCAAACGCAAACATCAGCAGCAACAACAACGCAGTGCGCAGCGCGAAAAGCAGCAGGTAGCGCAGCCGCTGGTGGCGGGTGGAGCTTTGTATGCCTCGCTCGAAGAACATCAGCGAGCTGAAGGGCAGAGGTGTTGTCACGTGACGCCGTAGCAGATGAAGGTAGACAGGCAAACCGATCGCCGCGAGGCCGAGCAGGAACCATGGATTGAAGAAGCCCATCAGCGGCCTCCCTGGCGTATAGCGAGATACTCGCGCAGCGTGGTGTCGAGCGGCTGGTCGGTGACCAGCAGGTGGTAGTCCATGCCTGCCCCTTGAGTCCGGTTACGCAGCTGCTCGATGTGGTCGTCGATCTTCCTGCTGTATTCGGTGCGCGCGTATTCCGGAATCACCTCCAGGCGTTGATCGGTCTCGAGGTCGACCAGGATGGCGGGTCCGTGCAGTTCCGGCCTTATCTCCTTAGGGTCGAGCACGTGGAACAGCACCACCTCGTTGCCGTGGTAGCGCAGCGGTTCGATGGTGCGGACGATGGAGGCCGGGTCCTCATAGAAATCGGAGAAAATGATCACAATGCCGCGGCGATGCAAAAGGTTTTGGAAGTGCAGCAGCGGCTTGGTAAAGTCGGTGCGGGCGCGCGGCTCAGCCTGTTCCAGTCCGGCCAACAGCCGGTGTAGTTGCCCTTGCCTGGTGGAAGGCCGGATGTAGTTGCGCACTTCATCATCAAAGACAATCAGCCCGGCAGCATCGCGCTGGTTGTGAATGGCGAGATAACAGAGCGAAGCGGCGGCAAAGCGGGCATAGTCCATTTTGCTCGGCCTGGCCGGGCTCGCGGTGTAATCCATGGAATTGCTGGCGTCGAGCAGGATGGTGAGCTGGCTGTTGGTGTCACCGCGATAACGCTTCAGGTAAGCGCGCTCGGTGCGCGCAAAGAGATTCCAATCGACGTGGCGTAGATCGTCCCCGGGGGTATAAGCGCGGTACTCGGCAAACTCCTGGCTAAAGCCAAAATCCGGGGAGCGATGGAGACCGGCGACGAAGCCGTCCACTACTGTCTTCGCCAGCAGATCCAGGCTGCTGATGCTGGCGAGGACTCCGGGATCGAGAAAGCGCTGCAGCATTAGTTCTCCCTGGGTGGCGGCATGTGCTCGATCAGGCGGCGGAGAATTTCGTCTGCGTCGACGCGCTCCGACTCAGCATGAAAATTGAGCAGGATGCGATGGCGCAGTACCGGTATCGCGAGTGAGGTTACGTCTTCATAGGTGACATGGTAGCGGCGGCGGGAGAGTGCGCGCGCTTTTGCCGCTAGCACGATGAATTGCGCCGCGCGTATGCTGCCGCCGTAATTGACGTATTTTTTTACGAAGTCAGGCGCGCTCTCGTTCTTGTAACGGGTTGCGCGCACCAGGTTGACGACGTACTTGGCGACCGGCTCACCGATCGGAACCATGCGAACCAGCTGCTGGAAATCGAGCAACTCCTGGGCAGTGGTGACGGGCTCGATGGTTGCTACCTTGGTCGTCGTGGTAAGGTCCACGACTTTGAGTTCGTCGCTGGCGCTCAGGTAGTCGAGGATGGTGTTGAAGAGGAACCGGTCCAGCTGCGCCTCAGGCAGAGCATACGTGCCCTCGAGCTCGATGGGGTTCTGGGTAGCCAGCACGAAGAATGGCGCGGGTAACGAATAGACATGACCGCGGACAGTGCAGGACCGTTCCTGCATGGCTTCGAGCAAGGCGGCCTGTGTCTTGGGCGGAGTGCGGTTGATCTCGTCTGCCAGGATCACATTGCCAAAAATAGGACCTTGGACAAAGGTCCACTTGCGATGCCCGGTAGTGAGATCCTCTTCAATGATGTCGGTCCCGGTGATATCGGACGGCATCAGGTCGGGCGTGAACTGGATGCGCCGGAAACTCAGGCCGAGTGTCTCCGCGATGGTCCGCACCATCAGTGTTTTGGCCGTACCGGGTAGGCCGGTAATCAGGCAGTGGCCACCGACGAACAGTGCGGTGAGGATCTGATCGAGCACTTCATCCTGGCCCACGATGACCTGGCGCACCTGGGCGAGAATGCCGTCACGGACCGCATAAAACCGTTCGATGCGATGCTGCAACTGGGCTGCGTCCTGGCTAAGTTCAGGGAGCGTTACCATCGGCAATTTCCTTCCTCTCCACTACGTGATCTTGTCTGACACTTTCGCCCAGCACAAAACTCTTCCATTCACACCAACTCCGTCCGGGTGCCCCATGTTCGCACCAGCGTACGTGGGTCAACAAAGCCGGGGCGAAGCCCCATCAAAGGTCTGTCTTTTCTCTCTCCCGACAACCAATGTTCGGGTGCCCCATCCTTCGCGCTCTTTGCGAAGGGTGGGAGAAGCAGAATATGCACCCATGTTCGTGGTGCGCAAAAATTGCCGATCGTTCTCCATCCCGTCCTCCGCTAGTTCGTTTTCGGTGCGTCCTTCTGTTCCGGGTGCTCAATTTCCAATAACAATTTCTGCGCCGGGCGATAGCCGGGCGCTACCTCAAGCGCCGCGAGTACGCTTTCTTCAGCTTTCTCACGCTGTCCCGATGCGTAATACGCCCGCGCAAGATTAAACTGCGCTCCAGCTTTGTCTGCCGGGTTGAGGGAGACCACCGCGGTGTATTCCCGGATCGCTCCCGGGTAATTCGCTTGTGTAAACCACAAGTCCCCCAGATGACGGTGCAAATCTTCATCGTGGACCGGATAGACGTAATTGATCCGCTCCAACGTCGCAGCAGCTTCTTTCGGCTGCCCCAGATCTTCTTCCAGGGACGCTAGCTTCTTCAGGATTCCAGGTTCTTCGCCACCAATCTTTTCGTACTCCGTCAGCACTGCAGCAGCGCCCTTCTTATCGCCTTTGTCCAGCTCCGCTAACGCCACAAACTCATACGCGTTCGCGTCCCCTATGTACTCGGGATACATGCGGATGACCGCGTTACCCTGCTTTATCACAGCGTCGTTTTGCTTGATTTTGGATGCCTCTGCCACACGCTCCAGAGATTTGCGCCATTCATCAAAGTTGGCAGCCATCGTTCCGTAGCGCTGATTCAGCCACTCTAGATATTGCTTATCGAATGTGTCGGGCGAAAATCCAAGGTTCTCCTGAATCACTTCCACGGTGCTCTTTCGCCGCCCATACGAATGGATCATGTCGAGCAGCTTTCCCTCCCCCCAATGGCTCTTGATGTAATCGCAAATGCTGCCTGCCTCGAAATACGACACCACTACCTGCGCCGGATAATCAGGAAAGATAAAGCCGCGATCCAATTTAGCAATCGGCAAAAGCTTCTTATCCCGAATCGCAACCAGGATGTCGGGTGACACGCGATCCCCCCACTCCGGGGATACCTGGGTCTCTTCATGCACGGCCACGCCTTCGGTGAACCACCGCGGTACTCGGCCGTTGGTCAGCGAGAGCACGTAGACGTGGCTCATTTCATGCCAAAGTGTGCTGCCCCAGTTAAAGTCTCCAGGCTTGCGCGCCGCCGGGCTGTCCATAGCCACTACTTGTCCAAAAGTGACTCCCAGCGCGCCCAGTCCAGGCATACCCATGGTCCGTACGGCAAAATCCTCATGGTCGGGATACACCTCAACCTGCACCGGCCCTGTGAGTTTGGTCTGGTATTTCTTGTCATACGTGGCGATGATCCGTTGCAACTCGGCTTCAAAATAGGGATGCAACAGTTCCGCTTCGTTCTTGCGCAGCCTCAGCACCGTCCCGTTTTCCTTGTAGGTAACGAAGTTCTTGTAGCTATCGAGAAGGCGCAGGCTGTTCACCGTCTCCGCGTCACGGTAACCGTTGTTGTAGCACATCTCCAACTGTTTAAATGGCTCATCTTCCTGGCCCAGCCGCATGAGGCTTACTCCCAGCTGGGAGCGGGCGGACCATAGGCGAGGGTCGGCTTCGATTGCTTTGCGGTAGTAGACGACGGCATCGTTAAAACGATAATTGAGTTCCAGATGGTGAGCTACCAGGGCGTAGCCCTCACCATAGGTGGGGTTCACTTTGCGGATTTTGTCTAACCACGGGTCAGGGGATCGGTCCGCGAGCAACTCCACCGCCGCGTGAATCGCCATCGCGTTCAGCGCATCCGAGGACAAACCGAGTGCCTCATTCGCTTGCGCGACGGCGTCTTCCGTGTCCGCATTCTCCAAAGCAAGATTGGCGGCGAATTCATGAGCTTCCACCAGCTTGGGATCAAGCTCCATAGCCTGGCTGGCATACTCAGGGGCTTTTCCGTCGAAACCGTCCGCGCTGACGATGGCGAGGCCTAAGTATGCCTGCGCATTCTTGGGGTCTCTCTGCAACGCCTCTTTGAAGAGGCCGACCGCATCGTTGTTGTTGAATCGCTGATGCAGCAGCATTCCCCATCGCACCTTGTATAGCGCGTCACCGTCCTGGGCCGCTGTTGCGATGCGAAACTCCTCATTGGCCTGGTCATACTGTTCCAGGCCCCAATGGCCTTCCGCTCGCAAGTAGGCAGAATTGCTATGTACCAGTGACTCATAACAAGCCGTTGCTTGTGTTTGCTGACCGTGTTTGCGCAGGAGGTGGCAGGCATCCGGAGAGTTTGCGGCGTGGCAATGGCTGACGCCACCGAGCACGGTGAGTACTATGCCGAATTTTTGCTGCCAATTCATTTATCAAGTTCCTGTTGCACTTGCGCCAGCTCGACTAGGGCTGCTGTCAACTGCTGCTTATATTCCGTGGGGTCCATTGCCGCCTTCTGATATTTGAGGGCGTCAATTTTTTGTTCGAGGTCTTCCTTCTTCTGGAGCAAGGCTTGCTTGGCCGGATCATTCGCTTGCTTCTGAGCTGCACCGATGCGCAGCACGGTAAAGTTTTTGAGCAACACTCCCTCGTTCTTCGAAGCATCTCGGACGGGTTCGCCTTTTCCTGTGTCCTCAAACACGGGATGTTCCGTAGCCAAACGCTTCTGCGATTCATAAAAAGCAGCAGTCTTGCGTTGGGCATATTGAAATGCCTCCATAGCATTGATTGAATCGCTTTTATCAATGTCAGCCGTGGGGTCCTGGAGCGCCTCAACCCAATAGCGCGCGAAGACAGTCGCATTTTTTTCTGTGCCGTTCTTGGTGGCGGCGATGACGCCTCTACCCGGCTTCTCAAGGGCAGCAACCGATCCACCACTGGAGCTAGTGGCGTTGACAATCAATTGTCGCCTGGCGGGAATGCGGTCGCAGAAACCGGCGAGTTCTGCTGCCGTAATATCAGGCCCCACCAGGTTGAACTTGTAGTCTGTTCCATCGTAGGATCCGTGCCCGATCAATATGAGCAGGAAGTCATCTTCAGGCTTGGCATCATGGGCAACAGAAGTGAGCGTCTCCGTTAGATTTGCCTTAGTCGCCTGTGGGCCGCTCAAGGTGTAAACATGTGCGCTGCTGCCGGAATCTTTGAACAATTTGTCCAGATCTTTGGCGTTGGCGGTAAAGCGCTGCTCGTAATCCGGTTCGCCCCCTAGCCCTGCGACCGTGACATAGTAGACGCTGGCGTGCGCCGATAGGGCCGCCATCAGCAAGCACATGAAGGTCGGCCTCATACCACACCCCACTTGCGCCGCAATAGCCACTCGGTGGATATGAGGAACAGCATCCACAGAAACACCACCGGCATATTCCACAGTTCTTTGATGTCTCTCACCGAGATGCCAGCGTCGGAATAGGAGATTTCGTTGGGCAGTCGCGTCAGTTCGTCCGGCCTCCAATAGCGGCCGCCGGTTTCTGAAGCCAGTTTCTCCAGCAACTCACGGTTTTGCTCAATGTGAAAGTTCTCCGCGACTCCGTCGATGCGTTCGAAAGGGAGCGTGCCATTTTCCGTCTGGCCCGAGGCAGTGACTTCAGCCAGATAGGAACCCGGTTTTTCTGCCGTCCAGTTGGCGTGGAACACTCCCGGACTGTCGGCGGCGGGAGTCATATCCACCAAGGCCGAGAGACCATCCGGGCCGGTCAGATGGGCGGACACCTTGGCATCGCTGACGGGCATGTAATCCTTATCGCGAACGTCCGCGGTGAGCTGAATCTGGCCGTCATCCATCAGAGTTTGACCCGGTGCGGTCACCACAACTTTTCCTGGAGAATCCAGCACCAGCCAGCGCAGCAGTTGTTGCCAAAAGAGATCGTGCGCCGGGTCTCCCAGCGGTTGGCTCATCTGCCATCGCCAGGTGCCTGACGTTGCCATGACGGCGGTGCGGCCACGGCCGTAATTCTGCGTGACCAGCAAGGGCAATTTGCGGCCGCCGGAGTTGAGCTCGGCCAGCACCGTTGCCCCCGGCTTGGGCGTGCCCGCATCCTGATAGTCCATCAGGTAGGTCAGCTTCTTCCATCGGTCTGTGTTCTTTGCCGGGTCATCCATCAGACGGGTAATGGGGCTGTCCGATCCCGCGACAGTGAGTTCCGCGGTTGCGGGATTGCGATGAAAGGTATTTCTGCTGTTGGGCAGGATGGTGGGCAACAGATCTACCAGGCTGGAGCCGCGCCAGCCGCCATCCGAAAGCGAGAAGCGTCCACCCAGGAAAAGGAGCCCGCCGCCGCGACGGTCCACGAACTCGCGCAGCAATTCCTGCTGCAGCGGAGTAAAGTAGCCGGCTTCCACTGACCCCAGGATGATGCCGTCGTAGGAAAAAAGGTCTTCAGGACGAACGGGGAAGCCATTCTCAAGTTCTTTGGGATCGCTGATGCCCTGGCGGTAAATCTTGTTCTCGGTGGTGCGCAGCATGGAGGCCACCTGCACAATTTTGTCGTCATCTTCTGCCCGCCGGATAAACTTGTACTCCCAACGCGGCTCCCCTTCGACATAAAGGATGCGGCGCTTGTCGTCCGTCACCCCCAGCAGGCGTGCCATGGAGTTGTTCGCCGGATTCTCTTCACCGGGTAGCGGCCCGAGCAGGAAATGCAGGTTCTTGGCCCCGGCGCCGCCCGGGGAAAAAAAGACGGTCTCGACCTGGGTTGCGCCGTCGCTGTTGAATGTAATTTCCCTCGAACCTACGGTTTTGTCTCCGTCGCGAACCAACAGCAACGCCTTGCTCCCGGCGTAGCCTCGTTGATGGAAAGTGACTGTAGCCGGGATGCGAGAATCGGCCAATGCCCGGGTCGCCACGCTTACATCGCTTAATTCCACATCGTGCGCCAGGTGCTCCTTCCCAAAGCCGACGGTATGAACAGGCAAGCGGCGATTGCGCAGCGCGCGGATGGTCTCGAGCGCCAGGTCTCCGGAGTTGTCTGAGCCATCGCTCAACAGCACAATGGCGCCAATCGGCAAATCGGATGTATCGTTTGCCAGTTGACGCAGGCCGTCGTTGAGGTGCGTGGCCGGGGCTACGGGCTGGATATCCTTAAGCGCAGCAGCCTGGCCCACCCTGGTATCAAGGCGGTAGAGCCGGGTTTGAAACTTCTTTTGCAAACCTGCCAGCACGCCGTCCTCGAGTGCCTTCTGGGCCGCTGCTTCACGGGGCGTCTTTCCGTCGCTGCCGCTATCGGCAATCGCCATGCTGCGCGAATCATCGATGACAACTGCGATTACGTTCTGCTGCGAAGCCAGCTCGGCCACCGTGATCGCCGGTTGCCACAACAAAACCAGCACCGTCGCGATCAGCAGCGACTGCAGAAGCCAGATGGCGCCCGCGCGCCACTTGCTGATGTGTGCTGCCGCCGCCGCGGGCAGCCGCGACCAAATGATGGCCGCAAGTCCAGCCGCGCAGGCGACCGTCAGTGCTAGCAGTAGCCAGCCGGGCCACGCGCCAAGCAGGACAAACTTGCCTTTAGAAAACACCGGCATCGGGTACTTGAAAAAGAATTGAAACATGTAACGAAACCGGGGTTTCCGCGATCGTTCGATCTCAATGCGTCATGCCGTAAACGATATAGTTCAAGCCCACCCGGAACGCCATGGATGCGAATACTTCCGGGTAATCCGGATCATCCGCCCATTCCCAGGCGTCGCCGAGGTGCATGTTGTGACAGATGGCAACGACGATTCGGCCCTTATCATCGCGGATGGCACGCCACTTGGGCACGTAGCCGTCCTTTTCATACGTCCTATGGGTGCGTATCCATTGTTCCCCGGGCACTTGCATGCGCTCGTCGAGGTCGTAAAGTACGTGGAAGATCTCGTCCTTATTATCCAGGTCTTCTACTGGGCGATCGGGAAAAACCTGGCGCATACCCTCCATGAAGTCCTCCCAATCCGCTGTGCCGTGAAAATCGTCCACCATCAGGAAGCCGCCTTTGAGCAGGTATTCCCTTAGACGCTTGGCTTCCTCATCCGTGAAAGACCAGGTTTGCACCTGCACGGCATAGACCCAGGGGTAATCAAAAATCTTGTCAGAATCGAGGTCGACGACCTGCTCTGTGGATCGGCCTTGAATCCGCGTAAGACGCTTCAGTGCAAGTAAAACCTGGCGATCTGCCTTGGGATAATCTCGCGACCAGGTGCGGCCCCAGCCGTAGCCTCCATAACCTCCGTAACCACCCCCGAAGCTACTGCTGCCTACGCTTGAGGTGTAACTCAACCGGGACCAGTAAAACTCAGCCTTTACATTCGTTTCCGCGTCATCGCCGAAGCCGAAGTCCGCCGTCCGCTGGTAGGCGTAGAGTGCGCTGCACACCGCCATGCCAACGAGCGCTGCCGAACTGGCTTGCAGGAGCTTCATGGGCTGAACCTTCCCCGCGCGTGACTTGAGATTATCAGACTGCTGCCGGCTCTCGCCTGATAGACGAAGGCGGAGAGCCGGTAGTTTGTGGCCTCACGCAAATGTGTGAGACGATTTCTCCAGTCAGGCCGAGGGGGCAGTGGTTTGAAGCGGCGGGACTTCTTGAGGATGGGCGGCGCGGCCTTTGCGCAATCGGCTGCCGCCAGGTTGCTGGCGCAAGCGTCGCAAATGCCGATGGGCGCAGCTGCTCCGGGCAACGAAACTTCCAAAGCCGACTACACCCTGCGCATTGCTCCAGTCACCGTAGAGCTCGCCCCCGACCATATTCTGAGCACGACCGGCTACAACGACAGCTCTCCCGGGCCCATCCTGCGCATGCGCGAAGGCAAAACCGTCAGCGTTGACGTAATCAACGATACGGACATACCAGAGTTGGTGCATTGGCATGGCATGTTGATTCCCCCCGACGTGGATGGAGTCGAGGAACAGGGCACTCCGCCAGTTCCTGCACGCGGCCGGCGCCGTTATCAGCTTACGCCGGGTCCCGCCGGCTCTCGCTGGTACCACTCGCACGCTATGGCGCAAGCCGATCTGCATCGCGGAACCTATACCGGGCAGTTTGGCTTTGTTTACGTCGACGGCGGCAAAGACCCGGGGCAGTATGACCAGGAGCTTTTTCTTTCGCTGCGCGATTGGGAGCCTTTCTTTACCAGCAATATGGATGACGATGATGACGACGGCCACGCCGGCCCGCAGCCGGAAAAGCCCACGGTCATGAATACGGATCCGAATGGCCTTGAAGTCAACTCCATGACTTATTCCATTAACGATAAGGCGCTGGGTGCAGGGGAGCCGATTCGAGTGAAGCAGGGTCAGCGGATCCTGATGCACCTGTTAAATGCGAGCGCGATCGAAAACCGGCGCATCGCGTTCGCCGGGCATCAGTTCCAGGTAATCGCGCTGGACGGCAACCCGGTACCAAATCCTCAGAAGGTGAATGCGATTCTGTTGGGCGCCGGGGAGCGGGTGGATGCAATTGTCGAAATGAACCAGCCGGGCGTATGGATCCTGGGCGCCACCGAGGAGAGGATTCGCAACACCGGGCTGGGGGTCATCGTGGAATACGAAAACCAGCACCGGCAACCCGAGTGGGTCGCGCCATCGGGAACGGCGTGGGACTACACGCTGTTCGGCAAAATCAACGAGAATCCGGTTGCACCCGGTCAGACGATCGATATGGTCTTTGAAAAGATTCCGGGTGGCTCGGGCAAGTTCAATACCTGGCTGGTAAACGGAAAGCCGTACCCACACGAAAAAGAATTCGTTTTAAAGCAGGGAACTCGCTATCGTTTGGTGTTTCGCAACCGTACGGATGATGCGCATCCTCTTCACCTGCATCGCCACCAACTCGAGCTGGTAGAGATGAACGGCGTTAAGACCGGAGGCATCCTAAAAGACACCGTCGTGGTTCCGTACTACGGGCGGGCCGTGGTGGACTTTGTTGCTGACCAGCCGGGCCTGTCTTTATTTCACTGCCATATACAGCAACACATGGACTACGGGTTCAAAGCGCTATTTCGCTACGCGTAAAGCCGCAGACCCCCCCACAACACTCGCGCATTCGACAACTCTGTACGGGTGCCCCACGCACCAGAGTACGTGGGACGAATGGCTTGTCCCAGCACCCCTTTCGGGAGCCTGTTGAACCCCCGCTTGACATTTGTGCATATGGCAGTACCATATGTTGCTATGAAACATATAGTACCGCCAGTTGATCGAGAGTTGAAAAAGGGCAGCGCGGAACTTCTGATCCTTTCCCTGGTTGAGCACCGCGCGCGGCACGGCTATGAGATCAGCAAGCTCATCGAAGACCGCTCCGATGGGGTTTTGAAGTTCAACGTCGCCTCGTTTTACCCATTGCTGTATCGCCTGGAAAAACGTGGATGGATTGCCGGACGATGGGTGGAAAAAGCGGGCCAGCGACGGCGGCGCTACTACCGGCTGACAAACGATGGAAAGCAGATCCTCAAAACCCAGCGCGCTACCTGGCTTGATTTCGTCAACGCAATCCATCGCATCACGGAGGCAGAAAATGCCTGATTGGGCGAAGGAAATCCGAGCTGCCCTCGCTCCCCTTAACCTCGAGCCGATGCGCGAAGCAGAGCTGGTGGAAGAGCTGAGCCAGCATCTGCGAGATCGTTATGATGACATGCTCGCTGGCGGGACTGATCCTAAAGTGGCTCATCAGTCCTTACTGAAGGAACTGAATGACAGCGCCTTGGTTTCCGGATTGAAGGCAAGCCTGCAAGCACCCCGTCCGCCCGTGCCCTTAGGGAAAGACGAGAATGCGGGAATCCTTGCGGGAATCTGGAACGACTTGCGCTTCGGTGCACGACTGCTGCGGAAAAATCCAGGATTCGCTATGGTGGCAATCCTATCGCTCGCATTAGGCATCGGCGCCAATACGACCATCTTTCAATTGCTGGATGCTGTCCGCTTGCGCACCCTACCAGTAAAAGATCCGCAGCAACTGGCGAGAGTCAAGATTGTCGATTCCCCCCATTGTTGCCACGGAGACTTCTATTCCCCCGATTCTGACCTCACCGGCGCCCTCTGGAATGGCTTGCGTGAGCAGCAACAGGGATTCTCCCGTATCGCTGCCTGGGCTCCAGCCCGGCGCAACCTTGGCCAGGGCGGGGAAGCGCGCTATGCCAACACCTTGATGGTGAGCGGAGAGTTTTTCGACGTGCTGGGAGTGCAGCCTGTGCTGGGGCGTCTTATCTCTCCAGCGGATGATTATCGTGGTTGCGGCGCCCAGGGCGCCGTCCTGAGCTACACATTCTGGCAGCGAGAATTTGGCGGGCGTCCGGAAGCCCTCGGAAGCAAGCTGACCTTGAATGGGCAGCCGTTCCAGATCATTGGCGTAACCCAAGCCAACTTCTACGGCGTGGATGTGGGGCAGAATTTTGACGTTGCCATAGCCATCTGCAGCGAAGCCGTGTTTTCTACCAAAGGCTCGCTCATGGATGGCCCGGCCGAGTGGTGGATCGCTACTATCGGACGTTTAAAGCCGGGCTGGACCATCGAACGCGCTTCCACGCAGTTGGCTGCCATCTCACCTCAAATCTTCGCAGCCACCTTGCCTGGCGAGTACGATGCAATAGAAAAAAAAGACTACCTGGCGTTTCGCTTGGGGGCGCTGCCTGCTGCTACGGGTGTATCCGGTCTGCGTCACGACTATGAAGATCCGTTGTGGCTTCTGCTCGCGCTATCTGGCCTGGTGCTGCTGATTGCTTGTGCGAACCTTGCCAACCTGATGCTGGCGCGGGCAAGTGTCCGGCAACGGGAAATGGCGTTGCGCTTGACGTTGGGTGCCTCGCGCTCGCGATTGATTCGTCAATTGCTGGCGGAGAGCCTGCTGCTTGCGGCGCTAGGCACAATCGCCGGCGCAGCGTTGGCACAAATCCTGAGCCGCTTGCTGGTGGCTTTCCTCAGCACTCACGACAATCAGATCTTTGTTGAGCTAACCCCTGATTGGCGCGTGCTCGGGTTTGCCACGGCACTTGCAATTCTTACCTGCGTACTCTTCGGGCTGGTTCCGGCGATGCAAGCCTCGCGCACTGATCCCGGGGTGGTAATGAAGGCGGGCCGTGGGCTCACCGCGTCCCGAGATCGGTTTCTACTGCGCCGGGCGCTGGTTGTCTCGCAGATCGCGTTGTCGCTCGTCCTCTTAACCGGAGCGTTCTTATTCGTCCGAACTTTCCAAAATCTGCTGACACAGGATGCTGGCTTTGAGCAGGACCACCTCCTGGTGGTTGATTTTGATTTTTCTCCGCTCAAATTGCCGCCAGCGAGCCAAATGGCCTATAAGCAGGCATTGTTGGCGCGCATGCAGAGCATCCCTGGAATACGTTCCGCTGCTGAGACCCTCGTCGTTCCCCTGAATCACAGCGGTTGGGACGATAACATCGATATTCCCAACGGTCCGCAGCGGCAGGACGTGACGCTTAGCCGGGTCAGCCCAGGATATTTCCGTACCATGGAGACGCCCTTGCTGACAGGGCGTGATTTCAACCAGACCGATACTCCTACGTCCCCGCGTGTGGCAATCGTAAACGAGGCATTCACGCGCAAATTCATGGGTGGTGCAAATCCGCTGGGACGGGTTTTTAGCGATTCAGGGAAGCCTGACCAGACCTATCGGATTGTCGGACTGGTGAAGAACACAAAGTATTACGAGCTACGCGAAGACCCCAGGCCCATTGCGTTTGTCTCATTCACGCAGGCCAACGGGCCAGAAGAAGACTCGAAGCTGATGATTCGTTCGGATGAGCCGTTGGCTTCGCTTATTTCTTCCATCAAGCACACTGCGAACGATATGAATCCGTCGCTAGTTCTTACCTTCCGCGTGCTCAAGACGCAAATCCGCGAAGGACTTCTTCGTGAGCAATTGATGGCCACCCTGTCAGGTTTCTTTGGCGCGCTGGCGACAATTCTGGCGATGGTGGGCCTCTATGGTGTGATCTCCTATATGGTGGTGCGGCGCAGGAATGAGATTGGTGTCCGCATGGCGTTGGGCGCGAACCGTAACGACATATTGGTGATGGTGTTGCGAGAAGCAGCGATTCTGCTGCTGATTGGCCTGGCAATAGGAACCGGGTTGGCATTGGCTGCAGGAACCGCCGCAGCTTCGATGCTGTATGGACTGAAGCCGCGAGATCCGTTGACCCTAGGCGCTGCGATCGCCGGCATGGTTGCGGTGGCAATGATCGCGAGCCTGTTGCCCGCACAGCGTGCGGCCACAGTGCATCCGATGGAAGCCCTGCGTGAGGAATAACCCTCACAGCAGAGCTATTAGCCTGCGGCGCACCTGAGAAAATGAAAATGGCGCGGGCAAAGTCTGGAGAGCACCGCATCAGATTTACCTGCTTGAAAATACGAATTCGTTGCCATCAGGGTCCTTGAATTTCGCCATGGTTCCCCACATTTCCTTCTTCGGCTCAGCCGTCAATTCCACGCCTTTGGACTTAAGGACTTTTGCCGTTGCAAACACGTCGTCACACCAGAACGTCAGAGGCTGAAAACCGCCAATCCTGTTTTCATGGCCCTCGGGCGTAAAGAGCGCGAGCGAAGTATCAGCGCCCGGAATGAGCAGTTCAATCCATCGTTGGCCCGATCCAAAGTGCTGATCGGTGGCTACCTTAAATCCGATCTGCTCAGTGTAAAACTTTAACGCAACATCCTGGTTGCGTACAGGAATACTGACAATTTTGACGCCGCGAATCATGTCGCTTCCTCCCCCCAAAAAAACTCCATCGCACCATAACTTGCATCATCTAGACGGTGCAATCAGGTACTCGATGCTATATTGACCGTTGATATAGCGATGCTAACCCTGGACGATTACGTAGTAGACGTCTTGATGCGCGACCTGGTTGGACACGACCGCAGGCCGGTGAGTTTTTTGGTCTACCTATGGCTAGCCGCGGAGCAGCAGCGCCAGGGTAAAGCAGTGACCATCAGCTACCAGCAGTTGGCAGAGTCAATCGGGATATCGAAAAGCTCTGCTCAGGCAGCCGCGGGATGGCTTGCCCGGAGAAAGCTCATCGTCGTCAGCAAAAAGGGCTTCACCGCGATCCCCAGTTACTCTGTGCAAAGGCCGTGGCTTTCCAGGTAACAGCGGCTATCAAGGAGCACCCGTGTCTTTTTCAAATTGGCTGTTCGCTGACATTGAACACCCTGACACTCCTCACGGGCCCGACGATAAAGGCAAGCATCCCTGGTTGCACGTGATGTGCCTTACCGGCGTGGATTACTTCTCCACCCTCGGGTATCAATCGGGCATCGCTTTCCTTGCCGCCGGCATGCTGTCGCCAGTTGCGACTCTCGTTCTGGTTCTGGTGACGCTCTTTGCCGCCTTGCCGGTCTACAATCGGGTCGCCGCCGCCAGCCCCAACGGGCAGGGCAGCATAGCGATGCTCGAGAAGCTGTTCCCAGGATGGACCGGCAAGGTCATTGTGCTCGTCCTGCTGGGCTTCGCCACCACCGATTTCATCATTACGATGACTCTTTCCGCTGCGGACGCGGCTGCCCATTTTGTCCACAACCCCTACACTCCGCCCGCCCTGCAGAACCAG
>CAZSUK010000415.1:0-5066 GCA_964609355.1 uncultured Acidobacteriaceae bacterium | reverse complement strand
CGGGTTCCGTTCCGACCGCTCGAAGGAAGAAACACTTGCGGCAATTGCTTTGTTGCAACCCCGGGCGCGCAGTCTTAAAGATTTTGCCGGAGCTTTCCGAGGGTACTTCAGCGATGCGTATGAATACGATACCGCGGCGGTGGCGAAATTCCTTGCCGACGAACAGACGCGCGCGCTTGTGGCCGAACTGGGGGAGCGGTACGAAAAGCTGGATGAGTTTAGTGAGGCGACGACGGAGCAGTTGCTGCGTGGCTTTGCTGAGGAGAAAGGTGTTAAGGCCGGCGCTTTGATTAACGGGTCCAGGGTCGCGCTCACCGGTCAGGGCGTTGCGCCGAGCTTATTTGCGGTTATGGCTGCACTCGGGAAGGACCGTGTGGTGAAGCGGCTCAAGGCGGTGAACGAGGTGAACGTGGTCAGTCAGTGAAAACATTCCACGAGAGGGCCGTTAAACCGCAGATCTCTCCACTACGCTCCCCCGGATTTCCTGTCGAGACCCCTGGCTTTGCGAATCTGCATGCGGCTCTCTTTACGGAGAGCCGCACACGTGGACGTCGCCAGCAGCGCGAAGTAGGAAATCCGGGTGCGCTCCGGTCGAGATGACAAAGGGTAGAGGCGTTATGGCCCGGAGCAGCAGTCAAGGAAACGGAAACCGCTGTCTTCGCCAAGTAGTTCGTGACTCTGTCCATCCAAGTCGCTAACCTTCCGAAACGTAACCTCCCTTCCCTTTGTCATCCCGACCGGAGCCCCGTAGGAGCACAATGAACGGACCTGCAGTTTGCTAAACCGCTGCTGCGGTTCATAACGACCCTCCCCTTTGCCATCTCAACCGGAGCGCAGCGTAGTGGAGAGATCTCTGTGTGGATGCGCTTTCTTGGAAATGTTTTTCGACCGAGGAAGCGGAGGGATCTGCTACTGCGCTACAACGTTCACCGACACTGGGATCGTATGCGGAGGCAAACAGGAACTCGCATCGCAGGCCTGGTAGTGAAGGCCACCCTGCAACACGTGTTCGCCCTTCTGCGCCGTGATATGGGCGTGTAGCACAAACTCTCCCGTATAGACACTGAGTTTCTCCTGCGGAGCAACCTGGAGGGCATACTCCGTTCCCGGAGGGAAGTCGACTGCAGTGACGTGAAGCCCCGGTGGTTCGATCACCGCCAATCGGGCCCCGATCAACGACTTCTCAGAGGGATGGTGAGAATTAATGTGGAAACCATCGGCCACGCGAAAATGAAGATCAATCTCGGCGGGCCGCTGAGCGGAAATGTTGACTTGTTCGGGAGAAAGAAATTGGACAGCATCCTCCGCGGGCAACGGCAACGGCTTGTCCTTGAGGACCTGCAGCCAAAGAAACATCAGGACAAAGCAAATCACTACCCGCCCCCGGTAGCCAGCGCCTTCTTGATGCTGGCTTCTACTTCACTCTTCGAAACCAACCCGGCCGTTTCGGCAACAATCTTGCCATCCCGGCCTACGAAGTAGGAGGTGGGAAGAAACTCGACCCCGCCGTACTTGCGCGACATGGAGTCATCCCCCACAAGCAATGGATAGTTCAGACCTTGCTCCTGGCCGAACTTGGCCAACTTTGCCCGCGGAGTTCCGGCATCATCCTCGTTCACGCCAAGGATCTCAAAACCCTGCGGCGCGTACTGACTTCGTAGAGCGACCAGCCAGGGCATCTCGATCTTGCAGGGCGCGCACCATGTTGCCCAGAAGTTAATCAGCACCGCCTTCCCTTTGTAATCAGAAAGCGAGACTTTCTTGCCATCGACGGTTCGCAAATTAAATTCAGGAGCGCGCTTGCCACGCAGATCGGGAAGACCTTCGTCGGCAGCGACATCCTGCTGGACCGACTGATTATTGGCTGTCTCAGGAACCAGAGTGCCTTGCTGCGCCTGGCGCTGCGCATATTGCTTGCGCCGCTTGTAGTTCGCATATCCCGACCACACCATCAGCACCAAGGCTGCCAGCACCAGCACGATAACCCATTGATTGCGCTTCACGTCTCCATTCTAATGGACGCCTGCTACGATCAATTGTTTGTGCCATGAACGGACCCACGCCAGCGCAGCTAATCCGTATAGAAGCCGAGGCGCTGCTTAGACTTGCAGCCCGGCTGGAAGACGGTATGGCGGCCCGGTTTGCGCGCGCTGTGGATTTGATCGTGGACTGCGGGCAGCGGCGTGCGCGAGTGGTGGTCACCGGGATCGGCAAAAGCGGAATTATTGCCCAGAAGCTGGTGGCCACATTCAATTCAACCGGGACCCCCGCCCTGTTCCTACATCCTGCCGAAGCTCTGCACGGGGACCTGGGCATGCTGGCTAAGGGTGACGTGGTGCTTGCGCTCTCGGCCAGCGGCGAAACCGATGAGATCTTGCGCCTGCTACCGGCGCTGAAGAGAATCGGCGACGCCCTGATCAGTTTTTGCTGTGCCATGACTTCTACGCTGGCGCTGGCCAGCGATATAGCAATGGACTTGAGTATCGAGCAGGAAGCTTGTGGCATGGGCCTGGCCCCGACCGCCTCGACCACGGTCATGCTGGCACTCGGAGACGCACTGGCTGTCGCCGTTTCACTCAAAAAAGGCTTTCGCGCGGAAGATTTTGCCGACCTACATCCCGGCGGCAAGCTGGGAAGGAAACTGGCGAGAGTGCGGGAACTGATGCACTCCGGTGATGCAGTACCCACCGTGACCGCCGCCACACCGATGCCGGCGGTCATTTACGAAATGAGCCGCAAGGGCCTTGGCATGACTACCGTGATCGAGGGAAGGGCCCTGATCGGCATCATGAGCGACGGCGACCTGCGACGGCTCCTGGAGTCCAAGGGACCGGACGCTTTGGCGATGGCCGCCGGCCATGCCATGAACCCCACCCCCAGAACCATTACCGCGGACGAGTTTGCCCTCCGTGCGCTCAGCGTGATGGAAGAAAACAAGATCACCTCGCTGGTGGTGGTGGACTCGGCCCGCTCGGTGATCGGCGTCCTCCATCTTCATGATCTTTGGGGACTTGAGCTTATCTGACATAGGAACCGCTTGAGCAGCAACCACCAGGCCGTACCCTTCATTGCCTGCCACAAAGGATCGGGTGCCCCATCCTTCGTGCCTTTGGCGAAGGGTGGGAATAGTAGAAGTTGCGGGGAAGGGCCTCGGGGCAAGAACAGTGGCAGGGCAAGAAATACTCGCCTCTACCATTAGGTCTGTGTCCCTGGTTTTCATCACGGTGGGTGAGCCGCAGGCTCATGAGGACACGGCTTAAGAAGTGGCCGCTTCGGCAGCTGCAATAGTGTCGTAAATCTTGATGAGGGTGTGGGCGCTGGTGAGTTTGAGCAGTTCCATCACCCTGTAATTGACCGCTACCAGGCGAAGAAAACGGCCACGGCGCTTGGCCGATACATAGTAGTTGAGCAAAACGCCTAGCCCGGCAGAATCCATGTACTCCGATTCGGTGAAGTCGATGATCGTGACCGCTTCCGTGCCGGCATTGAGGGTTTTCTGGAAGTCGAACAAATTGGCCAGAGTGATCGGCCCGTGCAAGCGAAAGATACGAACATCCGCGGTCCGGCCGGGAACAACTTCGAAGCTCAAAGGTTCGTTATACATAGCACCCGTGATTGTAGAAAGCGGCCCGCCCGGTTTGATGACAGTCCCGTGAATACCGCCAGGACTCCCCTACCATTTAGAATCAACAGAGAATGTATCGTTGGTCGAAGCTTTTCATCCCCACTTTGCGCGAAGCCCCGGCCGATGCCGAGGTAGCGAGTCACAAATTTCTATTGCGGGCCGGCTACATTCGTCAAGTCGGCGCCGGAATTTACTCATATTTGTTTCTCGGACAGCGCTCTATTAATAAAATCCAGGCCATCGTTCGTGAGGAGATGGACCGCATCGGCCAGGAATTCCTCTTGCCGGCCCTGCACCCACGAGAACTGTGGGAAGAGAGCGGGCGCTGGACCAGCATGGGCCAAAACCTGTTCAAACTGCAGGACCGAAAAGGCGCCTGGCTGGCTCTGGGAATGACCCACGAAGAGGTCATAACCGACATCGCCCGTAAAGAGTTAAGAAGTTACAAGCAGTTGCCGCAAATCTGGTACCAGATTCAGACCAAGTTCCGCGACGAACCGCGGCCTAAGGCAGGCCTGCTCCGAGTACGCCAGTTCCTGATGAAGGATAGCTACTCCTTCGATCTCGATGACGCCGGCCTGGACCATAGCTACAACCTGCATGACGGCGCGTATCGCGCCATCTTCACGCGCAGCGGTCTCAGGTTCGTGGCCGTGCAGGCCGATTCCGGAGCCATGGGCGGCTCTCAATCGCAGGAGTTCATGGTCTACGCCGACGCCGGCGAAGACCTGATCGTCAGCTGCCCTACGTGCAACTATGCCGCCAACCTTGAAAAAGCCACCTCCCAGCTATGGCCAGTCGAAGATCTGACCGGGAATGATGCCGCGGACCTGGTGCATACTCCGGGACAACGCACGATCGAAGCCGTAGGCGCGTTTCTGCAATTAGAGCCGGCTCACCAGGTCAAAACCATGGCTTACATGTCGCTGACCCCGGCAGACAAGGTTGGGGCTGCAGAGATCGTGAGCCCAATCGTGGTTCTGCTGCGAGGCGATCACACCATCAACCAGGCCAAGCTGACCGCACTGTTTCCGTCTGCCCGCGAGCTCCGGCCCATGGTTGCGGAGGAGATCGTCGACACGTTTCATTCTCCGGCTGGGTACCTGGGACCCATCGGTCTCGATATCCTGCCCCCGGGCGAACAGCCGGAGGCGGGCAAAGTGACGGTGATCCTGGATCGTGCGCTTGAGGGCCGCCATAATCTGGTCGCCGGCGCCAACCAGGAGGAATATCATCTGCGCAATGTGACGCCGGGAAGGGATTTTGTTCCTACCCTGATTGCAGACGTGCGGAATGTGATCGAGGGTGAGAACTGTCCCCAGTGTCCGCCCGTGCCCGGTACCCCGCTCAAGGTCGCCAAGGCCATTGAGGTGGGCCATATTTTCAAGCTGGGCTACCGGTATTCCGATGGGATGGGCGTGCGCGTCCTGGACCCGAACGG
>CAZSUK010000414.1:0-9351 GCA_964609355.1 uncultured Acidobacteriaceae bacterium | reverse complement strand
GCTTGATCCGCGAAGCGTTCATGGCAAACAGCTTGCCCCAATGCGGACGGGCGTCAAAAGGCGCTAACTTCTCTTCAATCATCGGTAGCACGGCCTTCACCGCCGGCCACTCCGGCTTCCAGGTGAAGTGAATGGCCATCGACGGTCGTTGATAGGCAGTGCTCATCCACAAATCATCTGCGTCGATGGTCCTCAACTCCGTGATAAACAGATGGGGAGTCACGTGCTCTCTAAGTTGCTCCACGGCCAGTATGGCCTGGTAACCCTTTTCCCGGGGAATGAGGTATTCGGATTGCAATTCCGCGCCGCTGCTGGGGGTGGCGCCGATGCGAAAGTGGGGCAGCCGTTCGTACCAGGGTCCGGGAATGCCCAGTTGTTCGGTACAACTTTCGGCGGAGTGCCCGGCCAACGGGTGCAGCTTTTGCGTGGCCAGCGTGGCGCCGAACAACTCGGGCTCGAAGTGCGGTGCGCTGTCCGTGGACAGGCGCCGTTTCACCCACACCTGGCTAATGCGGTGATTCTGCCAGTCGGTGAACAGGCTCACGCTGTAGGCACTGGCAAAGATTTCGTCCAGGTGGCCTTCCAATACATTCATCGACAAGTTCTGATAGACGACTTGCGCAACCTTATAGGTAGGTTGCACATCGAGCGTGACCCTGGTCAAGATTCCGATCGCGCCCAGGTTCACCACCGCCCCGTGGAAGCGATCCCCATCCCGCTCCCGGGACAAAGTCAGCAACTCACCCTCGGCCGTCACTAGTTCCAGACCTGACACGGGTGTGGCCAGATTGCCATTCTTGATGCCCGAACCATGGGTGGCCGTAGCGATAGCGCCGGGGATCGAAATATGCGGCAACGAGGCTAGATTGGGCAGGGCATAACCCTGGCTCTCAAGATAGGGAGCCAGTTCGCTATAGGTTACCCCTGCTCCGACGGTCACCGTGCGCGTCTCCCGGTTCAGATTCATCTGGTTGAGGTGGGCCAGCGAGATCTGGCTTTCAGTGCTGTCGGCGATTCCATTGAACGAGTGGCGGGCGCCCAAAGCCCGTATCTTCTTTGTCCGCTTGACCACCTCCTGCACTTCCTCAACTGTCTGAGGCTCATACAGTTGGCGAGTGCTGTAGGTGTAATTCCCTGACCAGTTTGTCCGCGGCGCAGTTGGCTGCTCGCCCGACCCAAAGGGCGACAAAATCGTGCCGGCAAGGAAAACGCCGGATGTTTTCAAAAATTCTCTCTTGTCCATAGGGATGTTCGCTCGGTGCTCGCTCCTGTTTGACTGTCCTCGGGAAGGATACCAGTGACTCGATTGCCGATGACAGAGCAGTTAATTTGCGGGTGTTACCCACGCCTTTCTTCCCGGAAGTTACAAGCAAGAAGTTTCCTGCTGTTAAAAGTCGAACACTGTTACTAAATCCCACATAAGGGTAATAACAATGTGTCAAAAGCGAAGGTATTCTCCAGCAGTTGACGCTAACTGGCACAGCTCATGACTACAGGTGCGCCAACAAGGCCACTGCGATGTATTACTGCCTTCTTTGTCAGCCGGGTGTTTCTTTAGATCACACGGGCGAACTAAAACGTAGAAATTGGAGCTTCAAAACCCATGACGCACTTTCCCATCGTAGCTCTTAGGCGCCGTTTGAATTCCAGACAGATATCTCTTGGCCGATTGGTGCCAGTGCTGTTGAGCGCTCTCGCGTTGGTGACTACCGCTCCTGCGGCATGGGCGGCGTTGACGCCCACGACTACCACCCTGCTAACCGCGCCCGATAACCCCAACAGCGGGGCTGTTATCACCTTGACGGCGCAGGTGTTGGCCACGGAGTACACCGTTGCCGGTGGAACTGTGAGCTTCACTGATACCTATAACGGGGTCAGCGAAGTCCTGGGGACGGTTCAGGTTCAATCCACCAATGGCAATGCCGGCACAGCAATTCTTGAGACAGAAGTCGGCGGAGTGGGAACCCACCAGTTCCAGGCCATCTATAGCGGTACTTCTTTCTTTGCCACCAGCTCTTCTCCTGCGCAGTCTGTCCCTTTTGCCATTCCCTATGCGTCCGCGACCGCGCTGACAACTACGGGTACCGCCCCCGGACCTTACTCCTTTAAGGGAACCGTATCTGCCTTTGGTCCTTCGGCGCCGACGGGAAACGTCACCTTCACTGACACCACCTCAAATTTTGTTCTGGGTACCGCGCCGCTCAATCCCGCGACCCTGCAGAACGGTTTCACGGCTCCGACGAGTTATCCCATCACCGGGATGAACAACGGGCAGACCGGAAGCACCAACGGCCCGGCGGAAGGCGACTTCAACGGTGATGGCCGGCCGGATTTTGCCGTCCCCACCAACACCGGTCCGATCGTCATCCTGCTGGGCAAGGGTGATGGTACGTTTACCAACGGTACGTCGCTTACGCCCCCCTCTCCTTTTGAGCCTACCGCTGTGGTGGTAGGAGACTTCAACCAGGATGGCAAGCAGGACCTGGCCGTACTCAGCGCATCGGGGCCTGGCTCTGTCGGCAGCATCAATGTCTACCTCGGCAACGGGGATGGAACCTTCCAGGCTCCCAAGAACGTCCCGGTGGCGGCTATCGGGAGCGGGCCCACAGCGTCCAGACTGCTGGCCACGGGTGACTTCAACCGTGACGGCGTGGCCGATCTGGTGGCCACCAATGCCGCTCTGAACCAGGTTGCAGTTCTCATCGGAAACGGCGATGGGACATTCCAAAAGGCAGTGCCGTATACGGTTGGCAATGCGCCCTGGAATGTCGTGGTCGGGGATATCAACCAGGATGGATTTCTAGATCTTGCAGTGGCCTCGGACGCTACCGGTTCGGCCAGCATCCTGTTAGGCAACGGCGATGGAACATTCCAGACATTTATCCCCGTCAACCTCGGCTCAAGCCAGGTAGGTTCGGTTGCGCTGGGTGACTTTAATCACGACGGATGGCCGGACCTGGCAACTACCAGCGCTCCGGATAACCAAATCTATATTTCGATTAACCTGAAGACAGCGTCCCCCACCTTCGCGGCCCCAGTCAAGTACGCCATGAATGCTGGTCCGTACTATCTGACCATTGGAGACTTCAATCGCGACGGCAACCCGGACATTATCTCCGCCAATGGCAGTACCAGTGTCGGCGTATTGCTGGGTACCGCCACGGGTACCTTTCAGCCGGCCACCTATTACAGTTTGGGAACGGCTTCAATTTTCGCCACCGCAGGAGATATCAATGGCGACGATCGGGTCGATATAACCGCTATCACCGGCAACGGCCTGAGTGTGCTTTTGTCCGGCCAATCAGAGTCGGCATCGATCAGCAACATCACTATCAATGGATGCACGACGTCACCGCAAAACGTGGTCGCCAGCTATGCCGGCGACACTAACTATGGGTCAAGCGCATCGGCGCCGCAAACCTTCACTGGGAATGCCCAGGCGACGAAGCTCGTCCTGACCGTTACACCGGCCAACAATTTTGTGGGCCAGCAAGTCCTGTTGCAGGCGACACTTACCCCGTCGGCATACGGTTCCCAGTCCACCAACGGGGAATTGGTCACTTTCAAGAACGGCGCGACGGTGATCGGTACAGCTCCTCTTTCCAGCGGAGTCGCAGTGCTCAATACGAGCTTTCCGTTCGCGGCTTCAGAAAGCTTTACGGCAACCTACGGGGGTGACTGCGCGTTTACCGGCAGCACCAGCAACACGGTAGCCGGGTCTACCTTGAACCCGTCGGTCCTGACCTGGAATACCCCGGCAGCCATCACCTACCCCACTCCGCTGAGCAGCGTTCAGTTGAATGCGACGGATACGGTGCTCGGAGTTCCGCTGGCCGGTACTTTCACCTATAATCCCGCCGCGACCACGGTTCTTACCGCTGGAACGCATACGCTATCGGTAACCTTCGTCCCGGCGGATCCGACTTATGCGACCCAGTCGACGACGGTGCAGATCCTCGTCAATCAAGGTGTGCCGGTCATCATTTGGCCCACGCCCACGCCTATCTCCTACGGAACGCCGTTGAACGGCTTCCAATTGGATGCCACCGCTACGTCTGGCACCGTGTCAGTACCGCTTCCCTACAACGTAACCGGTATCTATACTCCGGGTTCCACTTATCCGCAGGCGAATAGCTTCGATAACGATGGATACTCCTATTCCACTACCACGCTCGGCTCAACGGTAGTGTGGAACGGCATGACCTTCAATATGGGGCCAGCCAATGCGCCAGACGCGGTCGCCACCCCCACGGGTGCGGCGTCGGGGCTGGTCATCCCGCTGCCTGCGGGCACCTTCACCGATTTGTTCATGCTGGGGGCGATGGTGAACAACATCAACGCCAACCAAACCTTCATCGTGACCTACACAGACAACACCACTACTGTGTTTAACCAGAATATGAGTGACTGGTTTAACGCTGCCGGCTGGCCCGGCGAAGCGGTGGTTAACTGCAGTGAGAAGCGTAACTTCGACGACGGAACGACCCAGCCAGACTCAGTTTGCGTATTCGGCTACGATATTCCGCTCAATGTAAACAAGACAGCCAAGAGCGTCACGCTCCCGAATACCCGCAATATCGTGATGCTGTCGATGGATCTGCAGACGCCCCAGATTCCGGGAACGTTTGTATACAACCCACCCTCAGGCACAATCGAACCGGTGGGAACGGACCCGCTCGACGTGACGTTCACGCCGACCGATACTGTGGACTACACCTCGGCAAACGCCACGGTCAGCCTGCAGGTCGTAGGCCCGGCTACCACCACTACGCCGACCATTTCCTGGCCTACGCCGGCGCCGATTACCTATGGAACCCCGCTCAGCTCAACCCAGCTGGATGCGGTCGCCATGGCCCAAGCCCAGCCCACCCCGGTTATTCCTACCAATCAGTTGTTGGTGATTTCAACCGCTACCGACGGCACACCCTTCAGTCTCGCCGGCTTTGACACCAAAGGCAACGCATACTCTTACAATGAGTTGAACCTGGGCACTCCGGCGACGGCCGGCCAGGTGAACTATCAGGGCACTACCTTCACCCTGGGACAGCCTACAGTTCCCAACGCCATTTCCAATGGCGCGGTTTACACCTTGCCGCAGCCGGGTAATTACTCATCCGTTTACCTGATTGGCGCCGCCGCAGGCATCGATCAGAACGGAAATAACGGGAACGCACCCAACGCGCCCTTCATCCTCACTTATGCCACCGGAAATCCGTCCACCAAGACGGTGAACATGAGCGCCTGGAACCGCAACGGGGGCACTTTTGGCGGTGAGACGGTGGTGGCTACCACCGACCACGCCAACACGCAAGGTGGTGGCAGCAATCCTGGAACTTACAGACTGTACGGTTATAAGATCACCGCGAATCCTGCCAGAACCCTGGTAAGCGTCACCGTGCCCAACAACCGGAACGTGGTGATCATGGCTCTTGGTTTTGGCACCAATAACCAGGTTGTCGTGCCCGGAACTTATGTCTACACGTATCTACCTGGCAACCAGTCTGCGCCGGGTGCAATCCTGCCCGTCGGCACCACTACACTCGACGTGGCCTTCACGCCCAACAACACTGCCGGCTACAACAGTGCCAACGGCAGCACGACGATCCTCGTGACCAAGGCCACCCCGATTCTTAACTGGCCCACGCCGGAAGCGATTTCCCCCGGCACCCCACTCACCGGTATCCAGCTCGATGCGACTGCTACGTTCCAGGGCAGCACATTGCCAGGCAACTATGTCTACACCTTTACGCCCAATGCCTGCCCAGCCAAAACTCCTGGCCAGGTTGCTGGCCAAGCCTGCAACTCGGCAAACAATGCGATACTACCGGCCGGCAACTATACCCTGACGGTAGTGTTTACTGCGACTGGGCCCAACGCGGCTGACTTCAATACTGCGACGGCAAGCGTACCGCTGGTAGTTGGCACGACCGGCGCGACGGGGATCGGCGGCACCGCCGGTTATCCTACGGATGAATGCTGCTACTTCAGCCAGCCGACGCCGTATACCGTAAACGTGAACGGAAACAATGCTGCTCCAACCGGAACCGTAACGGTGACGTTTGCCGGCCAGACGCTGGGTAGCGGCACGCTCGTACCCGGATCGGGATCGACTTCGTCGGCGCTGTTGAGCTTGAACAGCTTCTTCTTCAATCCCGGACTGAACACGGTAACCGTCAATTATTCAGGTGACACCAACTACGTGGCCAACAGCACCACGCAGAAGATTAGCTTGCTGAACCCTGTATTTGGGGCCCAGACCACGACGGTCGGCGGAACCGCGACGACCCTCAGTGTGCCTTATACCTTCACTCAGGCCGGTACCTTGTCCTACAATTACAGCCCGGTTAATGGATCAATCGCGGACTTCACTGATAACGGTGTTCAATGCTACGAGGGATCCACGCCTACGGCGCTGGCCAACCAGCCTCTCCCGCAAGGCACGCTTTGCATCTTCAGCGTCGCCTTCAAGCCAGGTTTACCGGGGATTCGTAAAGGAGCGATTCAGGTGGACTTCACTCCTAGCGGAGGAAGCGCTGAACCGCATCTGTACGCGTTCCTTTCAGGCCTGGGAGCCGCCTCTCAGATTTCGCTGAGCAGTGCGCAGACCTTGGTACTGAACAACGCCCTGATGCAGCCACAGGGCCTGGCCTTTAACCCGAACGACACTGCCAACGCGAGCTTGTACATCGGCAACGGTACCTACACGACCAGTACACCGAACGTAGGCCAGATCGATAAGCTGAGCGGCGGCGCGTTGAGTACCTGGGTTCCAGCCACCCCCACCACGGTGGTTTATCCCAGTGACCTGACGTTCGACGCTTTCGGCAACCTGGTGGTCACGGACGCCAATGCGGCGAAGGTGGTCAGCTTCAATCCCGCCAAGGCGGCAACGCAGCTGGGGACCGGCAGCTTCACCCTCACGCTTCCGCTGGCGGCCGAGAACGACTTTGGCGGCAACATGTACATTGCCGACGCAGCCGCGACAGGCCGGGTCATTATGATCCCTGGAGAAACCTTCGCGTCGTATACGCCGAGCTTGCTCAACCTCGGTGCCACCGTAATCTTCCCGCAAGGGTTGGCGGTCGACAATGCAGGCGCCAATCTGTACGTGGCCGATGGAGGTACCTCGGCTTCGCCTTCCACCACCAGCCAGATTGTCCAGGTTCCGTTCAGCGGCGGAGGCGGAACAGCAATTTCCCTCTCGCCCTGTGACGGTACTGTGAGCCCATGCACCTTTAACTCGCCCGCAGGGATGGCCTTCGATCCCAACGGCGATCTGTTCATCACCGATAGCGGTCCGCGCGTGCTCATGATCCCGGCCAATCACTCGGGTACCAACGAAACCACGCAGCTACCGATGACTGGACTCGTCAACCCCACCGGAATCACGATGGATGGATCTGGCGATGTCTACGTCACCGATCTCAACGGAACCGTCGATGAGTTGATGGTGAACGCGGGTGTGATGTCGTTCAAGACAGCGAACTCTTCACTCACAACCACTATCACCAACACCGGCAACCTGCCGCTGCAAAACATCACGATTACGGCGCCAACAGGCCCGTTCTCAATCACCACTGATGGTTGCAGCGGAACCACAGTCGCAGCCGGCGGTAAGTGCAGCCTGACTTACAAGTACACGACTTCAGCCTCGCCGGTGAGCAGTACGGTCACGATCAAGAGCAATGCGTACACTGCGAATGGAGTCACGATCACGCTTCAGAACTTCTAATAAGTGCGGTCGCAACTAAACACAAAACCGCAGATCTCTCCACCGTCTGGTGGAGCGGTCTGCGGTTTCTGTCTTTAAGCTGCCAGATTCGTTCTAGGGCAGTTTGAATTCGTTGTCAGGCATCCCGGTTACATCAGTCTCAAGCGCAAATAGCCCGCCCCCGAATCGCTCCCACTGCCCGGGCTCGGGCGACGCTGAGGTAACGTAAAGCACGTTGCCACCCGGTCCTCCGAAGGTACAATTTGTCGGCCGGATTACCGGCATCTCAATCACACGATCAATGGTTCCGTCGGGTGCCACACGCACGATACAACCTCCGCCGTAACGGCAATTCCACACGTAGCCATCGGTGTCCATGGCCGAACCGTCCGGCTTGCCGCGCGCAAAGCCTTGCAGGAAGGGTTGCTCGCCGCGGATATTTCCCGTTGCCGTGTCGTATTCGTAGGACCAGATGCAATTCTTAAGCGTGTCACCAAAATAGAACCTGGTGCGATCCGGACTCCAAAGCAGCGTATTCGAAATCCCTAGCTGCCCTCGACACACCGAAGACGCGCCAGTCCCATCGATACGGTAGAGAACACCGTCTTCCCCACCTGATTCGCCGGGAGCGCCGTCTTCTTTCACATTGTTACGCATCGACCCGACCCACGCTCTTCCGCCTGGATCTACCCCGGCATCATTACAGCGGACGAAAGGCCAACCGGGAAGGGCAAACAACTTTATGTGCGGTGTATCTCTGGCCGGTTGCCAAAGCACCAGACCCGAACCGACAGACAGGCACAGCGTGCCTTTACGGTTGGTCCGCAATACGCAGGTTACTGGCTCAGAAAAGAACCAGGTTTTGACCGCGTCTTCCGGCAACGAATAGCGGTGCACGAGGAAACGATTGATGTCGGTCCAATAGACGGACTGGCTATCCCGATCCCACAGCACACCCTCGCCGCACGCGTCCCCGGCGGGCACAATACATACTGGTTCTTTGATCTTCAGAGCATCCTCCCTACAAGAAATTAAGTATCGCTGCGCTGGTCGCGGCGAGCGGAATCGAAAGCTGCCCACTGCTCACTGGTAGCACTTCTTGCTTGGAAGCCTTCCAGGCGCCGGCCGCTGTGATCTCTGCGCCACCCAATGTTACCTCCGTCCTCGCATCCACCGCGGGGCCCTCGAGCCTGATCACCGAGGCCTGCCGGCTGGAACTTTTTGTATCCAGGCGCAGGATAGCGCCAGTCGCACCCTTGTTGATGAGCGTGATTGTCAGTGCACTGTCTTTCGAGCGCGTGGCGTAGGCTTTGATCTCCGTGAGAGTGGGGCCTACTTCCGTCTGTAACAATTCGCCGCGGCCTGCGACCGAGAAAGCCAGCACGCCGTAGTATTCCGGCTTGGCCGAATAATGCCCTTGTTCGTCGTCGCCGATGGGAGAGTAGGAGCTGATGAATCCCAGTTGATTCACACCTGTTTCTATGTTGACCCCGCCGCAGTTGTTCGTCGCAAGAGTGAACATGTAGTCGAGCACCCATAAGGCCGAAGCCATGGTGTCGCTCACTCCGGGCCGGCCACCGCCTGAGAAAGAGTTCACTTCGCATATTCGATACGGCACGCCGCAGCGCTGTGAGGCAGCG
>CAZSUK010000413.1:0-13719 GCA_964609355.1 uncultured Acidobacteriaceae bacterium | reverse complement strand
AGTTCTGCTATGTTGCTCATACCGGAGCGTCGAATATCTTCGCTGGTAATGACAAAAATCGCGCCCGCCGCCTCGGTAAGAGTCTGCTCTTTCCTCGAAACAGATGTGATTTCAATCGATGCCAGGCTATCGAGGCTCAGGTTGCCCAGGTCCGGTGTGGACTGTTGAGCTCTCGCGGTGTTGTTCAGAGGCCCATGGAGAGCTGCGGCGAAAAGTGCAGCTGAGAACAGCTTGCTTATAAGAACGGATCTACTGTTCTCTGCGGAGGTAACCACCTTATGCCTGGCCGGCGGCAGAGATGCGACCTTGACGCCTTTGCTGTCAATGGTCATGGGCTTCGCCGGAAGCATCGCCGGACGGACCGGTGCAACCACTATTTCGGCGATAGAGCGCCCGCTTGCACCCGCAGGCGGTCGTGTAGACCCGAGCAGAGCCCGCTGCAGCTTCGGCTTATTGCTTCGAATGCCGCGACGGGAATGGAAGCAGAGAGAAAGGAGCACAGCGCACCCATATAGCAGAAAGACTCCCTGGTCATCTAATCGGCAGGGCGCGAGTTGGCTTCACGGCGTCGACGATGCAGATGGATGCGCTTTTAAGGTTTGCCGTGCGTTTCCGGGCGGCGCGCCCGGTCGACTGAGCCTGGCGGCACGTTATGCGCAGCAAAAACAGCAGGGTCTGGTTACCTTTTTGTCCCGATACGATGCACAGGCGCGCAATCCTTCAAATGAAGGGATTGCCCAGAAAAACATCGAGGTGAACGCTTCGACAGGTCGTACGATCCCGCGACACCAAGCTTGCTCGGTCTCATCGCTGAATGTGAGCCTCGCGTCGTTGCGGGCAGGGTTTCTCCAGTTGGGGCGAAGTATCTCACCCGGTCCAATACAAGGAATCGACGCGGCGTTTTCTGAGTCATGGACCCAGGAAATGGGAATGCAACTATTGCGGTTTTCGCAAAAACAGCTTCGGAGCGGATGGGATCCTCAGGGTAAGGCGGCCTCCGGAGTCGTCTCCTTCAGGCAAAGTCGCAGATAACGCACCAGGGCCCGATCATCCAAACCCTCCGGATCAAATAAATGATTCAACGCAAGTCCGTCCACTACGCCGCAAATGGCAAGGCAGTCAATGAGCTTTGCGCTGGCCGTCTTCCCATCTAATTGCGGTAGCAACCGGCTGATCTCCGGGATCGATGTGCGCAGACGCATAGCCCGCAGCAGGTCTGCCAGGCGCTTGCGCTTGTGGGGATGACGTATTGCGTAAAGTTTGAATTCCACGTTTAACAGCATGCGCTCAAGATCATTGCTCAACCGCACAAGATACTGGGCCAGAGCTTCTATGCGTTCGTTGATCGTCGGCAAAGGAAGCAGGAGCGAACCCAGCTCGTTCAAATCGCGAACCACATCCTCTTCAAAGATGGCAAGAAATACGTCCTCTTTATCCTTGAAGTTGTCGTAAAACGCACCGCGGGTTTTCCGGGCGCGCAAAGCTATGTCCTCGATGCGGGCGTGTTCGAATCCGTCCCGGGCAAAAATATGTCTTGCAGAACGAATGAGTTCGCTGCGAGTGACAATGCCACGGCGCTGTCTCTGGAATGGCCCTGGCTCACGTTTAAGCACTCTTTTTGCATCCGCCATACGCATCCCAGAGTCTGATCATAGAACATACATGCACGAATGTTTTAGACCGACGCATTTCTGAAACGTTATAAGGGGAAACCGGTAATGATCCAGTGGCTTAGATCTGCGGCAGAAGCAACTGGCCGCAACAAAATGAATTGTATTCCCGCGGCAGGCATGCTGATGCTCGGGACCGTACTCTTCACCGGCTGTGGAAAAGCGCCCGCCTCCTCAGGCCCTCCGCAGGCCCTGCCCGTCTCGGTGGTTCAGATTGAGGCGTCGGACGTGCCCGTCTCCAATGAGTGGGTTGGCACGCTCGACGGCTTTGTCAACGCCCAGATCCAGCCCCAGGCAAACGGCTATTTGATCAAACAGAATTATCGGGAAGGCGCCCAGGTGGCCAAAGGCCAGATCCTGTTCGAGATCGATCCTCGTCCCTTCCAGGCCGCGCTCGACCAGGCCAAAGGCCAGCTCGCCCAAGCACAAGGACAAGTGCTGCAGGCCCAGGCGCAACTCGGCCTTGCCGAGATCAACGTGAAGCGGGATACCCCGCTCGCCCAGGCACGTGCCATCTCCCAAAGCCAGCTGGACAATGATGTTCAGACGAAAGCGCAGACCGAAGCCTCGGTGGCATCCGCAAAGGCTTCTGTCGCCGCGGCGGAAGCTGCCGTCGAAAATGCTCAGTTGAACCTCGGCTTCACCCATGTGCGGTCGTTGATTACCGGCGTAGCCGGGCAGGCTACCACGCAGGTCGGCAACCTGGTCAACACCCAGTCGGTGCTGACCGCCGTCTCTCAACTCGATCCCATCAAAGTCTATTTTTCCATCAGCGACGCCGAATACCTGGCCCTGATCCAACGCGCGCGGAGCGCCGGCGGCGACCTGCTGAAGAATGAAAACGCCATTCCCCTCACGCTGACACTTGCCAACAACGAGACCTATCCGCTGAAGGGCCACATCGATTTCGTCGACCGCCAGATGAACCCACAGACCGGCGCCATCCGTATTGCTGCCGTGTTCCCCAATCCCAACAACGTTCTTCGCCCCGGTCAGTTCGGCCGTGTCCGAGGCGAGACGCAACTGCATCACGATGGTTTGCTCGTGCCACAGGTTGCGGTGCAAGAACTGCAGGGTCTGCAGCAGGTCTACGTCGCCGGCAGCGACGATAAGGCCCATCTGACCACGATCGAACTCGGTCCCCAGATCGGCAACAACTGGCTGATCCAGGGTGGCCTCGCTCCCGGCGCAAAGGTGATCGTCGACAACCTGCAAAAGCTGCGCGAGGGCGCTCCCGTCAACCCGCATCCGGCTGCGGCTACCGTCGCCTCGGCCAGCAACGCGACCAGTAACACGACAGGGAGGTAACCGATGTCGAAATTTTTCATTCGGCGACCGATCGTCGCCATTGTTATCGCCATCGTGACGGTGATTCTTGGTACGGTATCGCTGATAAGCCTGCCTACGGCGCAATATCCTGACATCGTTCCGCCGGAAATTCTTGTAACCGCGACCTACCCCGGCGCGGATTCAAAGACCGTCTCGGAAGCGGTATCGACGCCAATCGAGCAGCAGATGAACGGCGTCGACAACATGATCTACATGGACTCGGTCAGCGCCAACAACGGCGTGGTCCAGCTCTTCGTGGACTTTGATGTCAAGACCGATCCCAACATCGACCAGGTACTGGCCCAGCTGCGTGTCGATCAGGCACAGTCACAGTTGCCGGCACAGGTCACCACCGCCGGCCTCACCGTGCAGAAGGCGCTTACCTCGCCGCTGATGCTCGTCTCAGTCAACTCCCCGGGCGGCAAACTGAGCCAGGAATTCCTCACCAACTATGCCATCATCAACCTGCAGGATCAGCTCGCCCGCGTCAAAGGCGTGTCGCGCGTGCAGGTGTTCGGCGGGCAATACGCAATGCGCGTGTGGGTGCAGCCCGACCAGATGGCCAAGCTGGGCATCACGGCGCCCGAAGTCATCCAGGCTATCCAGACCCAGAACAACGTAAACCCTGCCGGGCAGATTGGCGCTGAGCCGATCCCGCAGGGTCAACAGTTTACATACACCGTGCGCACGCAGGGGCGCCTGGTCAAGCCGGAGGAATTTGGCGCCATCGTCATCCGCGCCAACCCCGACGGCTCCATCGTGCGCCTCAGTGACATCGCCCGGGTCGAGCTAGGTCAGCAGGCCTACACTATCTCTGCCCGGTACAACCAGGCGCCCGCCGGCGTCATGGCCATCTATCAGCTACCCGGGTCCAATGCTGTCCAGACCGCCGCTGCCGTCAATGCACGTATGAAAGAACTGTCGGCGAGCTTTCCTGCCGGCATCACCTACGATGTACCGCTCGACACGACCAAGGCCGTCACCGCAGGTATCCACGAAATCGTGCTCACGCTGCTGGAAGCTCTTGGCTTGGTCGTGATTGTCGTCTTCATCTTCCTCCAGGGGTGGCGCGCCACGCTGATCCCTTTGCTGGCTGTTCCCGTCTCGCTCATCGGAACGTTCATCATCTTCCCGGCGCTCGGCTTCTCCATTAACACCCTCTCGCTCTTTGGCCTGGTGCTTGCCATCGGCCTGGTGGTCGATGACGCCATCATCGTGGTGGAGGCGGTGGAACACCACATCGAAGAAGGCATGGATCCCACTGCGGCGACCATCAAGGCCATGGAAGAGGTGGGCGGTCCTGTGGTCGCCATCGCCCTAATCCTGGCCGCTGTATTTATCCCGACGGCGTTTATTCCCGGCATTACGGGGCGCATGTATCAACAGTTCGCAGTCACAATCGCGATCTCGGTGCTTATCTCTGCATTTAACGCGCTGACTCTCTCTCCGGCGCTCGCATCGCTGCTACTCAAGCCCAAGGACGAGGAACGCCAGACTGGGCTTCTGGGCAAGGGCTTCGGTCTGTTCAATAAATTCTTCGGACGCACCACCAACAGCTTTGTACACACTTCAGATGTTCTGATTCACAAGTCCGCCATCGCTATGGTCGGTCTCGCCCTGGTTGCGGTGGTTGCTGTGTTGCTTGGCAAGGGCCTTCCAGGCGGCTTCATCCCCACGGAAGACCAGGGCTATATGTTCCTTGCCCTGCAACTCCCTGACGCCGCATCTGCCCAACGCACCGACCTTGCCGAGCAAAAGATTACGGACGCGCTGCTCAAAACCGACGGCGTGCAAGGCGTGATCGCGGTCAACGACTTCTCTCTCCTCACCCAGGTGCAAAGCACCAACTCCGGCTTCTTCTTTGTGGCGCTGAAGCCATGGGATAAGCGCAAAACCAAACAGCAGCAACTTGAGTACATTCAAAGCCATTTGCAGAGGCAGCTGATGGCCAATCCTGCGGGCATCGCCTTTGCCTTCCCGCCGCCATCGATCCCGGGTATCGGAACCTCCGGCGGCGTGACCATGATCCTTGAAGACCGCTCCGGCGGCGACGATCCCATGGTCCTTGCTAAAAATGTCTTCGCCTTCCTGGGCGCCGCCAGCAAGCGGCCTGAAATCGCGGCGGTGATCCCGTCGTATCAGCCCGCTGTACCCCAGCTCTACGCCGATGTCGATAAGGCAAAGGCTTTGCAGCAACAGGTACAGCTCTCCGATATCTACACCACCATGTCGACCTTTATGGGCGGCTACCTGGTCAACTACTTCAACCGCTTCGGACGTCAGTGGCAAACCTACGTAGAAGCCGAAGGCACGTCGCGTCAGAACATCGCGAACATTAGCCAGTTCTATGTGAGAAGTGTGAACGGAAGCCAGGTTCCCCTTGCCTCGTTGGTTAAGGTGAACCAAACTACCGGCGCCGAATTCATCTATCGTTTCAATGAGTACAATGCCGCTCAGCTGAACATCACCGGCAGTCCCGGTTACAGTTCCGGGCAGGTTCGCGGCGCTCTCGAAGAGGTCTTCAAACAGACCATGCCAGCGGGGGCAGGGTTCGACTACTCGGGCATGTCTTACCAGGAGCAGCAGGCCGATAAAGGAGTGCCGTCCTGGGCCGTCTTTGGTCTATCGCTGCTATTCGTCTTCCTCATCCTGGCGGCTTTGTATGAAAGCTGGACGCTCCCGTTCAGCGTTCTGCTCAGCACCCCGGTTGCTATCCTGGGCGGCTACCTGGCCCTGCATATTCGCTCGTATGAGAATGACATTTTTGCCACCATCGGTCTGGTCATGCTGATCGGTCTGTCGGCCAAGAACGCTATCCTCATCGTCGAGTTTGCAAAGGCCAACTACGAAGCCGGCCAAAGCATCGCGGAGGCCGCGCTCGCCGCCGCCCGGCTGCGCTTCCGCCCTATCGTCATGACGGCGCTCGCCTTCGTCTTCGGCTGCCTTCCGCTCTGGGTAGCGTCGGGCGCGGGCGGCGCCTCACGCCGCATTCTGGGCACCGTGGTCGTCGGCGGGATGTTCTTATCGACCGCGATCGGCCTCATCTTCATTCCCGTCACCTTTTCTGTCGTCGAGTACCTGTCGCATCGCTACGCGCGGGGTGGGAAAGGCACGACGATGGACTCGAAGGGTGATCTGGATCCGGTGGCCGTGGGCGCGGCTGCCGGCGGCGGTCCCGGCCGTTCGACACGAGGAGGACAGCGATGAACAACTCTTCGGTATGGTTCAAGCGCGCGTACGCGATCATCTTTACCGCAGTGCTGTTGGCCGCGGCGGCGGGATGCACGGTGGGGCCGAAGTACAAGCGGCCCGACTATCCCGCGCCGCCAGCGTTCCGTGGCGCGGACGATGCCTCGGTCATCAGCGATGCCCAGGGCTCTCTCGGCGATGAGCAATGGGCCCAGGTCTTTCGCGAGCCTGAGTTGCAGGATTTGATTCGTAAGGCGCTCACCAACAATTACGATGTGCGCATCGCGGCGCAGCGCATCCTTGAGCAACAGGCACAGGTGCAGATCACCCGCTCGCAGCAGTTCCCTACCCTGAGCGTTGGCGGCTCCGGTCTAGGCGTGGATGCCCCCGCGCTCAGCAACATCACGGGTGGATCCAATTCGATCAGCAACCCCATCGTTGCTGGATCGTTTAGTCTCTCCGCCGCATGGAACCCCGACTTCTGGGGCCTCTATCGCAGGCAGACGGAAGCTGCCCGTGCCACCCTCCTGGCCCAAACCTGGGCGCAGCGCGCGGTGCGCCTGACGCTGGTGCAGGAGGTAGCGACAACCTACATTCAACTTCGCGCACTCGATCTCCAGGTGGAGATCACCAGGCGGACACTGAAGGCCAGGCAGGACTCTGTCGACCTTACCAGCCGGCTGGAGAGTGGCGGCTCCGTCCCCTTGTCGGATCTCCGACAGGCCGAACAGCTGCTTTACACTGCAACCTCGGAACTGCCGCAGTTGGAGCAGCAGGTGCAGCAGCAGGAGAACGCGCTGCGGCTCTTGTTGGGCGAGAATCCTGGCCCAGTCGCCCACACGGATCCAAGCGCGCTCACGCCGCCGCCGCAGGATTTGCCAACCGGTATCCCCTCACAATTGCTGGAACGCAGGCCGGATATCCAACAAACAGAGGCCCAGCTTAAAGCGGCCAACGCGAACATTGGCGTGGCGCGCGCGCAATTCTTTCCCCAACTATCGATCAGTGCTTCTGGCGGTGTCGGGGGAAATACGTGGTCCAACATCTTCGACAGCAACTCCCGGACCATTTTCGGTCTCGGTTCGCTGACCCAACCACTCTTTGAAGGCGGCAAGCTGCGCGGCCAATTGAATCAGGCTAAAGCCACTGATCAGGAGCTGGTGATCACTTACCAGAAAACGATCGCCGGAGCGTTTCGCGACGTATCGAATGCCTTGATCGCGCTGAACAAACAGCGCGTGTATCGCGAGCAGCAAGAGAAGCTCGTGGAAGCCGCACAGGATTCCACACGGCTGGCCCGCCTCCGGTACGAGGGTGGATCAACGGCATACCTCGAGGTCCTCACGACCGACACCAACCTCTTCTCGGCGCAGCTCAACCTGGCAACCGCGCAACAGGGCGAAGCCCTCAGCCTGGTGCAGCTCTACAGTGCACTGGGAGGCGGCTGGCAGTAATCGTTTGCTTCGAGGCACGAACGCCACCCTCTCAAATTTGACGCTGAAGGTAGCGGGTCGCCTTGTTCGCGTGTGCCTTTCGCAGGGGAAATGGGTATCCTGTAGCCGCACTTCCTTTTCTTAATGCGTTTCCCGTCTGTTCTGTTTTCCGCCAGAGCGGAGGCACCGATGAGGTTAGCGGGTCTGCTGTCGAAGAGTATCGTTTGCGCTGCAATCAATGTGTTGGCAGCAACACCTCTGCGGGCTCAAGCCCCGTGCGAGCAGATAAGGACGGCATGCAAAAACGCCGGCTTTGTCCAGGGTGGTCCGATCGGGAACCGGCTCGTGCTCGATTGCTTTAATCCCCTTGTTTTTGGCGAGCAGCCGAAGCGAGCTTCCAGACCCCTGCCGCAAATAACTCAGCAGTTGGCGGCGGCATGCAGGGAGAGGAGTCTTGTCAGGCAATCGTCCGAAGCGAATGCACAATTGCCTCCCGCAGGCAGATCCGGGCTCATCGCTCAGGAAGGGGGCCGTACAGTACATGATGCCCGCCTTGCAGTCACTTGGCTCGCGGACGCCAACCTTGCAGCGACGCAAACCTTTGGTGTCCCAAACATCAATCAATCCGGTTCGATGAACTACGCAAGTGCGGTTCTCTGGGTTGCGGCGATGAATGCGTTCAATCACGGTGCGGGATATCTCGGCCACAATAACTGGCAACTGCCGACGGTGCCGGACGTCGATAGAACCTGCGGGATTACCGGGCGTCACGGCGAGTCGTTTGGGTTTAACTGTTCCGGGAGTGCCCTGGGATCTTTGTATTATGTTTCGCTTGGCCTTCGTGAACCGGATTCGGCCGTGCCGCCTTCTCAAAATCGAGTCGGCCTGTTCCAGAACTTCCAACCTTATCTTTATTGGTCCAAATCTGCGGCCGCTGATCCCAAGCAGGGCTTTGTGAGTTTCTCGTTCAACACAGGATTTCAGGGTGCCAACGTCTTTCGGAACTATCTTTATGTGTTGCCGATGATCAAAGGCAAGCTACCCGGCACACCGCCCGGGACAGGCAGCCACTTGCAGGCAAATCCAGGCGGAGCAACCGTGTATGACCCCATCGCCGTGGTCACATGGCTCGCGGACGCGAACCTGGCCGCAAGAGAAACGTTTGCTATCGCGGAGATCAACCGCGACGGTGCGATGGATCACGAGACGGCAATCCGCTGGGTGGCGGCCTTGAATCAAGCCGATGGCGGCCATGGATACCTCGGTCAAACGAACTGGGATCTGCCCGAGACCGGGCCGCCTGATCCATCATGCAGTATGAAAGGGACCACCGGCTATGGCTGCACCGGCAGCGCCATGGGATCGCTTTTTTATCGCCAGCTCGGTATTCGCCAGGGCGAGTCCGTCATCCCGCCGTCAGAAGCGCGCGCCGGTCCTTTCTACAATGTGCAACCCTATCTCTACTGGGCTTGCTCTGGACAATCCGCTTCATCGCCTTGCCTGCCCAGCGGGCCGGGCGAGGGCTTCGAATGGAATTTTTCCTTTGGCAACGGCTTCCAGGGTACAAACCTGGTGGGGAATGCCCTTTATGTTGTCGTGTATTATCCGGAGAGTTCCGCTGGACAACTAGCCCCCAACCCGCCACCTTCTCAATCCCTCCCTCACAACTAATATCCGTCGTCAGCGAATTTTTCCTCACCAGGATTGGCACACGCTGATCTATGGACAGTTTGAATCAAAACCGGAAAATGCGATCAGAGTCAATCGCTTCGGATCGTTTCCAAAGACCCGCTAATCCTGCTCGCCGAGTGTCTGAGCATAGGTCTTGCCGTACGGATAAAAGAGCTCTTTGCGGCCTTCCTTCCAGGCAGCCCTCATTTCCGGCGTCGTGATATCCCAATCTGGCCGGCACTTTTGAGTGACGGCACGGAGGTCCTGACGGAGGTCATCCATAGTCGGTCGGCCGAAGAACCAATAGCCGTTGTAGACCTTGTATACGATGAGGCCTGGTGCCAGAACGACGACGTGCGGAATCATTGGATTGTGGTCCGGATCAGTGTATTCGGCGATATCCAGATCCTTTTGAACGGTTCGGCCCACATCGGAAAGAAACGGCCAGTGAGCACCAACGCCTGTACGGTACTCGTTCGTAACAGTGATGTTGTCTGTGCTAATGGTCACGAGACGGCAATATCCCACTTCCAATTCACGATGCAGCTCGACGAGGAGCTCTGCCTGCCGACGATCCTTGGGACAAAAACCTCCGCGGCTGAGCACGAGAACCAGGGGGTGCTGACCCTGGAGTTGGGAGAGCTTGCGGCGTTTGGCAGTGTGGTCGGTAAGTTCGTAGTCGGGGAAGAGGGCGCCGGGCACAATATCGGATCGCATAATCAGAGATTCCTTTCGCTGTCTCGCTTTCGGTAGACGCTGCTTCTTCAGAGATTCCCGTAAGACTCGATTCGATTCGTCCTCGGTTCGGGCGGACGGACGAACTGTTAGATTATCGCCTGAAAGGTACGATCGTTTTCAAACTGGGCTTGCATCCTCCAAACCAGCCTGCATGTAATACTTGCTGACGTCAATAACTGGACGACAGTTCTCGGATGAGGGCTTCGGGGTGGATTTTCGTCTGACAGACGCGCCTCTCCTCACCCCGCCAACCTAAGCAGAGAAGGAAAACCCAGATGAAGAGGTACATCAGAGGATTGGCCATCGCAGGTTTCATTTTGCTCAACGTGGCCGGAGTGAGGGATGGACGATGCCAACTCACGGAGGACGAGCGGAAGCCGGTAGTCGGCGATGCACCCGCCGATCCGGGACCATTGGCCACGGATCTCTCAGGCGAACTACAACCCGAGGCAGTGAAGAATGCAATGCGAAGAGTCGCGGATTGGCAACTGTCTCGGATTCAGGACACCCCAAGCCAGAACTGGACGTTCGCAGCCCTCTATGTGGGTCTGTTGGCTGCCTCCGATACTCTGCAGGATGCCCGGTTTCAAAACGCCGTATTCAACGTCGCTACTCATTTCGATTGGAAGTTGGGCCCAAGGAAATCGAATGCGGATGATCAGGCGATTGGCCAATCCTACCTTTGGTTGTATAGGAAAGACCATATTGCGCAACACATTGCGCCGCTCAAGAGCCAGTTTAACGAAGTCATCCAGATTCCGGACGATCCCCAGAAGCCTGTCTGGTGGTGGTGTGATGCGCTGTTTATGGCCCCTCCGGTATGGGCAGGGCTCGCCAGGGAGACGCAGCAACAGGATTACCTGGATTACATGGACCGCGAATGGAAAGTCACAGCTTCTTTGCTCTGGGATCCTCAAGAGCACCTCTTTTTTCGTGACAGCAGTTACCTTAACCAGCGTGAGAAGAACGGGCGAAAAGTGTTCTGGTCTCGAGGGAATGGCTGGGTCATGGCAGGTCTTGTACGGACATTGGACGAGATGCCCTCGAAAGATTCCCGGAGGCCGTTTTATCTCGCAAAACTTGGAGAGATGGCGGCCGTGGTTGCTTCCCTCCAGGGGGAAGACGGACTTTGGCGGCCGGGCCTGCTTGACGCCGCGGACTATCCCAATCCCGAAATCTCCGGCTCATCGTTCTTCGTGTATGCCATGGCCTGGGGGATCGATCACCATGTGCTCGATAAGAAGGTCTATCTGCCAGTAGTAGAACGCGGTTGGCGAGGCGCGGTGAAGCATATTTATGCCGACGGGAGGCTGGGCGACATTCAGCCGATAGGAGCTGCGCCCGGCGCCTATACTCCGAGTTCGAGTTACGTCTTTGGGACGGGCGCCTTCTTACTTGCAGGCTCGGAGGTTGAGAAGATGGCATTGCATGTGAAAGCCAGTGGGGGCCGCTGAGAAACGAAGATTCCCAAATAGACCTCGTTACCGGGCAGTCCACTCGCTAGAGCCTCTCGATTCAGGACACCCATCGCGAGTGATCTACTATGGTGTCCTGATGAAAACTTCTTGCCGTTTTTCTCGAAGGGACTTTCTCACGACCGCAGTGGGTGCCGGTGGTGCGATGCTGCTCGGGCCAGCATGGCTGAATGCGGCGAGTGAGGAGGTCGACCCGCGCGTTGCCCAGGTCTTGTCACGGACAACTGGCATCGACATGCACAACCATGTCTATCCACCGGGGACGGAACCGCATCCACATGGGCAGGAGGAGCAATCGCGTGCTGCTGAACTTTCCATCGGAGAAGAGCTCAGACGATCAGGGCTTACGGCCGTCTGTGCGAGCTTTGTGCTGGATTTCACGCCAAATAAGCAGCCCGGCGACGCGAGAGACAACTATCTTCGCTGGCTCACGGCGATGGACGAGCAGCTGGAAAAGGGGCATATACACCGCGCGCTGACGGTGAAAGACCTTCAATCGGCACATCACCGTGGTCAACAAACTATTGTTCAAACGGCCGAAGGGGCACAGTTCATCGAGGGCCAGCTGGAACGAGTGGAGGAGGTGTACCGACGCGGTGTACGGAATCTTCAACTGCTTCATGAGCACGACGACATGGTGTCGCCGTTGGGCGACGTAATCACGGCGCCCGCTCACCTTGGGGGTTTGACGGCCTTTGGGGCGAAAGTCGTGCAGGAGTGCAATCGTCTGGGGATCCTGGTGGACCTCGCTCACGGCAGCCCCGAGACTGTGCTCGGCGCATTGAAGGTGGCCACCCAGCCATTGATTGTGTCGCATACGGGACTCGACAGCCGAACAGGGAGCAACCCCAGGATGGCGGAGATGATGAAGCCGCACCTGATCAGCAAGCAACACGCGAAGGTCGTGGCGGATGCCAACGGTGTGATCGGCGTGTGGACTAAGCTGGCAGACTCCCCGAAAGACTTCGTGGAAAACATCAAGGCGATGGCGGACGCGGTGGGCATCGACCACGTTGGTATCGGCACCGACACAGACCTGCTGTCCTCACGTGTTGGCCAGGGTACCAACAGCACCTGGCCGGCCCTGACTGGAGGATTCTTCCACGCGGTTGTCCGCGAGATGCTGCTGCAAGGCTTTGCGCCCGACGATATCAGTAAAGTGGGCGGCGGAAACTACTGTCGTGTGTTTGGCAAGGTCACGGCCGGCCACGCGTAGGGCGCTGGCGGGTGTTTCACTCGTATCGCAGCGCTGCGAGCGGATCGACCTTCATCGCACGGCGCGCTGGAATAAACGCGGCGAGAGCACTTAAGAGCACCACAACGGCGAGAATAACAGCGTAATTTTCTGCGTTCCCGGGCTTTACACCATACAAGAGACGTGCGAGCAGCGGCCCTACTGCCAGCGAGAGCAGAAATCCTGTCACCAAACCCGGCACGATCCAAATGAATCCATCGGCAAGCACCATCTTCATCACATGCATGCGACGGGCGCCAATCGCCATCCGTATCCCGATCTCATTGGTGCGTTGCGCCACGGAATACGACAGCACTCCATAGATGCCGATGCAGGCCAGCGAAAGCGCGATGACCGACAATAGCGTGGCCAGTAGTGAGGTAAAGCGACTCTCCGCATGAGCCCGATCAACGACCATCGATAACGGCTCGACGTGGGTGATCGGCATGTCTCGATTTACCAGGGTCACCTGCTTCCGCACGGAGTCCGCCAGAGTAGAGACAACCCCGGCAGTGCGAATCACGATCGACATCGACGGGCGCGGCGCCAGCTGGTACGGCACGTAAATTTGCGGCCGGACGATTGCCGTGAGCGAGTGGTACTGAACATGGCGCACGACACCTACAACGATGGCCCAGTCGCGCTGGAATTCGTAAGGACCACTGGGAGAGTCAGAAATGTTGAGTTTTCTGCCAATCGCATCGCCATTGGGCCAGAGCTCGCGTGCGAGAACATCATCAATGATGACGGTGTGCTGATGCACAGCATCATCGGTCTCAGTGAAATCGCGGCCTTCGAGGAAGCTGGCGCTTATGGTGCTGAAATACCCGGGCAGGATTGAGCGGTGATCCGCCATTTCGGTGTTCTGCAATTCAGCGGGCGTGCCCTCCTTCCAATAGTAGTCATACCAATTTCCCGCGTCATCGAGCGGAATGTGGGAGACGGATGCTGCGGATTTAACGCCGGGAAGGGACTGGAGC
>CAZSUK010000412.1:0-6083 GCA_964609355.1 uncultured Acidobacteriaceae bacterium | reverse complement strand
TGAGACCTGGGTTTCGCTTCACAAATGGGTCTTCCTGGCTAGGATTTCCCCCCTGCGCTCCAGGGATTGTAAGTACCCACATGCCAGAGATAACCCTCCGGATCGCGGCAGGTAAAAGCCTTGCCCCCGTAGTCCATTGCTCTTAGATCGAAGACCATTTCCGCGCCGGCTGCTTTGGCCTGCGCATAAACAGCACCCGCATCGCTCACGATCAGAGAGACGCTGCGCGTTTCCCGGCCACCCAAGTCATCGGGCAAGGCGGTGAACTTTGTATACTCCGACTGATTGCTCGCCGAGCCGAGCATAATCATGCCGTTGCCAAACGTGAGTTCCGCGTGTATCACACTGTTTCCCTGTCCCATGTAGACAGCGTGCTTTTCAAATCCCAACGCGGTGCACAGCCATTCGATTGCCGCCAGGCAATCGCGATAGCGCATACCGGGGATCACGGCCGATTTGCAATCTTGTATGTAATTTTTCATGCCCAATGCTGCCACACTGGGCTAGGGGAGTCTTGAACAAATCGGAACCCTCTATCCGACCGCGAGGTGATTCTTCCACCGGCCGCGTGAGACGCTGTAAGTGGTCGGATCAACTCCGGAAAAGCTACGGAAGTCGCGCGAGAAGTGCGCCTGGTCTGCATATCCGCAGGTGATTGCCAGCTCCGCCCATCTCATGTCCACGCCCTTGTGCAGAGCGCAAACCGCACGCTGAAAGCGGTGAACCCGGCTCCACTGTTTGGGAGAAAGCCCGACATCTTCGCTGAAGACCAGGTGCAAGCGCCGCTCGCTGATGCCGAGCTCGCGAGCCGTCTCGTGCACGCTGAGCGAGCCAAGCATGCTCAGCGCGCCCCGAACATGGACCCTACGCTCGCGCGCCGAAGCTTGCTCGCACAGCGCCTGGTCAAGAATCCGCAGGGTAAGGTCAGGAGAGGTGGCGGTCTCGCGCAGCCGTTCGCGTAATGCCTTCATCGGCCACAGGTCAGCCAGCGACAAGGATTGTTCGTAGAAAAGGTCCGCCCGTTCGCGCAACCACGGGCCGAGGCCGCCTGGTCTAAAAATGACTCCGGCCAGCTGTTTCATGTCGCTGGTCGCGATCAGCTCGGCCGAGGTGCGCGCACCCACCAGCAATGCGGGCGCAGTCGGCGTTTCCCCAGCGGGAGTGCAGTCAGTCAGATGGTCGGAGGCCAGCGAAATAACGAATTGGATCTTGCCGCCCGGCAGGACCAGCTCCCGCTGATGAGGCACATCGGGAGCGCAGGCATACCACAGCATCTCCACGCACTCAGCCAGAGGTGGCGACGGTTTGCGCTGCAGGTAAATCATTTCATCCGCTGGCGCTCAATGCCGAAGACCGAATCTCGATCAACTTAGGCAGAACATCACCTAAATCCACGGCCGACCCGTGTGGCTGTCCAAACGCGAGATAGACCTTCCGGTAAAGCGGGTAGACCTTTTCATACACACCCACAGCGTCGGACTGTGGCTGATACGTTTTGTACGTCAGGCACATCTTGGCCTGCGCCTCTTCGATGGATGAGAAAGTGCCGGCTGCGAGAAAGGCAAAGATGCCCGATCCCAGACTGGTCGGAATACCGTCCGGCACCAGCACAGGTTTTCCCAGCACGTTCGCGTAAACCTGGTTGAGCACAGCATTATTTTGCGGCACCCCACCCCCGTTGATGACGCGCTCCACGGGCACTCCATATTCAGCCATGCGCTCGAGGATGATGCGGGTGTGAAACGCAGTGCCCTCGATCGCGGCAAACAACTCGTCCTGTGCCGTGTTCACCAGGTTCCAGCCCAGGGTGATGCCTCCCAACTCCGGATTGACCAGGATCGTGCGGTCACCATTGTCCCAGCTCAGACGTAGCAGACCGGTCTGACCCGGCCGATAAGCTTCCAGGCCACGGCTCAGCTCCGCGACTTTAGTATTGGCGCGGCGCGCAATGGCGTCGAAGATGTCGCCCGTAGCCGAGAGCCCCGCTTCAATGCCGGTATAGCCCGGATGCACGCTGCCCGGCACCACTCCGCAGACTCCCGGGATGAGTTTGCTTTCTTTCTGCATGGCGATGATGCAAGTCGAGGTGCCGACTACGTTGACCACATCGCCCTGTTTGCAGCCCGCACCGATTGCATCCCAGTGGGCATCAAAGGCGCCGGCGGGAATAGGAATGCCCGCCCGCAAGCCCAACTTCTCCGCCCATTCCGGCGAAAGATGGCCGGCCAGGGCATCGGAGCTGTGGTACTCGCCCCCCAGTTTTTCACGGATGCCGTTCAGCAGAGGATCCACATCCGAGAGGAAGGCTTGTGACGGCAGGCCATCCCACTTCGGGTTCCACATCCACTTGTGACCCATGGCGCAGATGCTGCGTTTCACCAACTTGGGATCGGTGATTCCGCTCAGAGTGGCGGCGACCATGTCACAGTGTTCGAAAGCGCTTGCCAGCCGGGCGCGCTTTTCCGGGTTGTGGCGCAGCCAGTGCAACAGCTTGGCGAATCCCCACTCGTGGGAATAAACCCCGCCGCACCACTCGATCGCTTCCAGATGCTCGCGGTGGGCGAGCTCGGTAATCTCCTGCGCTTCCCCTTTGGCGCGATGGTCGCACCACAAGTAGTAGTCGTCCAATGGTTGCAGCCGGGCGTCGACGGGCACAACGCTCGAGCCGGTGGTATCGAGCGCAATGGCTTCCACCTGCTCTCCTGAAATGCCCGCCTTGGCCAGCACTGCGCGCATTGCGCTTACCAGCGCATCCATCTGATCCTGGTGCGACTGGGTAGCGAAATCCGGGTCTTCCCGCTTACGCTTGAGCGGGTAGGACGCCGAGGCGGTGGCTAGTCCACCCTTCTGCTGCCGTTCACTGTCAAAAAGTGTGACCCGGACACTCAATGTGCCAAAGTCAACTCCTGCGACGATCGCCAATGCCTAGCCCTCACGCCTTGATCAAGGAAACTTCTAATTCGATCTTCACATCGTCGCCAAGCATAACGCCACCGGTCTCGAGCGCCGCGTTCCAGGTCAAGCCGAAGTCGCTGCGTTTGATTTTGGTGGTCGCCGAAGCGCCAACGCGGGTATTTCCCCACGGGTCCTTTTGTTGCTCCGACGGGCCATCTACCTGCAGAACAACCTCTTTGGTCACCCCATGAACCGTGAGATCGCCTCTCACCTTCAACCCGTCGCCATCCTTGGTGATTGTTTTGCTCTTGAAGGTAATCGCTGGATGCTTCTCGATCTCGAGAAACTCCGCGCTCTTTACGTGCGTATCCCGGTTAGGGTCTCCGGTGTTGAGAGTCGTTGTATCAATGGTCACGTCAATGCTGGATGCAGCGACATCATCGGCATCCCAAACGACTGTGCCTTGTACGTTGCTGAACCCTCCGCGCACATTGGTGATCATCATGTGACGAACTACAAACTGTGCGGTGGAGTGGGCGGGGTCAATCTTCCAGGTAGTCTTCAATCTAATTCTCCTCTACTGCAAGTCTAAGGATGCGTGAGTCCTCAAAAGGGAGCCATTAAAACCTACTACAGTGAAAGAGGGTCGCAGAAGGTGGAGAGATCTGCGGTTTGCCCATCCCGAGGATCTCTGCTGCGGACCATAACGACCCTTTCCTTTGTCATCTCGACCGGAGCGTACCCGGATTTCCTACTTCGCGCTGCTAGCGACGTCCACGTGTGCGGCTCTCCTTAGAGAGAGCCGCATGCAGATCATCAAAGCCACGGGTCTCCACAGGAGATCCGGGGGAGCGTAGTGGAGAGATCTGCGGTTCTTTCCCTCCAGTGCAAACGCAATTTTGCGCCTCTCAAGCTTCTCCATCGTGGTTGTACATGCTCCAGCCGAGATAGCGAACAGCTGCTTCGTAGACCGGACTGGCCACCTGGGAAAAATTTGCCGCGACGTGATGTTCAAAACCCTGCTCGCAAATGAGCCGAAGCAGCTTCTGCAGTCTCGGAATTCTGACCACTCCGGCGCCGCCAAAGGTTTCCAGGGGATCGTTGGTGAACTCGCCCTCCCCGACATATCCCCGGATTTTTCCGTGATAATCATCGGTCGAAAATCGCACGTATGTCATCGCGCCCGCCTTCACCCGGCCGACGCAGGTGCCAAAGGTATTTTCTTTGCCCACCGTGCCCGCGATAATCGCCTGAAAGTCCATGACCACATCCTTAAAGAAGTGCTTGGGCAGGTTCGAGCAGTGGAAGCAAACGCACTTGTCCGGATCAGACCCATAGTTGTTGTTCCAATCCAGCAGCGCGCTCGGGGTCTCGGAAGCCAGGGCCAGGGCGTGCATACTGATGGTTCCGCAAATATCCACTTCGCAGGCACTCGGGAAAAGGTTTTCACTCATCATGCTCATAACCGTACAAGGCACCACACCGAAGTATTCCTCGAGCGATGTCCAGCACTGGATGGCGCTGACAGTGCAGTAAGTCTGCTGCATCCACTGCTCGATGACCACACCCAGCTTGGACATCTTGATCAAAGCAGCGATAGGGATGTTGTTGGTGGATACGTACTTTTGGATAGCCGCAAGTTTCTGCTGCACGGCATCGTCGTTGTCCTTGAGTCGCTCAATACGGCCCAGCACTTCAGATAGATCGAGCGTGTCGACCGAGATGCCGCTGCGTTCCAGCAGCTTCTCGCTGTAGCGAACAGTGTTAAAGGCTGCGGGCCGGGCGCCGATCGCACCCACACGAAGATTGGTAAAGCCGCGCACCACCCGGCATACAGAGGAGAACCATGCCAGGTCCTTGCGGAACTCATCGGAGTCGGGCTGCACCGTGTGGTTCGCGGTCAGCGAGTAGGGAATGCCGTACTGCATCATGTTGTTACAGGCCGACATCTTCCCGCAAAAGCTGTCGCGGCGATGGGATATCTTCATGTCCGCCGCCCGGTCGGGAGTCGCCTGCACCAACACCGGAACCTTCAAAGTAGAATGGCGCAACGCATCGACAATCCCGCGCTCCTCCCCGAAATTGGGAAGTGTCACAATGACTCCATCAATTTCGTCGCGATGTTTACGGAACAGGTCGCCGCAAAGCCGCGCCTCCGACGGGGTTTCAACGGCGCCGAATTTGGATTGCTCCGGGGTCAGGGAAATCGTCCGGATCCCCGCCGTTTCCAGAACCCTGAGCATCTCTTCCCGCCCCGTTTTCGCCAGGTGATCTGGGAAAAAACCGCGATTGCCTACAATCACTCCGAATGTCATCTGCTTGGCCATGGTTATTTCCTTCGCTTGTTAACCGTCTGCCGGGGGCGAAAGCCGATGGTGTAACCCAGGCCGGCCACCGCGAGCATCGCACCCCACCAGATCGGTGCATGGAGATTGTTCAGCACCGGAGGATTAGCCAGAGGATGACTCAACTCCCAGATACCGGTCGAAAAAATTACAACGCCATAGGCCAGCAGCAGTATCCCTGCGAACCACCAGATAGAAAAGGACTCGCGCATCGGCTCGGCTCCTTACCAGAAGACAATGTTGAGGAAGATAAAAATGGCGGCCACGATACCTGCCCACACGATAGGACGCTGGTACCAGTAGTCGTCGTGTTCCTTGGGCAGGACAGAAGCGCCGTACACCAGCCCTTCCAGTTCCGCCACCGGACGAGGCTTTGTCATATAGCTGACGACCACCGTAACCAGCACGCAGACAATCCAGGCCCACAAGGCGCGATAAATATTTTCCGCCATATCTTTGGCGTCTGGCGACATGGCGACATAGCGTAATGCGGAAGGATCATTCCTTACCCACAACCACAGACCGATGGAGGTTCCGGTACCGGCCAGTAATCCCCAAAAGCCTGCTTCTTTCGTCGCCCGCTTCCAAAGCATACCCAGGATCACGGTACCGAACAGCGGCGCGATGAAGAAGCTGAACAGTTGCTGCACATAGTCCATGATGCTGGCTGCGTGCTGTACCAGGTAGGCCGTGCCCACCGAGATCAGCACGCCGATCAGTGTGCTCCAGCGGCCCATGGCCACGTAGTGCCGGTCGGTCGCCTTCTTATTAAGAAAGGCCCCGTAGATGTCATAAGTCCAGACGGTGGAGAAGGCGCTTACGTTGCCCGCCATGCCAGACATG
>CAZSUK010000411.1:0-2851 GCA_964609355.1 uncultured Acidobacteriaceae bacterium | reverse complement strand
TGAGATCTTCCCCCGATTGCAGCGTCATGGAAACAATTTGCAACTGATTGGGACGGGCTTCGTGTTTTGCCTTTGGATCGGCGCCTTCATGGACAGCGGGGACCAGGCTCGGATTACTGTTCGTCAAAACCTCGATCCGGGGCTCGCCCACCCGTAGACGCTGATCACACTGTGCTACGGTCATGCCAAAGGTCTGTTCATTCCACAAGACAGTCAGCGTGGGATAGCTATTGCCCTCTTCGGGAATCGTTATGTTGGTGGTTACTCCGGGGACAGTTTCTACCAGTTTCGCAATGCGTTCGACTCGGCTTTTCCACTCCTTGTTCAGCGCATCGAGATCAGCATGCGACCAATATTCAATGGCTGCAAGCATGCCGATAATCTCTTCTTTACCTACTTTCATAGGCCTGCATACGGCTCCTTCCCAGGGGCTGCAGTTGGCCAGGGCTGCTTCGATCAAAGTTTTTCGGCCTAACAGGATGCCGGAACATTGTGGCCCGCGCAAACCTTTTCCGCCGCTAAAGCAATAGAGATCCACGCCCATTTTTGCGTAGCGGCTGAGATTGTCAAAGGGAGGAATGCCTGCCGCATCATCCAGCAGCATGGGAACTCCTGCTGCGCGCGTGATGGTAAGTGCATTGGCGAGGCGATCGTCACGCCAGGTGGTGTAGACCATTGCGGTTTGCGGGTTGATGGCAGACTGCAGGTGGTCCACGCCATGAGCGAGTACCAACTTTCCGCCGGCCAGGCGAATTGCGCTATCGAAGGCACTGCGGCCTCCGAGCATCACAACCTCATGCTTCAGGCCCTCGGTATCGGGCAATTGCCAAATATTGGTTGGGTCGGAGCCGGCGATGCAAGCGGCTGTCGCGGCAGCCATCGCACCGGCTGAGCCAGAGGTCACCATTCCTGATTCGGCGCCAGAAAGTTCCGCAAGCCGGCGTCCCACTGCGTGCTGCAGTTCAAACATGTCGACGAAATGCTGGGACGCAGCCTCGACCGCTCGCCGCACTTCCGGTAATTCCAGCGAGCCGCTCAGATAAGTCCAGGTCCCTCGCGCATTGATAAACGGCCGCACTCCCAGGCGGGTATACACCTCTGAGGAAGAAGATTTTCCCGGAGCGGCCGCTACGGTGGCCGCAATACCGCGAGATTTGATTGCGGCGAACAAAGGGGCTGCCGCCAGCAATTTCATGAAGGATCGCCGACCGTTGTTGCTAAGTAGACGTTCGGGCAAGTGGGACTCCTTTTCTGGTGCTACTACAGAATCAAAGAGTTTCATGGTCTACCGACCAGGTGTTTTCTCTCGATTCCTTCATTGAAAGCAGGAGGCGTGAGACTGAGAAAACTTGCGCCCAATATACAGAATCGGAAGATATGGAAACAAGTCGAAACTTAAAGCAACTCACTCAATGGGGATTTTGCAAAATACCGGGGATCCAACGAACAGCATTATCGTGATACAGCTTGCGTAGAATGGGGGCCGGCAGACTGAGCCCCTGAAGCTTGCGATCCTTATACTCGAGCGTGTCGCTTGTGGAGAAGAATCGCCAGTCGAATGCATAAGTACTCTCCCAACTTCGGGTAGCGTCCGACACTTCGGCGTCGGCGTTGAGTTCATTGTCGGTCGCGTAAAGCAAGCGGTCCTGGTACTTCTCGATGAAAGCGATGATATCCGCCCGAGGTTGCATTACCAGGTAGGGCATGCGGGCGGCGAGGTCGACGGCGAAATTGGGATAGTCGTCAAGATGCTGACCGAGTTGGTGAAAATCGGCTTCCATGCTGCCGAGATGAGCGCCTACCACCCGAAGGTTGGGATTCAGCCTTAACAGGTGATCGCGAGCGCGGAGAATTGCCTGCTTGGACGGAGCATTCGGTTTGTTGTACATGTACCACTCGGGATGTGCCATGTAATAGGAGTAGTCAGGCGATGCGGGAGTGGGCGGCTCCCATATTGTGTCCGGATCGGCGACGTGGGCAATCAATGTTTTGTTATGGGCAGCGATGTCTTTGTAGATTGGCTCGAATGCTGGATCATCGGGCATGGTGTAATTGCCTCTTGCATCTTTGACCTGCTCGCCGATGTTCTTCCAGATCTTCACGGCGACGGCTCCCTGGGAGAAATCGCGATCTATCTGGGCTATGGTGGCCCGGGAAAAACCGGGATTTCGATAGGTGAAGGGATCGAAGGTTGTACACAGGGTTGCCTGGCCGTTGCTTGCGCGGACAAAACTCCAGGCTTGCTGACGCTCCTGGGCTAATGCAGGCTGATCGGGCGTATGGGCAACGATGATATTCAGAACGTGAAGGTTCAGCCTTTGTAGCAGGGCGAGAAATGCCGGATTGGTCTGGTAGATGTGAACGTGGGTGTCAACGGGATCCAGCTCTTGAAACTTACGTAGCTCTTCTGCGGAGAACGGACCGGTGACCGGGCCTGGCGCGGAGGAAACTGGTTGGGGCGGGTTCGATGTTTGCGGATTGTTGCATGCTACGAGTGCCAGCACTGCGATCAATAGAAGCGAGATTCTTTTCAAGAGTCATCTCCCCAACGGCGGATTGGCCGTGCCCAGGTTGCGAATGATTATCATTCATTGCGGAAGAAAATAACATGATGCGATACGAATGGCAGCGGTAGAAATAGAAGCTGGTCCACTCACTCAACATTCCAAACTTAACTTGCTACCGGAAATCAGCTATTGCGATCGAGGGGGTTTGGGTTATCATCCCACCTGATTGACATGCGGAAGAAAACGAAGGCCGCATCCACGGCCAGCAACGACAAATACGAGATGCTGATCGACGAACGTAGACAGCACATCCTGGAACTGGTCCAGAAGCAGGGAAGAGTGCT
>CAZSUK010000410.1:0-4370 GCA_964609355.1 uncultured Acidobacteriaceae bacterium | reverse complement strand
GACGTCGTATCGGGACTATCGGTGTGGCCCTGCTCGATGATGCGCAATTCCTGGCCCTCGAGAGTGAACGTGTCGTGCTCATAGGGCTGAGGTGCAACCAAATTAGTGGCCACTTGCCCAGGAAACAAGCGGCGGGCTAACCGCTCCACTGGGGGAGTGAAAGACATCTGCATGGCGTTCAGCGTCTTGGGCGTTGCTATCGCCCGAGCGCCGGGGAAACGGTCGAGCAGAATGCTCAGACCGTAGAAGTGGTCGAAATGGGCGTGCGTTATATAGATGGTCTCCAGGTTGCGGTTGTGGAGCGCAACCCAATCCGCTAGAGCCTCGGCCTCAGCCACCGTCGTCATTGCGTCTACCAGCACCGCGTCGTACTCGCCGAAGATCAAAGTCGACGTGATCGGGTCAAAGCCGAGCGCTTCGCCGAAGGGCTTTGGCCGCTCGCCGACCATAGCCTTTCCCGGGGCGGTAAAAACGTTCACACCGAGCGTGTTCGACGCGACAGGCGCGGTCACGCGCGTGGTCTCTTTCAGTCCAGTTTTGCCGTCCATTTGGTACTCCTTTCGATTACTCAGCGGGTGACTGTTCAAGGCAAGGTTGGCAGAAGAGCGACGACGAGTCCATTGGACGAACGTATCGATCCATACCAAAGTATTAGAGAGATAAGGGGACCTGTCCCCTTATCTCCCTGTCACCCGGATCTCGCCCTCATGGACCGCCCCGCGATCGCCAAGGCTTTCGATGCCGGCTCCACTCCGGAAGGCAGGCCCTACTTTGTCATGGAGTATTTCGACGGGCTGCCCATCAGCCAGTACTGCGATCGCCATCGCCTCACGATGCGGCAGCGTATGGAGCTTTTCATCCAGGTCTGTGAAGGGGTGCAGCATGCACACCAGAAGGCCATCATCCATCGCGACCTGAAACCTTCCAACATTCTGGTCACCGAAGTGGACGGCCGGCCCGCCCCACGCATCATCGACTTCGGTGTCGCGAAAGCACCTCCCAACCAGTGGATGCGGCGACCATGTTCACCCAGTTCGGTGCGCCGATCGGGACCATCGACTACATGAGCCCGGAGCAGGCTGGCTCCAGCGGCGAAGACATCGACACCCGCAGCGATGTGTACTCGCTGGGCGTTGTGCTTTACGAGCTATTGGTCGGCGCCTTACCGCTGGATCTGAAGAAGCTCGCTGCAGACGAAGCGTTGCGCCGCCTTTCCGCAGCCCGGAGACCTGTAGTTGCTCCAAACCCTCACGGAATTCTGAGCACATTTCCCTCTTTAACGGTGGAGGTTTGCTCTCGTCCCTGAAAGCGATAGATGACGGTAAGCACTTTGTCACCGCCCTTAGCGGGATCGCCGCCCATGTTGTTGTTGTTCACCTGCACGGCGAGTGTTCCGTTTCGCACCATGCCACGAAGGAGTTGGGTTACGTCGTTGGTCCGATTGTTTAGGCCATAGTATGCGCGCGTGATTTGCAGAGAGCCGTTACCGCCGCCGGGATAACCGGGATTCGGTGGTGGATATCCGGGATTTCCTGGATATCCAGGACCCCCTGGCCGGCCATTGTTGTAGAACTGGCTGGCATTAATCGTGGATCCTTCGTTGTAGGTGAATTGCTGCGATTGGCCGCGAGAATTGGTGGCCCGAATGCGCAGAATCTTGACTGCGCCATAAGCGGGATCGCCGCCCATGTTGTCGTTGTTCACCATGACCGGACGGTTGCTGTTCAGCAGCCTGCGGACCTGATTCGTGACGTCCATCCATCGGTTGCCCGCGCCCCAATCCGCCTTCACCACCTGCCAACCGCCCCCGTTCTGCGCCCGGGCGGACGTAGAGAACAAACAGGAGGCTGCAAGCAGGCAAAACAAAGGAAGGTACACCATGCGATTCTTCATCGGATCTCCTTATTCCATCTATCGAGAGATTGAACAGCCCCGGGGCATGCCCGATACAGCGACAAGGATACCTAATCCCTCGTGAGATTTGGAACAATCCAGTTCCGGCAGATAAGGGGGCAGCATACCTATCCCCAGGATTGCTGCAATGGGTATGCTATCCCTTTATCTCCCCAGTGAAAGGAGCAGCTCCGCCAATCCACAAAAACCCGTTGACTTTTACATATCATGGATGTCCCTTCCCCCCGGATTGCGGCCCGGGGAAAAGAACCTGCGCGACAGAACGTCGTTGACCACCACCGCCCGATCGGTGTAGTTTCGTGCAGTCAAGGCCCCCCAAAAAACCTGAGTTTGGCCATCGGAGGTGCCGTTATGCCCAAACCGAAATTCGAAGAAGAAATCAGGGTGATGAAGAACGAGGCCCTGTCCTTTATGCAGAGCCACCGCGCCGCATTTGCGCCGATACGTGCGATTAAGAGGTCCTGGAAGTACAAAGATGGCAAGAAGAATCTCTCGAGGATGGCGCTCGCCGCAGGCGTGACCACTCTCGGTGTGGTCGTGGGGGTGGTCACTCACGGGGCGGCCCTTCCCATCATTGCCGCCCTCGCAGCCGGGCAGTATGCGGTGGGAAAAATGGGCGACTCCGCTTTCATGGCACTCTACGGGAACCAATACAAGGGCGCCACGAGGACACGGGAATTTATCGAGAATTACACTTCGGTGGACTTTGACACGGAAGGGGAAGCGAAGAGGCTATCATCACGGGCCCACTCGACCATTCGGCGTGCTTGCCAGCACTATCGAAAGGGATGGGAAAAACTGGATGAACTCCAAAGGAAGGTACAGCACCCGGTGGAGAGTTGCGACCAAGCCGCAGAGCAGCTGACTTTGCTGTGGCAGGCGAAGCGCCACCTCGACAAGGCCTGGCTCTATATTCATCCCGCCTGCTATTTGTCACGAGCTATGTTCAATTTCTACAAGTCGTACAGGGATGAGTGGCGCGGGGTGAGTGCTCGCAAGGCAAAAGAGGATCAGTTAAGCCAGATAATCGTGAACGCTATGAAGCTGCACGAAGAGGATCTGGGAGGCGCTTGCCTTTCTTACCCATGCTACTGGGAGAGCGTGCCGAAAGGAGAAGCAAAGGGGGCTAGTCCCATTCATGAAGAGCACCTTTGGGACAATCCGGATAGGAGGGAAAAGAAACTTATAAAAGCAGAGAGAATCTTGGCTATGGATCCCACAGTCGTAGCGGCCTCGATTTCATTCGCCAGCCCTGAAATCAGCGACGACACCAAAAGCCTGTATTTTGATACCAGGGCTAGTTATTTCAACCGGAGCGTCCTCATCAAGATTAAGCACAAGGTGACCAATGCTTGGGACAAAAAGACGAAGAGCGAAAAGGCGGCGTTTGGAGTCGGGCAAGTCATGAGCGTGGGCCTGGCTGCCGGAGCTGTCGGGGTTCCAGACTTTGGAAAGCCATCAGAAGTTGTGCTTGGGTATGCTTCGCAAGCTGTTGAGACAATAATCGACACGGGCATCGACGCATCAGCCGAAGCAGGGGCCCAAGCAGCCGCAATACCTGGCGGTCCTCTCAAAGGGGCGGTCGGGACAGGGGGTGCGAAGGAAGGGCAAGAAAATCTCCAGAAAGCTGCGATACACCTTTGGGAAGCCGGCGAGCTCTCGGGAAAGTTAGGTGAGCGGATTAAAAAATACGAAGAGCGTTTTGATGAGAACGATGTCTGCGGAGCCGTGGTAGATATCATAGCCGAGATTTACACGCTCAAGCACCACCTCGTGAAGGCCCAGAAACCCCTTGAGGAAGCGATTGAAATGGTAGAAGAATGCGTTGTGGCACTCGAGAAGGACTTCCCAAGGTTGAAGACCGGTCACAACGACATAGTAAAAAATATCAATGCGTTCATGGCTAAGAACAAGCATTCCAGCTGCAAGACACACTGTATTTACGCTCCAGCTGACCGTGGGGTCTTTGAACTCCCTTATGTGTGACGTTACGTTGCGGAGGGCGACTCGGGGCAGTTTCGGGGACGAAGCAGCCACCATCCGTCGCGCCACGCTGAGTCTGTTCGGGGCGGTGGTTACTTCGTCTGTCCCTTCGATGACCAAAAGCTAAGCAATACGATTCCGTTCGCCCGCGTTAGACAGCCGATCAACTTGGCGAGAATTGCCTGTTAGTGTGTCGTGAGAGAGACGGCAAGTGCAACCAGCGATTTGATGCCGGGCACCATGGTGCTCGCATCGGCAAATTCTTCCAGCCGGTGCGGCTGATGGTCTATGACGGCGCCCACGGCCACGGCTGGGATTCCCATGCCAACGGCGTTATTGGCGTCGGTCGAACCCAGATCGGCGGGCAGGATTTCAGGCGACCCGCTTTTGCGGAAAAAGTTCGCAACGGCGAGCGCAGTCTGGACCACAGGTTGGTTCAGGCGTTCGCTCTGTGGACGCGCCTTGGAGTAGTC
>CAZSUK010000409.1:0-16892 GCA_964609355.1 uncultured Acidobacteriaceae bacterium | reverse complement strand
CCCATTGTTTCGCGCCGGATTACGCGATCGTGAACTACATTGAGCATGAGTTCAACCATCATCACAGCTCGTTTAGCATTCGTAATGAATACTTCGATGACCTCAAGGGTCAGCGGACCGGCAATAAGACTCGCTATTCGGAGCACTTGGTGGGGTTTAATTTCTGGCTGGGAAGTACGGTGACCTTCCGCCCGGAATTGCGCTTTGAACATTCCTATGATGTGCCGGCATATGACTCGCCCTCAGTGAATGGTGTGAGTGGCGCTCCCACCAAGACGACCCAGCTCACCCTGGCCGGAGATGTTATCTACCATTTCTAGGGCCAGCCTCAAAGGGTGGTTGTGGGCCGGGTTTTCGTGCGGGTTGTTTCTATCTTTCGGCTACAGCTGGTGAAGCAATAATTTCCTTTGGCTTTGCCGGGGTCCATGTTTCACTAGACATCTACCAGTGGCCCATGTCGCCCATCGGAGATCTCGGGCTCGACTGCCGTCACCCTCACCTGAGGAGCATTCGGGGCGAGACGCAAAGAACTTCAGGTTAGGGCGGGATCTTGTGTAAAGTAAGCGAACAGACACTAGAGCAGGACTGTTTCTGAAAATGGATTTCTGGACCCAACGGAGGATAACGGATTTAATGAGACGGTTCGGAAGGATTGCCTTTCTGGTTCGTGTGGTCGTGTTGCTGGGGGCGTGTTTGACGGCCGGAGTGGCCACGGCGCAGCCTTCGGGCCAGGCGGATGCAGCAACGGTAGACCGCCTGGCGGCCCTCGAAAAGAGCTCTGCGGCTCAGGCAACGGCGGTTGCCGCGGCCCAGTCTGCAGGCGACAACGCGTGGATGCTGGCCAGTTCGGCGCTGGTCCTGATGATGAGCGGACCCGGGCTGACGTTGTTTTATGGCGGCCTCGTGCGCAGAAAGAACGTTCTGGGGACCATGATGCAGACGTTTGCCATGATGGCGGTGATCACCGTCTTGTGGGGCCTGGTGACTTACTCACTCGCGTTCGGCGAGGGAAGCGCGTTCATCGGCGGCCTGCACAATGTCTTCTTGCGTGGGGTCGGGCTCGAGCCCGATCCAAAATACGCAGCTACGATCCCGCTGCAGACATTCATGATCTTCCAATTGATGTTCGCGATCATTACCCCGGCCCTGATCACCGGCGCCTTCGCCGAGCGAATGAAGTTTTCCGCCATGCTGGTATTCATGGTGCTTTGGGCAATTCTTGTCTACAGTCCGATGGCGCACATGGTGTGGGGCAAGGGCGGGTTGTTGAACGCATCGCTGGGCGGACGCTTTCCATGCCTGGATTTTGCCGGAGGCACTGTGGTGCATGTGACATCGGGTGTGTCTGCGCTGATCACCGCGTTATACCTGGGCAAGCGTGTGGGATACCCGCAGGAGTCCATGGCCCCCCATTCTGTGGTCTTTAGCTTCGTGGGGGCTTGCCTGTTGTGGGTGGGATGGTTTGGGTTCAACGCCGGTTCGGCTTTGAGCGCGAGCGGCCTGGCGACCTCGGCCTTTGTGGCGACTCATTTTGGAGCGGCGGCGGCGGCGATTGGCTGGAGCGCGGCTGAGTGGCTGAAGAATGGACGATGCACGGCACTGGGAGCGATTTCGGGAGCGGTGGCGGGGCTAGTGGCGATTACGCCGGCTTCCGGCTTTGTGACCCCCATGTCCGCTTTGTGGATCGGTCTGTTCGCCGGCATATTCTGCTACCTGATGGTGGTGAAAGTTAAGGCGGTCTTCGGGTACGACGATTCGCTGGATGCATTCGGGGTTCATGGCGCGGGCGGGACCCTCGGGGCTTTGCTGACGGGGATTTTTGCCACGAGCGCGATCAATCCGATTTTCGGGCCCGGCAAGGCGACAGGGCTACTCGAAGGCAATCGGGGGCAGATCCTCAACCAGGCAATTGGCGTGGCCATTGCCTGGTGTCTGTCGATCGTAGGGACGCTGATTATTCTTTTTGTTGTGGATAAGGTGATCGGGCTTCGCGTGAGCGAAGAGGACGAACGCACGGGGCTGGACTTGTCGCAGCATGACGAAGAAGGATATGACTTCGCCACTTAGAACTATCGCTTTGCTGGCGCTTGCCGCGTTGCTGGAAGCTTTCGGCGATTCCCTGTTTCAGAGTGGGCTCTACCGCTCTGCGGGTGTTGCCCGTGGACTTTTTTTCGTCTCGGGCGCGCTGGTGCTCGCACTTTACGGATTCACGGTCAACATTCCCCATTGGAATTTTGGCAAACTGCTGGGAATCTATGTGGTGCTGTTCTTCCTGGTGGCCCAGGTGCTGGCCAAGGTCCGGTTCAACCAGGCTCCCACCCCACCCATTTTCGTGGGTGGGACGCTCATCGCAACCGGCGGCATCATCATCGCGTTCTGGCGAGGGTAAGCAAGTTATCTTGATGTTTTCTTTAAGCCGTTTCGAGTACAAAAATTTTCCGGGAACACGATTCCCTAAGGAGAACCATGTCGGACCCACTTCGCAATTTCATTGAAATGCCGTACTCCGAACTCGAAGAGCGCAATCTCGCGGCGAAGGACCAGCGGAGACGCCGGGTTCCGGCAGAGACCATCCGCGAGGAGCGGCTGAAATATCTCGCCGACGAAAAGCACATCAAGGCGGTTACTGTGCTGTTCAGCGACCTCGAAGGCCGGCTGCACATGCTGGACTACGACAAGAAGTTCATCATCAAGAGCGACGACAATCTCACCTTCGATGGCAGTTCGATTCGCGGCTTTACCGCCCAGCGAGAGAGCGACCTTCGGCTGGGAATCGATTGGGGTTCTTTCTATTGGGTGCCATCGGACTATTTCGGCGCCGGCAAAGTGCTGGTATTTGGCGAGGTAATCGCGAAGGACGGCAAGGCCTATCCCGCCGACATCCGTGGGGTGCTGAAGAATTATGCCAATGGACTTTACGACCAGAAGGGTTACACCCTGAATGCCGCCAACGAAATTGAAGGGTTCCTCTTCAAGGGTACCGATGCGGAACGTCATTATCACGAGACGCACGCATTCGAGTATGTGAACACCGGCGGCTACTATCACTCCCTTCCCGGTGACCCGTTGCGCACGTTCATCGATACCAGCGCCGAAGTCCAGCGGGCCATGGGGTTTGAGAACGAAAAGGACCATCCCGAGGTTGCGCCTTCTCAGTTCGAGATTAACTACAGTTACAGTGACGTGGTGACGGCCGCTGACCAGATCCAGCTTTACAAGCTCATCTGCCGGGAAGTGGCAACCAAGATGGGCTTGACGGCTTCCTTCTTACCTAAGCCGGTAGTCGGCGTGAATGGCAGTGGGATGCACACCAATGTCTCTATCAGCGAGAAGGGCAAGAATCTTTTCTGGGATGCCCAGGGCGAAGAGAAGCTGAGCAAACTGGGTTGGGAGTTTATTGACCGTATTCTGACCCATGGCAATGATGTTTGCTTGTTGCTGAATGCGAGTGTGAATGCGTATCGCCGTCTTGACCCTCACTTCGAAGCTCCCAATCAGATCATCGCGTCGGCCACCGATCGGGGTTCTATGGTGCGCATTCCGATTGGCAACGAGAAGAGCATGCGGGTGGAAGTGCGCTCCGTCAGTCCTGACGCAAACCCTTACCTGGTGCTCTATTCAGTATTCAAGACGGGCATCGAGGGGGAAACAGCGAACATCGATAATCTTCGCAAGGCCAAGCGTTTCCTGCCCGACAACGTCTATACCGCACTTGACAATTTTCAGGCTGCGAAGTGGACTGACACCTTGCTGGGAGCAGACGTGAAAGAGCGCTATGCGGATTTGAAGAGAGCTTCCGCAGACCGCTGCCCTCGTCTCCTCGGAACCTTCGTAAAGGCGCCCGAGGTGCAATACCACCACGACGTCTACAACCAGTACCTGTGGAACAAGTTTTAGCGCCGAAACACCCAGGTCTCAAAAGCGAGACCTGGGCCACCCACGCGTTGTGTGAGGGTTGGAGCCTCTCTAGGTGCGAACGCCTTCGGGAACTGTAATGTCCAGCCGTTTAATCTGGCCAACGATTGGACCATAGCTCAGAATGGCGCACAAGGCGGTTGCGCCCACGAAAATCAACACATCATCAAAGGATCCAGTCTTCTTGACCAGGTAGCCGATGATAATCGGCGTCGTGATTCCGGCCAGATTACCGATCAGGTTGAAGAGTGCCCCGTTGAGTCCAACCATGCCCTTCGGCGACGTGTCGGAAATCACCGTCCATCCCAAAGAACCAAATCCTTTGCCAAAAAACGACAGCGACATCAGGAGCAGCATCACCGCCTGCGCTGGTGCGTAATTGCATCCAATCATCGTTACTGAAAGCAGCATGACGGCCATGATCGGCGCTTTACGGGAGAAGCTGAGCGAATACCCAGCGCGCAGCAGCCTGTCTGAGACCACTCCGCCGAGAATTCCCCCCGTTCCGCCGCAAAGAGCAGGCAAGGCCGCCGCAAAGCCTACTTTCATAATCGACAGATGCCGTGCCTGGGCCAGATAAACTGGAAACCAGGTAAGAAAAAACCAGGTTAACGTGGTGATGCAGTACTGACCCAGGTAGATACCAACCAACATACGATGGCTCAACAACTGCTTGACCGCACCCCAGGTGAGTACACTGGCCTTCACATGAACCAGGCCGCCGCCCTGCTCAATGTAGGCCACCTCCGCAGCCCCGATGCGTGGATGGCCCTGGACGTCATAGATATTCTTCACCCAGATCGCCGCCAACACAAAACCAAGGCCGCCCATGAACCAGAAGCAACTTCTCCAACCAGCCGAGTGGGCGATCCAACCCAGGATGGGACCGAAGATCATCAGGGCAAAGTATTGCGAGGAGTTAAAGATTGCCGAGGCACGCCCGCGCTCGTTGGCGGGGAACCATGAGGCAACGATGCGCCCATTCCCGGGAAAAACCGGCGCCTGGGCAAATCCCGCAATCAGCCGTAGAACAAATATCGTCGCAAACGCAGTGGCAAATCCCGTAAGCAGCGCACAAATCGAACATAAAACAATCCCGATGCCGTACACCACCTTCGATCCAAAACGGTCCAGCAACGCACCAGACGGTAATTGTCCCAACACATAGGCCCAACTGAAGCCGGAAAACAGATAGCCCATCTTCACCGGGTCGAGAAGGATGTCTTTCGCCATCGCCGTTCCCGCGATCGAAAGCGCGACCCGGTCTCCATAGCTGAAGCAGCTAACGGCGAAGAGAATGGTGATGATCAGATAGCGGACGTGGGTTTTGCCGGTCAAGACCGTCCCGCGATGAGCCGGCTCAGCTCCTCGAGTTCAGCTGAAGTCAGGTCAGTTAGAGGCGGCCGCACAGGTCCCGCGGGTCGCCCAATGGCCTTCATCCCTGCTTTCACAATCGACACGGCGTACCCCTTGCGGCGGTTTCGAATTTCGATATATGGCAAAACAAACTCCCGCAAACGGGCGAACACGGCGGCATGATCCCGCTTGCGCACCGCGGCGTAGAAGTCGAGCGCGAAATTGGGCAGAAAATTGAAGATGGCAGACGAGTAGGTGGTGACACCCATCTCGAGATAAGGAAGCGCAAAGGTTTCAGCGGTAGGCAAACCGCCAATATACGTGAGGCGATCTCCCATCCTGGCGTAGATGCGGGTCATGCGCTCAATGTCCCCTACCCCGTCTTTAAAACCCACAAAGTTCGGGCACTTTTGGCACAAGCGTTCCAGAGATACTTCATCAAGAACAGCATTGTCGCGGTTGTACATGATGACGCCGAGTCTGGTCGAGGCGCAAACCGCCTCGACGTGCGCCACTAAACCCGCCTGCTCTGCATTCACCAGGTAGGGCGGCAACAGAAGGATTCCATCAGCCCCCGCTGCTTCGGCGGCCTGGGCAAACTCTCTGGCCATCGCGGTGCCATAGCCGCAACCTGCCAGGACGGGTACCTGTCCACCTGTCTGCGCAACCGCAGCTTGCACCACCGCGCTGAATTCGTTCAGCGTAAGAGAAAAGAACTCGCCCGTTCCGCCTGCAGCGAAAAGTCCCGCGGGCTTATAGGATAGTAGCCAGGCGATATGCTCCTGGTACGCCTTTGCCTGCCATTGGAAGTCATCAGAGAAATGAGTGACGGGAAAGGACAGCAAACCTTCCCCAATCGTTTTCGCCATCTCAACGGGTTGCATCATCTTCATCGAGTTACTTTCCTCAGAAAAGCCTCCAGCAGGATGTTAAATCTGTCTGCCTCATCGACGAACAGGCAATGGCCGGCATTCTCAAATACTTCTCCCTGGGAACCAGGCACCATCGCGGTGACGAGTTCGGCAGCGAGGCGGTTGCGCGGTGTCATGATCGCGAGAACGGGAATTTTGATTTTTTCGAGCGCAGGACGAATGTCGTTCTTCACTGCTAGCTCAGCCAGCAGGGCGACCGCCGAGTTGGTTGGCGTATGCAACGTAGCTGCGGTTATGCTCTCGAGATACTGCTCCGGCTGTGGCTGGCGATACATACTGCGGACAAACGTGGCCGCAAACTGTTTGCGGTCAGCCTGCAAAGCGTGCAAGAACTCGTAGCGGCGCGCACGATCTTCGGGGATGGATGGGTCGTGCAGCATAACATCCACCAAAACAAGCCCCTTCCAATGGTAGGTTCCGAACATCTCCACATAGGTCAACGCCTCGTACACGGCAATCGACCAGGCAACCAGAACCACTGGCGATCCTAGATGATCGATTAGCTCCTTGTAGTCTTGTGCGCGCCTTGCGGGGTAATTCCCCTCCTCAGGTTTACCGGAGGAACCTTGCGAACGGGGATCCAATGCGACCACGCAGTAATCTGGGCTGAAGTATTTGATCTGCGGCTGCCAGATTTCTGCCGGCATGGTCCAGCCGGGGATGAAGAGAACGATTTGACCGGCGCCCCCTACCAGGTAGTGGAGTTTGACGCCATCGCTGGTGGTGAAGAAGGCGTCCTTCAATGGCCGGTGTCCCTCTCAACCCATGGAGTCGACTGCTTGGATCAGAGCCCGGATGTAACCGTAGCAATAAGCAAATGACTGCAGGCCATTCGGGTCATTGGCTGCCAAGGGAACATGATCCGGCATCAGCATATACGGATAACCGACCTCTTTGTAGACCTGGATGGCTTTTACGAAGTTCACGTCCCCCTCATCGGGATAAACCTCCATAAAATTGTCACGATGGCCGCGGATGTTGCGGAAATGTACGTTGAATATCTTGTTGCGCGAACCGAAGTAGCGAATGACGTCGTAAATCTCTACCCCTGGATTCTGCAGCATCTCAGAGATTGTGCCCTGGCAGAAATTTAGTCCGTGGTAGGCGCTCTCCTGGATGGTGATGAACTTCTTCAAGCCGTCGACCGTGCCCAAAACCGTGTTGACTCCCTGGTAGCCTTCGGGCGGCATACCTGGGTCGTGAGGGTGGCAGGCCATGCGGATTTTGTATTCGTTAGCCGCCGGAATGACCCGGTCGAGGAAGTAGGTAATCCGCTCCCAATACATATCGGCGTCCACGTGTCCGGCCCGGGTCAGAGGCGTTTCCGGATGGGCGTCCGCGAGCTTCCAGGTGCTGTACGTGGCGTCGCCGCGCCCTGGTGTTCGTCCGGAGCGAACTACGCCCAGGATGCTCATGTTGTACTTAATGGAGGGGATGCCTGCCTGGGCGCAATTTTTGATCAGGGTCTGTATGGCTTCGATATCGCGGTCACGTTCCGGACTCTGCGCCAGCATGATTGCCGGATGCTTTTCTTTGTCAATGAAGCTGGATTCCAGAAAGGGTGGAGCGGTGCAGTCGATGCTGATGCCGCAGGTTTGCGCAAGGTCGACCATGCGGTTTAGTTCTTCGACGGTTGCGTAGGTGCGGTCGCCTGAAATTTCGGGGTAGCCGCAGATATTCTGCACCCGGTAACGCGCCAGGTATTTCAGATGGGTCTCATTGGTGGGGGCCGTCTGGTCCCCGACCTTCATCAGGGCGCGTTTTGCAGGGACTGGCGAGGGTGAAGCAAAACCTTTTGCGGCCAAGAGTCCCGCGGCGCTAGTAGACGTAATGAATTTTCGTCTGTTCATGATCAAAGCGTTGTGGCGTCCCTACGGGACTCCTCGCATTCGGCGTGGTCCTTTCCCGGCACTCCCGTGCCGGGCTATTCATTATGCCGTCCCTACGGGACTCGACTCATGGGCCTTATCCTACCCGGCACTCCCGTGCCGGGCTATAGGCTGTTTCGTCCCTGCGGGACTGCTTTGTTGCGGAGGCAACTTGGCTTTGTATCAGGGCACGACTTTAGTCGGGCCGTTGAGACCCAACAGAGATCTGGGCTTTAGCCCCTGGTTTTTGCTTTTTTGCAGCTCTATTTACCTCTAGACAGCCCCTACCGCAGCGTTCAGCGCCTGCCCCACGATGGTTTCGGCTTCAGCTTCGATCTGCTCCAAATGCTCCTGGCTGCGAAAGCTTTCGGCGTAGATCTTGTAGATCTCTTCGGTCCCCGAGGGACGAGCCGCGAACCAGCCATTCTCGGCCATCACTTTGACACCACCGATCGGCTGACCGTCCCCGGGTGCATGGGTGAGGATCGTCTGGATCTTTTCCCCGGCCAACATCGAGCTCTGAATGCTGTCCTTGCTCAACTTTGCAAGGATTGCCTTCTGCTGCGTGTTGGCCTTGGCGTCGGTCCGGTCGTAGAACGGGTCGCCGTACTGCTGCGTGAGGTCCTGGTAGAGTTCACCCGGATCCTTCTTCGTGGTCGCAGTCATCTCCGCCGCCAGCAGGGCGGCGATCATGCCGTCCTTGTCGGTGGTCCACACCGTAGCGTCCCGGCGCAGAAACGATGAGCCAGCACTTTCTTCGCCCACAAACCCAAGTTTGCCGGCAATCAGACCATCGACGAAAAACTTGAATCCCACAGGCACTTCGTAGAGTTCTCTGCCCAACCCGGCGGTAACGCGATCGATCATACTGCTGCTGACCACCGTTTTCCCAACGGCAACCTGCTTGCCCCAGTGCGGACGATGCCCGAACAGATAGCTGATGGAAACGGCCAGGTAATGATTCGCAGGCAGCAATCCTTTGCTCCTGGTCACGATGCCATGCCGGTCATGGTCGGTGTCGCAGGCCATGGCCACATCGAACTTATCCTTCAAATCGATCAGCGACCGCATGGCGTACTTCGAAGACGGGTCCATGCGGATTTTGCCATCCCAGTCCAGGGTCATAAAGCGGAACGTGGGATCCACCTGGTCGTTGACCAGCGTCATGTTCAGTCCATAGTGTTCTGCGATCGGTGCCCAGTAATGCACCCCGGCCCCTCCCAGGGGGTTCACGCCGAACTTGATTCCGGAAGCGCGAATCGCTTGCATATCAATGATATTGGCCAGATCCTTAACGTAAGCAGTTAGATAATCGTGGCGGTGCGTGGTCGAGGCGGCCAGGGCTTTGTCGAGCGAAATGCGTTGCACGCCGGCGAGTTGGGTGCTGAGGAACTCATTCGCCTTGGCCTGGATCCAGGCGGTGGTCTCACTGGACGCGGGACCGCCGTTGGGAGGGTTGTACTTGAATCCTCCAGACTCAGGCGGGTTATGTGACGGCGTGACCACAATGCCATCGGCCAGGCCGTTCTTGCGGCCGTGGTTGTAAGTGAGGATGGCATGCGAGATCGCCGGCGTGGGTGTGTAGTCCGTTCTCTCCGGCAGCATGACGTCTACCCTGTTGGCTGCCAGCACTTCCATGGCACTGGCCTGCGCCGGCGTGGAAAGGGCATGCGTATCGATGCCCAGAAAGAGCGGTCCGTCAATCTTTTCCTGTTGGCGATAGAGACAGATGGCTTGCGTGATGGCCAGGATGTGCCATTCGTTGAACGCACGATCGAAGGATGATCCGCGATGCCCTGAAGTGCCAAACGCGACTCGTTGTTCGGGAACATGGGGATCAGGCCGAAGCTCAAAGTAGGCGGTAATTAGCTTCGGTACGTCCACCAGCTCAGAAGCGTTGGCCAGTTGCCCGGCCCTGGGATTGATTGTATTCACGGCGCACCCCCGGCTTATCTTCTATCCAGCTCTTCTCCTTCGTCAATTGTTGCAATCAAAATTCATCCTGAGTTCGCCGCCGGAACATCCAAGCATGCAGGAGAAAGCAAATGTCCCCCAGTTCTCACGAACGAGTCGTAGAATTCCACAACCTTGCAGCCCATGCACATACCGCCGCAGCCGCCGCCCACGGCAAAGGGGACCATCTTTCTGCTCATGAGTTGAGCAGGCAGGCTCATGAGCATTCCCTCAATGCCCACAGGCTAAGTGAGGAGCTGGCCAAAAAATGAAGGCTGCCGTTCTTGTGCCCGGCGGCACGCCGCTGCTCGAGATCAAGGAGGTGGGCCGTCCGGAACTGCAGCCGGGCCACGTGCTGTTGCGAGTGCTGGCCTGCGGAGTTTGCCGCACTGACCTTCATATTGCCGAAGGAGATCTGCCGCCGGTGCGATCGCAGCTGATTCCTGGCCACCAGATCGTGGGCGAGGTTGCCGCCGGAGCGACAGCCGAGCTGCCGCTGGGAAGCCGTGCCGGAGTCTCCTGGATCGGTGGCATCGATGGGGATTGCTGGTACTGCCGGCATGACATGGAGAATCTTTGCGACCACCCCACCTTTACCGGGTACACGGTGAATGGCGGCTACGCAGAATACGCCTTGGCTCGCGCGGACTTCGCCTTCCCCTTGCCCGAAGGTCTCGATAACGTCCACGTCGCTCCCTTGCTTTGCGCCGGAATCATCGGCTTTCGCAGCTTGCGGGTTGCGGGGGTGGCTCCGGGTGAGCGGGTGGGGCTGTTCGGGTTTGGCAGCTCGGCGAGTTTAGCCATCACCGTGCTCCAATCCTGGAAGTGCGAGGTTTATGTCTCTACCAGGGGCGAGAACCACCGGCAGATGGCGGCTGCTCTCGGGGCTACCTGGGTGGGCAAAGAAGACGAAATGCCGCCGGCCAGGCTCGATCGCGCGATCACCTTCGCACCCAGTGGAAAGGTCGTCGTCCATGCCCTGTCGGCGTTGCGCAAAGGTGGAGTGGTCGCAATCAACGCGATTCACCTGGACCAGATGCCTGCCTTTGACTACGACAAATTGCTTTGGGGCGAACGGCAGATTCGCAGTGTGGCGAACATGACGCGCCAGGATGCGCGCGATTTTCTCGCCGTCGCTCAGCAGCTCAAAATTCATCCCCAGGTCGCTACGTTCTCGCTCGATGACGCAAACAAAGCCTTGCTCGCGGTCAAAGAAGAAACCGAGCGTGGATCAGCCGTCATCGTCCCCTGAGGCTTCGCGGCTCTCCTTTTTGTAAAATTCGATAAAATTCGGTGTTTTTGGGTGTTTTGGGACATAAACAGCCGGTTCCCCATTTCCCGGAGAGTTCAGCGGCGCCGGCCAAAACGGTTCTTATCTATTGAGAAGGGGCGCCTGGTATCGGGAGCAATGTAGGCGATCGAGCTTGCCTCGGCGTCTCTGATTGCTCATCGCCCGAATGAGGTATCAACCTCGACGAAGCAAAGCAATGACATTGAAGTAGAAGAAAAAGGCGTGAGTAACACAACAGGATTCGCCGAAAGAAAGAATTTTGTTGCGGGCATTGAAGGGAGCATGAGATTGAAGGCACCAGACGGAGTAACCCCCGTAGCTAGGGTTAGGAGGTTACTCCTTCTGTCCCCCCATCATTTTATGTCGGGGATAACAGACGAAAAATAGACTGGAGAATATCCATATGCCGAACCGTCGAAGTCTGTTGAGCCTTACGCTTTCTTGCATTGCTGCGCTCCCATGTTACGGCCAGACACCTCTTGCTCAGTCGTTTGCCGATATGAAGAGCAAAGATCTTCAGGTGGCCGGCGAGGCCCGGAAGCACGTGGCCCTGGTGTTCGAGCAGGAAATATCAATCATCGAACAAGACACGCAGTTACTTTGCAGTTCGCTGCACGACTCAGACGCCTACATTCGCCGTCAGGCGGCAGCCCTGCTGACCGCTATCCTTCTTGCGGCGCCGGAGCACAGCAAGGTGGATGTGGCCTGCTTCCCGGACCTGGTAGCTGCTTCTGGTGACCCGGACGATACGACGCGCAATGACATTTTGTTCGTCCTCGCCATGAACCCGGCTGGCCCCCCAAGCTCGGCACGCGATGTGTTTGTTAGGAATCTCGATTCCCCGAATTATCGAACTTCGGAAGTTGCTGCGGCCGGACTTCTCAGAGCGGGAGGGGAGCGAAAGCAAGACAATGAAATGTTGGTAAAAGCCAAATTGGATAATGCGCCCGACGCCAAGCAACGCCTGAATATGCTGTACGCGATTGGAGGTAGCGGGGTGCAGTCGGAGGCGTTGTTGGGATCGTCGAGAAAATTCCTGTCTGATTCGGACCCGGATGTCCAGCCTGCCGCTTTCCAGGCGGTTGCAGCCACCGGAACGAAAGCAGAAGTAGCACGAATCATGGGGGACGTGGCGGCATCGCCATCGTCCTCTCTAGAAGCCAAAAAGCGGGCGCAGCTGATCCTCGCCAGCCAACAAGCATCACCGCCCAACCAGGCTCATTGACCGGCTTCTTGCACCTGGATGTTTCGAACCTTTACCGCACCCTCGTCTCCTCGGAAACTGCGACACGGCATGGCATCCGGTGGCGGTTTTTAAGTTCCCTTTCGCTAGGATCGCTTAGCAGTTTTGGCGATACTGGCCACCGCCATCGCGCTCGCGGTCCACGGCAAAGCGGCCGCACAGGTTACTGAAAAAATGCGCCGAAGCAACGAAGCAACGAGCGAAGCAGCCGCGACGAATGCCGCTTGCAGGGCACTCGCGTTCTACTTCTGAGGGATAAAATCTTGCCATCGATCCGATTCCGCGACTCGCTTGACAATTTCATTCCGGCGCTGGGGGCCCTTTGCGGGGGCCCTTTGCGGGACGGACGGAACAATCACTATTACAACCGGGAGAAGAATTGAGAGATCCCGGAGAACTGCCAGCGCGGATTGGGGTCCGTCCCCGAAAAGAGGCCTTGATTGATTCGGGCCCATTTCTGCCACTAGCAGCTGGGCTTGCCGGCCTAAAATCATACCGAAAAACAAATTGATTGCGAAAGCGACATGCCTTATCTCTAATGTAAAGCTGCGCACCCCGCTCAGTCCGGCAACGCTTCAATGATGTTCAAATCGGTCGAGCTCGGGACCACTCGATTTAGACGGAAACCGGCGCGGGCTAACAGTTGGCGGTACTCTTCGACTGTGCGCTCCCTTCCTCCGGTCATGAGTAGCATCACTACATCCATAAGCTTGCCGGCGGATGGGAGATTCCCCTCGGGTAGCGCCCATTCCACCAGCAAGAGCGCTCCGTCCGCCGGAACCGCGCGGCGACAGTTGGCGAGGATGATGTGGGCATGCTCATCGTCCCAGTCGTGGATCACGTGTTTCATGACATATGCCCTGCAGCCGGTCGGCACCTCATGGAAGAAATCGCAGGGCTGTATTGCGCTGCGCGCCTCAAGTGCACCACCCAGGAAGGCGTGCTCCCTTGCACGGTCAAGCACGTGCGGCAGATCCGCCAGAACGCCACGCAGGCGTCGGTGCGCCTGCAGGATGGAGGCGAGCAGGATCCCATTGCCCCCTCCAACGTCCATGATGCTGTCCCAGTTTCCGAAGTCGTACGCGCTGGCAATAACCGGACCCGCCAGCGCGGAGAGACCCGTCATGGCGTCATCAAAGATGCGCGCCACTTCAGGATTCTGCTGCATATACTCCCAGCCATCCATCCCGAGCAGCTTGGATCTAGCAGCTTGACCAGTTTGAATGCTGTAGAGAATTTCCCCAAAGGGACGGTAATAGGTCTCGGTTCCCCAGAAAATCACCACCGACCGGACCGAGCCAGGTACTCCAGTGCGGAGGTAGCTGGACGATGCGTTATTGGCAAAGATGCGTGGCGAGGTCTCCTCGAAGATTCCTCGGCTCGCAAGCGCCCGCAAAACTCGGTGTAATGCCGATTCATTAACTTGCAATTGAGCTGCAAGTTCCGTTGTTGCTTGCGGCCCATCCTTCAAGAGGTCCGCCACGCCTAGCTTCGCCGCGGCGTAAAGCGCCTGATGCACGATCAGACCGTCACGCACGTACAACAATGGGGAGAGAGCCGCGGCGGAAGATGCCTCGGGTGTCATTGTCCACCTCTGGTTGGAGCCACAGCGACTACTGGGGTCGCGTCGTTATCTGAATCCGGCATTCGAGCTCGATAGCGGTACGGTCCCAAACGAGTCATCAATAGCGTAGATAGGAGCGCAGCGCAGAAGAACCCGGCGAGCGGCACCTTATAGGATCCTGTCTTATCGAAGCCGACACCCATCAAGTAGGCTCCCAAGCCGCCCGACACGCTGAAGACAGCAAATATCCAGCCAAAAATCTCGCCAAAGGAGCGCAATCCAAAATAGCGAGTCGTCAAGTAGCCGATGATATCTACCTCAGCGCCAATTCCCAGGCCAACCAGCAGGGCCGCGACGCACGCAAGCCACAGCGAATGAGCTGTTGTTATGACGGCCACTCCAAGCGCAACACCGGAGAAAACAAGCGCAGCCACTCGAGGTGCAAAGAAATGGTCAAGCAGATAACCACAGCCCACTCTTCCCAAAAACAGCCCAAGGCCGAGGAGGGAACTTACGAATGCCGCCGTCTGAGCCGTGCTTCCCCGGTCGGTCAGTATCGCAGGTAGATGAATGAAGCACGCATGCACGCTTGCGGTTACGAGAATGAGCGCGGAAATCATGGTCCAGAATTCAGACGTTTGCAAAGCCTCGCGCAGGGTCAGGCCCACCGTTCCGGGCGCGGCCGCCGCAGGATGAACGTCTGCCGGCCCATCCGGCAAGAGACCCAAGTTTTCGGGTCTCTCTTTCAGGAACAAGGCAACGATGGGCAAAGGGATGAGCAAAATCGCGAGACCGAAGAGGCTATAGGATAGACGCCAGCCGAAAGCCCTGACCATTTGCTGCGCCACCGCAGGCAGGATAATGGCTCCCAACCCCATCCCGAGCAACATTACGCTCAACGCCAGCCCTCTCCGCCTGTCAAACCATTGCGAGACGACATCGGTGTAGGGCATGACTCCGGCGCCGCCAGAGACAACGCCCAAGAGCAGGTAAAACACGTACAGTTCCCAAATCGCATTTGATATAACGCTGCTGGCGATCAGAATCAGAGCCAGGAGGAATGTGAACGGAAGAAGCACCCTTCGCGCGCCGTAACGGTCTACCAACCTTCCTGCAAGCGGGATACATATAGCCGCCATCAGGTTGTGAAATGTAAATGCGAGCGAAACCCTGGCGCGCCCAGAATGAAATTCCTGGCCGATGGCCCTCGCGAATATTCCGAAGGGAAACACCACCACCGTGGCAGTGTTGAGAAACAAGCCCAGGGCGGCCGTCAAGGCGACCCACCAACCATAAAACATTCGGGGACGCAGGTTGTGATCGTTCATTTCCAACCCCGGAAGCGGGGCTACGGAGTGGCGCGAAAAACCGCTTGGTTCCCAATGCCCTGCGATTCGATCGCGGTGAAGTCGCTTTCCTACCGTCGAGAGAGCCCGCCAAGTGGTGGGCCTCACCCTACACCCACCAACACCCCTAGTCAACGCCCTGCGTACGTATGCGCACCTACTCCTCCGATGAGCGCCGCGCGCACGAGAAGGGCTGGCTACCTATCAGTGCGTGGCGATTCTAAATGAGTGGTCGGCGACCTTTCCCTAATCCGAATGTGAAGGGTTGCCCGTGATCCAGGCGCAATCAGCATCGGCTATGCCAAGCGTTTCTGCGGATTCCCGTCTATCATTTCAGCTTCGCGTATTCCGTTTTCGCGGCGATGAGGATTGGAATGTCAGGATCGGCGTCTTTCCAGAGCGTGGGCATTGAGGCATTGAAGGGACAAGGCCTTGAAGACGAAGTAACCACCATCGAAAATGCCACGCGCCTGCGAAGGCTGGACGAAGGGCCTCGACCAAGGACAAATGATCGACTAAGGCGAGTAGCAGCGCTTGCTGCAAATAAACAACTTATTGTGCCCTGCCTTTTGTATTTCCGTACTGCGAAGCGCCCTGTTGTAAGTCATTGACCTTATTGAAGCACTCTCGTTCGTGAAGAGCCTCAGCGATTGCAGGGCAGTTTGACAAGCTCTCTAGGGTCAGTAGACGCGCCTTCCGGTGATGGTGTATTTCGCGTCGGAAGGATCCTCTGAGACGATCACCTTCTCCTCCGCAGGTTTCTTCTCCTCCGCAGGTTTCTTCTCCTCCGCAGGTTTCTTCTCCTCCGCAGCTTTCATCGCCTCAGCAGGCCTCTTCGCCTCTGCAAGTCTCATCGCCTCCGCAGGTTTCATCGCCTCTGCAGGCTTCATCGCCTCTGCAGGTTTCATCGCCTCTGCAGGTTTCATCGCCTCCGCAGGTTTCATCGCCTCTGCAGGCTTCAGCGCGTCCGCAGGTTTCAATGCCTCTGCAGGCTTCTTCTCCTCTGCAGGCTTGTCTGGGGTCATCGCCCACGCGAAGCCGTGCGCCAGCCACAAAAAGAGGCTGGCGAAGAGGCACACCAAAACAAGGCCAGCGAAGAGGAATACTACCTGCCCTTTCGTGTTGGCCGCGGCATACAACCCGATTGAGAAGAAGGCGACGGTTGCGAATGAGAGGCCGCCCGCGAAGCGCCCAAGTCGACGCGATAAAACACTCATGCGATTACTCATTTAGGTCCTCCGTCGCTTGCGAAATAGACTCCGGAGAGCTTATTGAACAGAGCCGCTTACCTGCCCAGATAGGCTGCACCCTCCGTCTACGGCTTCAAGTCTATCCCGATTCTTCGAGGAGGGTTACTGTGCGAATTACCAGTTCGTGGACTTGCGAGAGGCGGAGGTTCGGGATTCGCGGCAGCAGGCTCAAGG
>CAZSUK010000408.1:0-7579 GCA_964609355.1 uncultured Acidobacteriaceae bacterium | reverse complement strand
AACCTTCATGGCCTCGCGAATGACAATCCGGCTCACATCGAACCGCTCCGCCAGGGCCGCCTCATTCGGCAGTCTGGAACCTGGAGTCGCGTATTCCTCAACGATCATGCGTTGTATTTCCGGAAGTAACCGCTCGCTCAGGCGCCCATTTCGAAAAGTACGTTTCTTCATAGTTCACGTCGCTCGCTTGTATCCAGCCCTTCTGCTCGGATGCGCGGGGGACGCCATCGAGAGTAGATCCCTCATGGATACTATGCCTCGCGTTAGAGATTGACGAACGAAACCTCTAAACATATGATGTTTCGCAAAACCGAACACGCTCCACCGCTTTACACCGGCCCCGCTCGATTTCACTTCCATGGAGCCTCAATGTCTTTTTCATTGTCACTAAGAATCTCATTGCTCTTGCTCCTGGCTCCTCCACTCAGAGCCCAAGCTCCCGTCTACGTAAACGCTCAGGTAGCTTTCCACCCTGCGGTCCTCGATGGGCAGGGAAACCTTCTTGCCTGGTACCAGCCGGATAAAAACCTTGGCTACGATCACGTATTACGTCTGGGGTGGAACTTCATCGAACATAAGGTTCCCGTCGACACCCGCCACCACACCGGGTTGAAGATCTATCTGATCAATTCAGTCATGGATGGAGATACGTTGCAGGGTGAATACTGGCAGCACAATCCGGCAATGGTCTACGCCGCCTTCGTGGACGGCGTGGTGGGGTGGTATCCGTACTCCGGGGATGACGAGGCCATTACCGCTGTCGGTGGAATGCTTGACTATCAACTTGCCCACGGCACCACACCTTCTGATTGGGAGTGGCCTGACGTTCCTTTCGCCACGTCTTGTGACGACCAGGCCGACTACGGCCACTGTATCCAAAATATGCCAAAGGAATTCTACGGCGGCATTGAGACCGATAAAGTAGGCCAGCTGGGCGGGGGCTACACCCTCTTCTACGAGTTGACGGGCGACCGCAAATACCTCACAGCGGCACAACACTGTGCCGATGCGCTTTCCCGCCACGTGCGCGCCGGTGACGAGGAACACACTCCATGGCCTTTTCGGCTCGATGCGCGCACCGGTGTCACCTTGGCGCAGGAAGAATATGGGGGCGACGTTTCCTCCTCAGTCCGCATGTTCGATGAGCTTATCCGCCTCAAGGCAGGCGATACAGCCGCCTACCAGCGAGCTCGTGACCTGGCGTGGACCTGGGTTTTGCAGAACCCTCTTAACAGGTCAAGCAAAGCCTGGGATAAGTGGTCAGGCTTTTTCGAAGACGTTCCCTACTTGAGCGACAACGTCAACCAGTTTTTGCCGGATCTGACTGCCTACTACATCATGAGCAGGCCAGACCCCGCATCGGTCGATCCCGAATGGGTCACCCATGTCGGGCACATGATTGACTGGGTTCGTCTGCGTTTCGGCAGAGGACCCTTCCTCGGTGCTTGGGCAATCGACGAGCAGGGCCCGCTCAGTGGCCGCGGCGGATGTTGTTCGCGCGCTGGGCAGGGAAGTCACGGCGGAAGGTGGGCGGCCATCAACGCGATGTATGCCGAACGAACTGGTGATGGGCAAGCGCGTCGCGACGCCTTCCGTTCCATGAACTATGCCACTTACTTCACATCCTCTGAAGGCCTGGTTGCCTGTTGCGGCCAGGACTACCACGCGCCCTATTGGTTCAGTGACGGTTACGCGGACTATCTGCGTCACTTCAACTGGACCATGGGCGCTCTACCGGAATTGGCGCCCCTGGGCGAATCTCACATCCTGCGGTCCTCTTCGGTTGTACAGAAAGTCAGCTATGCCCCGCGGCGAGTCTCCTACAAGACCTTCGACTCGGAAGGAACTCAGGTGCTGCGCCTGAACTTCAAGCCTGTTCGCGTGACTGCCGGGCAAACGGTGCTGGCTGAGCGCAAGGACCTGAACGCCCCCGGCTATACCTTAGAGCCGGCTCAGTCGGACTTCATCGTGCGCCTGCGGCACACGGGTTCTCCTGAGATAACACTGGAAGGTAGCAAATGACATCAGGCAGGCTTCCGAGCCAATGCACGGCGCAGAACCAGTTCCAACGCCTGCTTCTGCTGTTCGTACTCTGAGTCGGAAAGACGTCCCTGGAGATGGTCCGTTTCCAGCGCGAAGAGTTCATCCTTCAGCGCAGCCAGCACCCCACCCGCCGAGGGTACTGCAACCGTCTCTGTGACCGAACCCTCCGCGGGACGGCTCAACATAAAGCCCGCACCAACCGCGAATACCAACGTAATCCCACCCAGGATAAACCACTTGTACTTGGCCAGGGGATCCGGAGTATCGATCGGCACGCCCAACCCGCCTCCAGGACGCGTATCGGTCGCCTGCGCGTTCGCTGCCGAGCTTGAGCTGTCATTACTCTGGCTATCCGCCGTCTGCGTTTCACGCGGCATGGCGCCCGATCCGGAAACAGTAAACCCGATTGGACGGGAGGGGGTGGCGTTTCGCGCCAGGAAGGTCAATGCCCCAGGCGTCTCGTTCAGCGATTCGAAACTAACGCCGCCCCCTGCCTTGAAGCTCATGCTCTTCGGCATCATCACCACAAAGCTGTCGGTCGGATTAGCAAACCGCTGATCAAATGCGAGGCTGCCTGAATAAGGTAAGTGATAACTGAGCTGAAACTGCGTCACCCCGGGCCGAAGAGGAAAAAGAAAAGCATACTCACCCTTCTCTTTCAGAGGTACGGGAGAGGACTGCACCGGCATTCCGCCAGGGGCCATTGCAGCCGAGCCTTCGATCTGTGCCTCGGGCGGCAGATAGAATTCGTACGAACGGTTGCTGAACTGCGTCCGCGGCGGGTTGGAGTCGTTCTTGATAAAGAAGCTCTGCGTCACACGAAGACCTTGTCCATCGGTTTCCACGCGCATCACATTGGCCACCGTATTCACTCCAGGGACGGAAGCCGCCACATCATAGACCTGCGCATTCACGTTAGGCGTATTGGGCGGGGCCGGCTGGAAATATGCGGCACCCTGATGATCGATGCGAATCAGGTGCATCCCTGGATCAGGAGCATCGATCGAGAAGTGGCCCTGGGCGTCCGTGGTGCTCTTGGCAATCTCCTGCATGCGCTGGTCGAGTGAAATCAGCGTGACCGTGTCTCCGGCCGCAGGCGTGTGCGTAGTACCGTTGGTGACGGTGCCTGTAATGGTTGCCGCGGAAGCCCCGCTGGCCAAAGCTAACAAAGCGCAGAGCGCGCTCAATCTCGGTCTCATTCTCATCTTTCTACAGCCTGATCCGGCCAATCTGTGTTGGTGTAGCCCCGGACTCAGTCCGGGGGAGCGGGTTTTCAAACCCGCGGCAACCCTCGCTTAATAAGTTTGGGCTTTAGCCCTGGTGGCTGCGTCTCAAGCGGTTTGCGACTTTGTCCTCCGCCTCTTTCAGCCCCTGACAGACACCGCGGTATGCAACTCCAACTGCTCAATTTCCCCCAGCACCGCTGCGGTCTCATTCTCCAAAGCCGCACGCTGGGCCGCATAATCTTCCGCCGTATACTTGCCCGCACTGTACTCAAAATTCAAATCCCGAAGATTGTCATACAACACATCTTTCTGTTCGCGCAGAAAATCAAGCCGCGTCTTGGGGATCTGCCGTGCCGTATGCCGTTGCGGATAAAACACGAAGGCAAAGATCGCGAGCAAGAGAATGCCGCAGGCAATCGTGCTCATATTTGTGTCTCGCGGCGAATGCGGTCGCGGGTCGCTGTAAAGGCCGCCGTATCCGGCACAGCCGGCATGGGCACCGTCCGCAACTTCCAATTGCGCACAATCAGCAAAACCCCCGCGATGCCCAAAAAGAGCATCAGCGGAGGCATGATCCAGGCCAGGTGATTGAATCGCGTGAATCGCGGCGCCGCCAGCACCACCGGCCCATATTCGTCCTGGAAGTGATGGAAGATGGTGTTGTCGCTATCGCCTTTGGCGATGCCTGCCGAAAGTTCTGCGAGCATTCCGGGTGAAACCGGACAGCCCACGTGATTGCACTCGCCCAGCAGCTGATTGCAACCGCAGCCACACATCAGCTCGTGGCTATCCTTGTCAAACCGGGCAGAGGAATCGCTAGCGCCCGCGGTTACCGCGATCAAAATACCCAGCAGCGCAAGCTGCGATCCACGAACGAGAAAATTACGCCTGATCAATCTCCACTCCTGCCCGCAATCGCAACTTCGGGCTCATGCTCTATCCGCGGTTCTGGCCTGCTGCTGCGCTGCGAAGCCAACGCCGCGCTCAGATTGGGCGCCAACGCCACCAGAGTGCCGATGGCTACGATCACCACCCCGATCCAGATCCAGGCCATGAGCGGGTTGAGGAAGACCTTGATAATTGGCAAACCGCTGTCGGGATTTTTCCCCGCATAAATAACGTATAAGTCCCAGGCCAGCGTCGAGTGATTTGCAACCATGGTGGATGGTTGTTGCGAAGCCACGTAAAACCGCTTCTCCGGAGCCAGCTGGGTGATCCTCTTATTACCGCGATAAACGTCGATCAGAGCAAACTCGGTGTCGTAGTTCAAATTCGAGTCCTGGGTAAAACTCGCACACACCAGTTTGTAGGGCCCGATGGTCATGCTCTGGCCATTGTTCATTTCCTGCTCATGGCTTTGATTGAAGGCGCCCCCGGCGATGCCGATGAAGATCACCACCACGCCAAAGTGCACCAGGTACCCCCCATAACGGCGCGTGTTTCGCCGTGTGAGTTGGACCATGGAGGCGAAAAGACTCTTGCCCGTGTGCCTGCGGATAACGTTTGCCCCGCGCAAAAACTCAGAAGAAATAGCCGTGACCACACCTGCGCCGAGTGAAAAGGCAACCAGCGAATAGAACGTTGACTGATCGTTCCAGGGGCGAAGTCCAGCCGCGATCAGCACGATAGCCGTGGTCACAATCGCTGCGCCCGGCAGGATGAAGTTGCTCCGGATGCTTTTAAACGACGCGCTCCGCCACGCCAACAGCGGGCCTATGCCGGTCAGGAACAGAAGAAACAGACCGATCGGTAGCGCGACGCGATTAAAGAAAGGTGCGCCGACGGTGACCTTATTCCCCTGCACGTACTCCGAAATGATTGGGAACAGCGTGCCCCACAGGATCGTGAAGCAGGCGGCCAGCAGCACCAGGTTATTGAAGAGGAAGCTCGACTCGCGCGAGACCAGCGATTCCAGCTTGTGTTCCGACTTGAGATGGTCACGCTGCTTAAGAAAGGTGAACAGGCAGACAGACAGCACAATCACCAGAAAAGCAGTGAACCAGGTCCCGATCGAGGACTGGGCAAAGGCGTGTACCGAACTAACCAGGCCGGAGCGGGTCAGGTCGGTGCCCAGGATGCAAAGCATGAACGTGCTGAAGATCAGCCAGACGTTCCAGTTCTTCATCATGCCGCGTTTTTCCTGCATCATGACCGAGTGCAGGAAAGCGGTCCCGGTAAGCCACGGCATCAGCGACGCATTCTCTACCGGGTCCCAGCCCCAGTATCCGCCCCACCCGAGCACGGAGTAAGCCCAGTGTGCGCCGAGGAAGATGCCGCAGGTCAGGAACAGCCACGTCACCATGGTCCAGCGGCGGGTAATGTGGATCCACTTTTCCCCCGGGTAGCGCATCATCAGCGCGCCCAGGGCAAAGGCGAAGGGCACACTGAAGCCCACATAACCCAGGTAAAGCATAGGTGGATGGATCACCATCTCCGGATACTGCAGCAGCGGATTGAGTCCGAACCCATCCGCCGGCGTCTGGCCCTGCACCAGGGCAAACGGAGGCGCGGCAAAGTTAAGCAACAGCAGAAAGAAAATCTGGATGCCGGCCAGGATCGTCGATGCGTACGCGGTGAGTGTCACATCGACTTTATGCCGCGAGCGAAGCACGAATCCATAGGCGGTCAACAACCACGCCCAAAGCAGTAGTGAACCTTCCTGACCCGACCAGAGGGCGGCGAACTTGTAGGGTCCGGGGAGAGCGCGGTTCGAGTGATGGAGGATGTAGGAGACGGAGAAGTCGTTCGCGAATGCGGTATAGACCAGGGCAAAGGCGGCGCAGGTGACGGCAAAGAAGCTGCCAATCCCTGCTCGGCGCGCAGTTTCAGCCAGTCTGTCGGGGGCTATTCGGCCGCGCGAGCCGGTAGCCAGTTGTCGTAGCGCGACTCCGCCGGCCAGCAGCGTATAGCCGCTCAGAACTAGAGCGAGCAGTAGAGAAAAACTTCCAAATTCCGGCATGAGAGGGTAACAAACCCTTCCAGATTGTCGCAGAGGCGGACAGGGAACGGCAATGCCAACTCCCTCTATGACCTTTGACGAGCCACAGAAACATTAGGCACCCATCATTGGTTGAGGGAGCGAAAGGGTAGGAGAAATCCAGTCGAGGTACGAACCTAGGCGGAGCGACGCATACACTCGCCGAGCATTTCCTGCACCAGGTTGATGAGGCTCTGAGGATCGAACGGCTTGAGCCGGAAGGCGACATCCAGCCCCTCATAGGCAGATTCTGCCTCCGGCAGCCCGCTCAGCACCACCACGGGAAGCGTAATTTCGCGCCGTCTCAACTCCGCGACAAATTGTGGACCGCTCATGACCGGCATCAGATGATCGGTAATGATCAAACCGATGCTCTTTGCGGTTTCCCCGTCGCTCAGCAACTCCAATGCCTGCTGACCTTGCTGCGCCATGCAGACTTCACGGCCACACGATTCCAGGATCGCCCGGCGGGTGGCCGCCTGAATATGGTTGTCATCCACCAGTAATATGCGCGCACTCATTCTCAATGGCCCGGTACCCTCTCGGCAATAAGCGATGGGTAAGTGGATGAACGTTCGATGAAAACGGTTGCACGATCAGAATAAGTTTTCTCCCCGCCGTTAACTGCCTCGATACCCCTTAGACCGGACCGAAATGGAAGTGTAGCTCCTGCACACTGGCAATGGGATTACCGTCCTTGGTTGCCGGCCGGAACGTCCAGGTCTTGAGGGTGCCAATCACGCTCGATTCAATGCCGTACCCCAGCGTGTGTAGAACCGCCAGATCGGCGACTTTGCCGCTGGGATCGATGGTCACATCCACTACTACGTCCCCCTGGACGCCATGGGGCAGGACCGACAGATCGGGTGCCGGGCTGGGAGAGTACGTCGTGAGCGCTATCTGGATAGACCCAGATCCCCAGGAGTCGGAACCGCTACTGGAATCCGGGATAGCCGCTGCAGGCGAGGAAACATTGGGGGAGGGAGCAGGCGCAGCCTCCGTCACGGTGAGGTGCGGCAGGGGCGGTAAATGGATGGCGGCTGGTGCCGCCGTTGAGGCTACAAGAGGTGGTCCTGAAACCCGCCGCGGTTTAACCGTGGTTTGCGGATGAGACGCCGGGGCCGGCGCCCGGCCCGGCATATAGGTCAGCTCCACCCGCGTGCCCAGCTCTGTACCCGGCAAACTGAAAACATGCACCGGGCGCAGCCGCGCCAAGAACAGGAACACCCCGATAGCCGCCACGTGGGCGCCAACCGACAGTGCCCCGGAACCAGCGAAACTGCGTCGAACTGGACGCGGCGAAAACATACCCTGCCATCATCATTTTACCCGC
>CAZSUK010000407.1:0-5224 GCA_964609355.1 uncultured Acidobacteriaceae bacterium | reverse complement strand
TCTTCAGGTATCCGTATCCGGATCCATTGCAATAGTTGGAGTTTTTGTTAGCACAGCCCTGGAGAGAAAGACCTACCGGAATGGTAAGAAGTAGCAAAACTACAAAAGTCAAAAACCGCTGCATGAAACCTCCCCGCCGGGATGTTGCCTTCCCCGGCGGTTATCCAATTGCCAATTGCCCAAACCGTCCCGCCTGCCAGCTCTGCTCCAGCCGGATTCTCCAGGTCTTGTTGGAGCGTAAGGGCATCCCGCCCAATCACTGGCGTCTGAACATGTGCCCGAAGCGCGTGCAGAGTTGTGCGTGGTCAACGTCCTAAGTGTAGAAGGGACTGGGCCATGAGGCAACAGGGCTCGAGTCGCTGAACCGTCTAACTGTGCGGCGGCATGTATTGTTCGAACCACTGGAGCGCCCGTGCCAGCACATCGCGCCGGTGGGCCGCCGAGTTGAAATGATGACCCTCATCCGGGTAGACCACCAGTTGCGTGGGCACATGCTGGGCACGCAGCGCATGCCAAAACTCGAAGGATTGCGGCGCCGGGCATTCTCCGTCGCGGTCGCCCACCACCACCAGGGTAGGTGTCTTGACGTTGCGGATGAAATCGATCGCCGAGCTCTTTGCGTAGACCGCCGGGTCGTCATAAACAGAAGCACCGAAAAAGGGCGTCATCCATTGATCAATAGAATTTTCCCCGTAATAGCTCTGCCAGTTGGCTATGCCGGCTCCGGCAACCGCCGCGTGAAAGCGCTGCGTCTGGGTTACGGCGAACATGGTCATGAAGCCGCCATAACTCCACCCGGTGATCCCGATCCGCTGTTGATCGATGGGAAACTTCGCGCTCACCGCATCCACCCCGGCCAGGATGTCGCGCAGATCGCCGTAGCCGAAATCCTTGCGATTGGCTTGGGTAAAAGCTTCGCCCTCGCCATAGCTCCCGCGCGGATTGGGCAGCAGCACAAAATAATCGAGAGCAGAAAAAGCTATGGGGGTGTAGCCCAGATCCGGCCAGTGTGGCTGCACCTCGCTTGAGGGGCCGCCATGCACGCTGACAATGAGCGGATACTTTTTCCCTGGGTCGTATTGTGCCGGGTAGAGCAGCCAGCCCTGCACCGGGAAGGTGTCGCTGGTCCACTGAATCGATTCCGGCTTGCCCCACACCGGCCTGAGAGCCTCGTTTACTTGAGTGAAAGGGCGCACGGGCGACCCTAAGCGTCCCAGATATACCTCCGGAGCTTTTTGAAAGGAGCTGCTGATGAACGCCACCGATCCTTGGGCGACGGACAGGCTCTGTTCCAGCCGTCCATCGCCCACCGAGGCGGGAATACTCGGATAGCTGGCCGTGGTCTTCCCGCTTTCAGGATCGATGATCCCGATCTCTACCTGTCCAAACTTAACCCAGGAAACCAACAGCTGGCTTTGCGTAAGCCAATGGATCCAGGCTGCGCTCTTGTCCGCATCCGGGGTGACGTCTTTCGCCTCGCCCCCACTCGCCGACATCAGAAAGATGTCACCGCCCGTTGCCCCCTGATCGCTCATCAGCCCGCCGATAAAGGCAATCTGTCGCCCGTCCGGCGACCAGCGGGGTACCGCAATCTGCAGCCCATGTAGCGGTCCCGGGGTATGTTCGGGGTCAAGAATGGCCCGCGGCTGGCCGCCGGACAAGGATTGCGTATACAGCTGTGCCACCCACCAGTTGTTTTCCCCAGGTGGGGGTGCGGCAACGTAGGCAATCCGCCGCGAGTCGGGAGCCCAGTCGTACTCATACACATGCAGGCTGGCCGGGGTTACCTGGCGAAAGTCCCCGGAAGCGGTTTCGATGGTCGCGACCCGTTGAATTTCGAGCCCCTCGACGCCGATCACCCCCGCCGGCGGCTTCATGGGTGCAAGCGCCCCCGCGGGCCGGCTGGCGCCCTCAATGTACAGGCAGGCTAAGTGCAGGCCATCAGCGGAAAAGGACAAGGTAGTGACCCCGCCGTGCAGATGGGTTAGGCGGCGGACAGAGGGGCTTGCCGCTGCCGGTGCGGCGAGATAAATATCGGATTGGTCATTGGCGGCGGCGGGCGCACGGCAGTCCGAAGAAAAAGCCAGCGCTTTGCTGTCCGGCGACCACGCCAGACTGTCTTCTGTGCACGGCCCTCCGGTCCCGGCGGTCAGGCGGTGGGCATGGGAAGGATCGGCAGTCGGCGCAACTTGGATCTCCGTTCCTGTTTCCCCATCGACCACCCAGGCAATCGTCTGCCCGTCTGGTGACAACGCAGCCTGGTGGATGATCCGAGTCTTCTCCAACTCGCCGACAACCTTCGCGATCCGAGGATCGAGCGGCGCAGACGATCCGAGTGCAGTCAGGGAGATGGCAAACATAACTCCAGAAAGGGCGAACACGCGAGAAGACATTTGGGACGGATGCTAGCATAACCAGCTCTGCAACTTCCCCCCCGCGGAGCGGAGGACTTACTCGGCCGCAGAAGCCGGGTGCCCCAAATCTCTTACCCCCAGACTCTCCATCGCCTGCCCGAAGCCTAGAAACAGCCGATCGGCCTGGAATATTGACGCCAGCCGTCACCCTTGATATCTTAAGAAGGTTCCGCATTAGCCAGTAAAGTGCGTGCTTGAACGATGTGCTGTGGAGTACTGCAGCAAGGCGCTCTTGACACTGGCGGCAAAAATTGCGGCCCATTCATCAGGGTCCCTTCAAAACGCTCGCGTGATGCAGGGGAACAATCGCATCGGCCATTGCGACACCTTCCACCTGGGAAGGCTATGCGGGCCGGAACTTCGAAACGGAACTGGCTTCTTTTCTGGTGCCCGGTTTTCCGGCACGAGGCACAACGGCGCGTGAGCGCAATAGCCTCAGCGGAATCCAGAGAAAAACGCGCGGCCACCGTCGATGTTCTCGTCTTTGGTTGGTAACAGGGGAGAAGCAGCAGCCGCTGGCTTCGTGCACCGCTCCTGCGCCGGGTTCAGGCGCTGTTCCGGTGATGTGCGGCGGGATGTTTTGCGGGATTTTAAGGAGTAAGGTTTGCCTACATTCAGTCAGCTCGTGAGAAAAGGCCGCACTGCGGCGCGCTATAAGACAGCCTCGCCGGCACTGCAGGGCTCGCCCCAGCGGCGTGGCGTTTGCACTCGCGTCTACACCCAGACGCCCAAGAAGCCGAACTCCGCGCTGCGCAAGGTAGCTCGTGTCCGGCTGACCAACGGGGTCGAGGTTACCACCTACATCCCCGGCATCGGCCACAACCTGCAGGAGCACTCGATCGTGCTCATCCGCGGCGGCCGTGTCAAGGATCTCCCTGGCGTTCGTTACCACGTAGTCCGCGGCACGCTTGATTCCGTCGGCGTGGCCAACCGCAAACAGAGCCGTTCGAAGTATGGCGCCAAGCGTCCCAAGAGCGGGGCGAAGTAGAAAGGTTTTATGCCGAGAAAAGGACATATCGCCAAGCGCGAAGTAGCAGCCGACCCGGTTTACAACTCATCCCTGGTGACGAAATTCGTCAACTCGATGATGTGGGATGGCAAGAAGTCGACCGCCCAGGGCATCTTCTATCAGGCCATGACCAACCTGGAGCAAAAGGGTGGCGACGAGGCTTTGAAGCTGTTCAAGAAAGCAGTCGAGAACTGCAAGCCGCTGCTCGAAGTCAAGACCCGTCGCGTGGGCGGTGCTAACTACCAGGTGCCGATCGAAGTCAATCCTGAGCGGCGCACCTCGCTTGCCATCCGCTGGCTGGTTACCTACGGCCGGGCGCGAGGCGAAAAGGGCATGATCGACAAGCTGACCAGCGAATTGCTGGATGCGGCCAATGGCCGCGGCGCTGCCATGAAGAAGAAAGAAGACGTCCATCGCATGGCGGAAGCGAACAAGGCGTTTGCCCACTACCGCTGGTAATCGGCAAACGTTAACCAGGGAAGAAAGAAGAATCGCGAGTCTAACGTCTCGCGCGAGAGTGAGAGAACCCAGTGCCTCGTCAAGTACCACTCGATCGTTGCCGGAACATCGGAATCATGGCGCACATCGACGCCGGAAAGACCACAACGACGGAGCGCATTTTGTTTTACACCGGCATCACCCACCGCATCGGCGAAGTGCATGAAGGCACCGCAACGATGGACTGGATGGAGCAGGAGCAGGAGCGCGGCATCACCATTACCTCTGCCGCCACCACCTGCACCTGGCGTGATATCCGGATCAATATTATTGACACCCCAGGCCACGTGGACTTTACCGCGGAGGTTGAGCGCAGCCTGCGCGTGCTCGACGGCGCAGTTGCCGTCTTTGACGCCGTGCACGGCGTCGAGCCGCAATCGGAGACAGTGTGGCGGCAGGCCGACAAGTACGGCGTGCCCCGCATTTGCTTCATCAATAAGATGGACAAGATGGGCGCCGATTTTGAGCATGCCATCGACACCATCCGCAAACGGCTGAACGCGCGCCCGGTCGCCATTCAAATCCCCATTGGCCAGGAAGCAGGCTTCAAGGGCGTAATCGATCTGATCGAGATGCGCGCCATTCTGTGGCACGACGAGACCATGGGAGCCAAGTACGACGTCGAAGAAATTCCGGCGAACCTGCTCAAGAAGGCGGAAGCCTTCCGCATGCAGTTGGTCGAGTCCGTCGCCGAGAACGATGACGAGATGTTGCACCAGTTCCTCGAAGGCGAAACCCCAACCGCAGCTCAGCTGCGCAAGGCGCTGCGCGGCGCCACCATTGGGATGAAGCTCTTCCCCGTGTTGTGCGGCAGCGCATTCAAGAACAAGGGTGTGCAGACGCTGCTCGACGCGGTGGTTGAGTATCTGCCCAGCCCGCTCGACGTTCCGCCCATCGAGGGCCACAATCCGGACAACATGGAAGAGGTCATCCTCCGCCATGCCGACGACAGCGAGCCGCTGACTGCGCTGGGATTCAAGATCATGACCGATCCTTTTGTCGGGCAGCTGATCTTTGTCCGGCTCTATTCCGGCCACCTGAAGACGGGTGACACGGTACTCAATCCGCGCACCGGCAAGAGCGAGCGCATCGGCCGCCTGCTCAAGATGCATGCCAACAAGCGGGAAGAGATTGTGGAGATCTATGCCGGCGACATCTGCGCCTGCGTGGGACTCAAGAACCTGGTCACGGGCGATACGATTTGCACCGACAAGGCGCCGATCGTGCTCGAATCAATCGATTTCCCCGCTCCGGTCATCCATGTTGCGGTTGAGCCGAAGACCAAAGCTGACCAGGAGAAGAT
>CAZSUK010000406.1:0-3663 GCA_964609355.1 uncultured Acidobacteriaceae bacterium | reverse complement strand
AAGACCGGTCAAGCCAACGATATCGCCAGCGTGCTCTTCGACGTCCCTTACCAGGTCGGCCAGGATACCAACAGCACCTTCCCCTGCTACCGGCAGACGTGGCTCTTCTTCTTCGTGGCAGACAAGTGGCAGGCCACGCCGAAGCTGACCATCGATCTCGGCTTGCGCTACGAGCTATATCCGCCGGCAACGCCGCGCCTGCCCGGTGGTTTTGTGAGTTACAACCCGGCCAACAACCAACTGGTGCTCGCCGGCGAAAATGGCAACCCCTCCAACATCGGTATGCAGACCAGCTACCGCAACGTGGCGCCGCGCCTCGGCGTCTCCTACCGCGCTACGCCGGACACCGTGATCCGTGGCGGTTTCGGTATTAGTTATGTCCCATTCGTCGACAACACCTACGCCTACAACTATCCGATCAAGACCAGCACCTTCTATACCTTCACGGCCACCAACGGCTTTGCGCTCAACCCGGCCGGCGGCGTGGTGAACTTCGTGACCGGCGTCCCGGCGACGCCGACCGTTGCTTTTGGTTCCAACGGAACGCTCACCGAGAGTGCCGCCAACGGCACCATCGGCCTAGCCAACCTGTATATCCCGCTCAACTTCAAGAACGCCTACGTCTCTTCGTGGAACGCCGTCGTGCAGCAGGCTCTGCCTTTCGACAGCTCTTTCCAGATCGCGTATGTGGCCAACCATGGCACGAGGATCGACGTCGCGCAGAATATCAACCAGCCCAGCATCTATGGTCAGAGCGCAAGCTATGATCCCCTCAAGTTGGCCTTCGGAAAGACGGCTGCGGTTACACAGTACTTCCTCGGGACCTCCACCAACTACCAGTCGGTGCAGGCGCAGCTCGATCACCGCTTCAGCAGGGGTCTCTCCTTCAATTCAGCGTTCACCTGGGGTAAGGCGCAAGGCTACGTCACCGGTGGTCAGGATGGCAATCTGCTCTTTTTCGCGGGGCCGCCGCGCCGCAACTACTCCGTGGTGGACTTCGACCGCAGGTTGAATTTTGCGCAGACCGTTATCTATGACCTCCCTGCAGGCCGCAACCACCAATACTTCAACCAGGGTCCTCTGCTCTATGTGCTGGGTGGATGGCGTGTCTCCGCGGTCATCCAGGCGGTCACTGGCCTGCCCTTCACGGTTACCAGCACCAGCGCAACCCCTGGCACCACGCAGACGGGCGACCTGGTCGCGCCTTTCCAGGTCACGCACAATGTGAACGGTGCGGGGACCGCAACCTGGTTCAACCCAACCAGCTTTGCGGCGCCAGCGAAATGCACGGCGTACTCAGCCGCCAACCCGGTTCCTTGCGTGCTCGGCAATTCCGGCCGCAATCAGTTCCGCGGGCCGGCGTATGTTTCTGACAACGTGGCACTGTCCAAGGTCTTCCCGGTTTATCGCGAGTCGAACCTGGAAGCCCGCTTCGAAGCCTTCAACATGACCAACACACCGGCCTTCGGCCTGCCCACCACTTCGATCGGATCGAACCTGGGTAAGATCACCTCGACCCTCGGGAGCGGTGTCGGCAACGTCAACGGTGTCGGCGGCCCGCGTGTTCTGCAGGCCTCCGTCAATTTCACGTTCTAACCTTTTCATCTTTTCCGTAACCAATGATCGGGTGCCCCATCCTTCGCGCTCTTTGCGAAGGGTGGGACTCCACTGCTCTGTAACCGAAGCCCTTCCCCGCACACTCTGCTCATCCCACCCTTCGCAAAGAGCGCGAAGGATGGGCGGATACTGCGGGAATGAACAGATGTTTTTACCCGCGGCAGCCGCATTGGGGGCACCCGATCATTGGTTACGGGCGCGTAGCATCGCCCACAGCCATGCGACGCGGAACGGAACGCGACGAAGCAGGACTGAAGTGGTGCTGCAACACTAATGCCAGCGCTCCACGCAAACGGGCCATACCAAAATCCGCCGTGGTGATGATGCGAGGTAATTCAGCGTAGAGGTTTTTCGGCATTTCTTCCGTGAGGATGGTGGAGAAATAGGGCCAAACGGCCACGATATCTCCGGCAAAAAGCACCACCTCAGGGGAAAGTCCGGCGATGATCGTCTGCAGGCCACGGGCAATCTGTAGGAACTGATAGCGAAGCGCCTCCACTGCTTCAGGCCTCTGATCCTCGGCATCGACCAGCAGGTGCCGGTAGCTGAACGAGTCCGGAACCTTCCCCTTCAGCTTGCGGTAATAACGAAGTGCGGCCTGATTGGAAGCGAGCGTTTCCCAACACCCGCGGTTGCCACATCCGCAAAGAAGCCCCGCAGCGTCGATCTGCATGTGGCCAAACTCACCTGCCATTCCGTTCCAACCTGAAATAAGGTGTCCGCCGGCAAGGATGCCGGTGCCAATTCCCTCCGAAACGTTAATTGCTACCGCGTCCTGCACGCCAGAGAGGCTGCCGAACCATCGCTCCGCGAGAATGATGAGATTGGCCGCATTCTCGATCTCCACCGGCAACCCGGTTCCGTCCGCGATCGCTTTACGGATATCGAAGCGTCCCCAGCGAAGATTGGGCGCGAACGCCAATTGGCCGGTGATACGATCGACCCGGCCGGGAACGCTGATACCTATTCCCTGAACTGCCTTCTTGGGTTCGGTGTGAGACACGCGTTTGATCGCAGCAAGTAGTTGCGTAATGGACCGTTGCGGCTCAGAGGAAATAGGGACGTTTTCCTGCACGAGAAATTTGCCGCTGAAGTCTGAAATCGCGACGATTGCGTTGCCGGGGTGCAGGTCTAAAATCACTACCCCCAACTCGTTGTTGACTCCCAGCATCATCGGCCGGCGCCCGTGTTTGCTGAACCCAGTCTCCCCTTCGCAAATCCAGCGACTTTCCAGCAGTTCTTCTACGATCGCGGAGACCGTGCTCTTCTGCAGTCCGGAAAGGCGCGCGAGGTCGGCTCGCGAGACCGCTCCGGCGAGACGAATCAATTCCAGGATGATGATTCGGTTTGTATCGCGAGCGGTCTCGCTGCTCGCGGCCTGAATTGCCAATCGCGGAACATGCGCCAGCTGCCGAAGTGCACGTTCGTTCATGGAGCCAGACTCATGGTTTTTCCCAGGTCATTTTATCGGGAGGGGCGGGATGTTCGATCAAATCCTACCAGCCAGGTCAACCAAAAGATTGGCTTTGTCCTCCACCCGCACCGCGATGACAGTCTATCCGGTCCTCAGGTAGGCTCAATCTGTCCCGAGCGGCGCAAACGGTGACCATCCGACATCAACTGGGTGGGCTAGGTCTCGCTTTTGAGACCTGGGTTTTTCCGGTAACGTAAGCTAGCGTGGATGGGCCGCACGGATGTTGGGCTGTATGGGTAACGGGGACTGTTGGAGGTTATGGGTGGCAAGTGCACTCGCATTGTTGCTGAGTGGATGCCATTTCTCCGGCCTGCCAAAAACCGGCACCCCTGCATACCTGGACGAGGTCACAGCTTTCTATGTGGGCTTAGCGGCGTTGCAAGTGGGCGACGATGTGCGGGCCAACAGTACTCTTGAGCGAGCTACCACCCTGGCCCCTGGCGAGCCCGCCGGGTGGGCTAACTGGGGGGTCCTCGCTTTGCGCCAGGGGAATTTCGAGCCGGCGGCACAAAGGCTGGCGCAAGCGCAAAAACTGGCCCCCGGCAACGACCAAATCCACTATCTGCTCGGGG
>CAZSUK010000405.1:0-3080 GCA_964609355.1 uncultured Acidobacteriaceae bacterium | reverse complement strand
CCGGCAATTCGAAACCGCCCCGAGATGATTTCGCCGGAAGAGAAGCCAGGGGCCGCGGAGTTTGCCGGTAAGTCCGCGGCTAGCCTTTGGGCAGGGCTTTCCTGAAGAAAGCTTCCCGCCCGCTGATAGTGTTCGAGGATGGACTCAACTTCCGCACGCAGCTTTTCGTCCTCGCAACAGGCCGTCAGAAACGCCGCTCGCAGTTCGGGCGGAAGCTCCAGCGCCTCGTTAAACAAAGACTTGATTCGCTCCCAGTGCTGCGGGTTTACGATCTCTGGCAGGACGACTCTCCTTCTGCTCCGGAAACCTTCCCATCCCAGTTATCGTGTGATTTGCTGATGTAACCAGGCACGGGCCATCGACCAGTCGCGGTTGGCAGTCTTTGTGGAAATATCCAGGACGCCGGCCATTTCTTCCATGCTGAGGCCGCCAAAAAACTTCATTTCAACTATGCGAGCCTGGCGTTCATCGAATTCCGACAACCTTTCCAGGGCTTGATCCAACATGATGAGCTCAGTTGATTTTTCCGGTGTGAACGCCAGCACCGCATCCAGGGGAAGTTTCTCGAGCTCCCCGCCCCGTTTACGGGTGTGGTGGCGGCGAGCATAATCTACGAGAATCTGACGCATGAGGCGGGCGGCAACTCCGAAGAAATGGGCGCGGTTCTGCCACTGCGGCTGACCGTTATTGGTTAGTCGCAGGAAAGCTTCATGGACCAGCGCTGTGGGCTGCAACGTGTGATCGCCTCGCTCGCGATGGAGGCAGAGCAAGGCGAGGCGGTGAAGCTCCGCGTAAACCAGGGGTATAAGCTGAGCCTCGGCCTCCCGGTCCCCCTCCCGAAACCGGACCAGCAGCTCCGTAACCTGGCTCTTCTGCGCGCATTGCGGGCGGTCCAGCTCCATTTGGTCCCTTCTGCCGGAGGGTGAACCGGCGAGCACGACGCCCCGTGAGACTCGGGTTCGTCCCAAACAAGCCCAAATGTCCTTTTTCCCGGGCGATTTGCGCATTGATTAGTAGGGACGGCTTCGGAGGCGAAAAGTATAGCAGGCCCAGCGACGTGAACATAGGGGGATAAGGGCGCGGCGCGCCTACAGGAAAGGTGTGTTCACTCAGCCTGAACAGGTCAGTTACCAATCAAAGCAAATACCGATTTACCAACAACATCAAGGGAGGTACTCATGACAGATCGATGGCTTACGTTTGCGTCCGTCGCGGTGGCGCTACTGATGACGGCAGCGGCTGTGCCCAGCGCGGTTGCGGATGACCCAACATTCTCGACGCTCTATAAGTTTGAAGCCCCAGCCGCTACAACCTTCATCAGCGCTCTTGGTTCTCAACCAGACACCCTGCCGGCGCTGGGTCCGGACGGCGCCATTTACGGGATGACCAGTGTCGGTGGCCAGTATGGCAACGGAGTGATATACCGGTTCGACCGGGACAGGCATCAGTACACAGTCCTGCATACTTTCAGCGCGCTGAATGCGAACGGAGAGAATGCGGACGGAGCCACGCCGGGCATGGCACTCACGCGCGGCCCCGGCGACGTGATTTACGGCATGGCCTCTTACGGCGGCCAGAATGGCACTGGGACGATCTTCAAAATCACCACGTCCGGTGAATTCACCGTGCTGCACACCTTCAGCGCCCTGGACGCGAACGGAAACAATCAGGACGGAGCCTACCCACTGCGGTCGATAGTCGCCGGAAATGATGGCAGCCTTTATGGCACCACCAGGTTGGGCGGGCCAAACACCTGCCTCTTCACACATGGTTGTGGCGTAGCGTGGATGATAGACGGCAAGGGCGACTTTAAGGTTATACATCCGTTCACTGCCGACGAAGGCCACGCGGCGTCGATGCTGCTGGGGACGGACGGATACCTATATGGCTGCGCGGTTTGGCCGGCTACCTCCCTGCCCGCCGGGCCTTTGCCCTCCGGGATCTTGTACCGGATGGCGCCATCGGGCCAGCACTTTGACGTGCTCTATAACTTCAGCCAGACGAACTCGAGCGGCGAGAACATGGATGGCGCCGACTGCTACGAGCCGCTTGTCGAACCGAGACCCGGCGTCTTTTATGGGGCGGCCTTTCACGGCGGAACAAATGGCAATGGTGTCGTGTTCAGGTATTCCCTCTCGGACCCACGGGTCGTCGAGGTTGTCCACGACTTCAGCGCCTTGAACTCTGCCGGCCAGAATTCGGACGGGGCGGCCCCAGGCGGCCGGCTAGCTCTGGGGCCACATGGGACACTCAACTCGAACACCGAGGCCGGGGGCGCGAATGGCACCGGTGTACTTTACAGCATCAGGGAGGACTGCCACTTCGAGGTCTTGCACACCTTCAGTGCAACAAATGCAACAACAGGAGCCAATGACGACGGTGCGTTCCCTGATGAAGGCCTGGTGGCGGACGGTAACAAGCTCATCGGAATAGCCATCTACGGCGGCAACGGCAGCCCCGCCGGTTACAACAACAGCGGCGGCACGCTCTACGAGTTGACATTGGACCACTAAGGCCAAGATAGCAATCCAGTCTTCAGTGGAAGGTTAGCCTCTTCGTAACAGACGGAGTAAACCCCGTGACTAGCGTCAGGAGTTACTCCGTCTATTACGAGAGTGATTCGTGGTCAGACACGTACCCCGGTGATCTGGAGGCCAGGCGGGATGTCCAGAGCTTTTTGCACGACCTTGTTGCCGCCACCCTGCGCTTCGTCGCCGGTGGTAGTTGATTGGATCATAAGCCTGTTTTCCTGCGGGCTTTCGTCTTAAGGGAAACACGGGGAGACCCAGGTTTCCCTCCCGGCGCAGCGGATTTCGTAATCGGGCTTGGACGCCAGCCCGACAGACCGATTGCCCGCCGGTCACCACGATGGAAAGCCGCTGCAGTTCCGGAAGGTGAGCTGTTGAACTTGCTGCAAGAGGTAGCTGTCACCCGATTACGCCACACCCCGGCCGGCCCCACGCGACGGCAGATCGGCGGAGCGTTCGCGTAGATCACATCGTCGCGGTCGATAATGCCGCCTGCATCAGGCTCACTGAGGGCTTTGGCTTGGATAGTAGAACGCGCGAACCTCAGTCAAT
>CAZSUK010000404.1:0-2511 GCA_964609355.1 uncultured Acidobacteriaceae bacterium | reverse complement strand
GTGCCGTTTCTGGTAGAGGACGAACTGCTACGGCTGGGAGCGATCTTTGAGAAGGTTGCAGACTGGCAGCCGTTTTCAGTCGTTGATGGCCGCCTCATTACAGGCCAGAATCCCGCGTCCTCAACCGCCGCGGCCGAGAATCTCATCAATCTGCTCGCCCGGAAAGCCGCTTAGCTGTCTGCGGCGTATTGACGAGGGAATCGGCTCATCGTCATCACTGCGCAGCCAAGGTGGCACGATCCCCTTGGCTGCACTGATTCAACATACGCATTCTCGATTGCCTTTGTGGATAGATTCCGAACACTTGATCCGCCAAATTCTCTCAATTGAACCGAGATTTCTCCAGCTAAGGATACGACATGCGACGAAGACGATGGAATCAGCTGCTCCTGCTTGGTTGCGCTTCTCTCGGCGGAGTGGGGGCCCTTGCACAATACAGCGCGCCCGCCACGCCGGCGCCGTACAACCCGATTGCTCTGGCCGAAGTAACAGGAGCGCCAAGGGCGGCCGTCCAAGCCGGGCAAAATAACTATCAAAGCCTGTCGCAGAATCCTTACCTAGGAGGAGTTCCTGCGGGAAAACTCAGCGCAACGCCAGTGGCGCTTTCCCTCGAAGAGGCCGTGGCCCGTGGACTCAAGCAAAATCTCGGCGGAGTTTTGGCCACGGATGTCGTTATCGACGCGCGGGGACAGCGCTGGCAAGCGCTGAGCGAGCTGCTTCCCAATGTTGTGACCGATACGGGTTTCGGAGTTCATCAAGTCAATGTGAAGGCGGCCTTCGGTCTGACGATTCGTGGAGAGCCTCCAATCATTGGCCCGTTTGGCTATTTTGACTCGCGGGCTTATCTCACGCAGTCCGCTTTTGATTGGGCATCCATCGAGCGGGCGCGATCTTCAACAGCGCAGGTGAGGTCGGCGGAGTTCAGCTCCAAAGATGCTCGCGAGATTGTCGTGCTTGTGATTGTCTCTAACTATTTGCTGATCATCGCCGACCAATCGGAAGTTGAGTCAGCCACATCGCAACGGGACACCGCCAAGGCACTTTTCCAGCAGGCTTCCGACCAGAAGACCGCAGGCCTTGCCTCGGCAGTGGACGTTCTACGGTCACAAGTGCAACTGCAATCGCGCGAACAGAAACTGCTGGTCGCGCAAAATAGTTTAGCGAAGCAGAAACTGGTTTTAGCGCGAGCTATCGGTCTCGCTCCGGGCCAAAAGTTCGAGATCACCAGCCGCGTTCCCTACCGGGAGCTGACGCCGTCGAGCCTCGATGAGGCGATCCAAAGCGCCTACAAGGCTCGCGCTGACTTTCAGAGCCAGATCAGTCAGGTACGATCCGCTGAGCTTGCGAGAAGAGCTGCTTCTGCGGAGCGGTATCCATCGTTAGGCGTGGAGACCGACTATGGTCTCTCGGGAGTTAACCCGGGCTCGTCGCATGGCACCGTTGATGCGGCCGCCACGCTCCGCATTCCTATTTTCCAGGGTGGAAGAGTACACGGGGATAATCTGCGGGCCGACGCTTCGCTAACGAGGGAAAGACAGCGACTGGAAGACTTGCGAGCCAAAATCGATCAGGAGGTTCGCGACGCTTATCTAGATCTGGAAACGGCGGCGGAAGAAGTTTCTGTCGAGAAAAGCGCGGTAACGCTCGCCACTCAGACCCTGGAACAATCTCGCGATCGATTCATTTCTGGAGTTACAGACAACATTGAAGTCGTTCAGGCGCAAGATGTGCTGGCAACCGCTACTGACAGCTACATTGCCAGTCTTTACAGTCACAATCTGGCAAAGATATCTCTCGCAAGAGCGATTGGCGTCGCGGAATCGGGCTTTGCTGAATACGTGGAGGGAAAATGAGTATGGCTGACCAAAATCAAGCAACGAATCCACCGCAAGGGCCAAACGTACCAGCGGACAAGGCCAGCGTAGCAGACCCGGCAATTTCCGCTTATCCGAGAAGGCGCTCTTACAAGCGTTGGATATTTCTTGGCTCGTTGGTTGTTCTCGCCGTTGCCGGTGCTTTCCTCTGGCACTATCTTTCCGGATTCGAATCTACCGACGATGCGCAGGTAGACGTCCATCTTTACCCTGTCAGTGCTCGCATTTCGGGATATATCCAGAAGGTCAACGTTGACGACAACCAATGGGTCGAAGCAGGTTCCACACTGGTGGAAATCGACCCCAAAGACTATGAAGTCGCGTTAGCAAGAGCCCAGGCAACGCTTGATACTTCAGAGGCTGCCGCGAAAAGCTCGAATATTGATGTGCCCATATCGTCTGTCGATACCTCGAGCCAATTGAAATTCACGTCCTCTGATATTAAGAACGCGGAGGCAGCAATCCAGGCAGCAGAAAAGCAAGCCGTGGCCGCCCGCGCCCGCGTTTTGGAAGCGCAAGCGCAAAATGTAAAAACACAAGATGACGTAACCCGCTATCGCTTGCTGCTCGCGAAGGAGGAGGTACCCAAGCAAGTCTACGACCATGCTTATGCCGCCGCAGCGACCGATGTCGCCGC
>CAZSUK010000403.1:0-11544 GCA_964609355.1 uncultured Acidobacteriaceae bacterium | reverse complement strand
ACGATCTACAGCCTCGGCTTCTCCACGACGAAGGCCGATATGCAGCACGACCAGGAAGAGTTCAACTCCGACCTCACCCCCGCTCCAACGCACGGCTGTTTTGCTAAGGATCAAAGCAACGGGTCAGACACGCATCCTGTCCAGGTTCCGGATGGCAAGGGAAACAATCGCGCCATGCAGACGTTCAATTGCCTAAGCCTGCTCGCACCGCCTTTATTCGTTGCCGAGATGGCGACTATGGCCGCATTGGATGGCATGCACCGCAATGTTCCAGAGAGCGTCGCCCGGCTCACGGGGGGCGAATATTTCAAGTTTGAAAACACGCGCAGCCTGGAACGTGGACTGATCACCATCTCGAACCAAATCCCGAATAGCTACGCTCTGAGCTTCTCGCCACAGTCAGACAGCCCAGGTCTTCACGCGATTGACGTTCGTCTGAAGGACCGTACAGGTCTGCATGTAGACGCAAGAAAGAGCTACTGGGCAGACAGTTCCAAGGCACCGGACTAGTGCTGCCACAGCCGTGAATGTCGGGCTCTGAGTAAATTGACCCGAATCGGACAGATGTGGGCCAGTTACCGGGATCCTCTGACTTTTCGGGAACTCGCTAGTTCCCTCCCCTCTAGGTGTTCATATCTGGTGCGCCTGTTTGCCGTGGTTATTTATCGAAAGGGCGAGAAGGGTTTTCTTCTTGGATGGCGTTTTATAAAACAGCGTCCGCTGACTCAGGCCGAAGGAGGGCTACATGCAACCTACCCTCTAAGCAGCAACGACTCGAACACAATCACCCATTCTTCCGTTTCGCTTGAAAGCCTTGGATGTTCCACCGATTGAAACCGAAAAAAGGAATACAAAATGATGAAGCGGTATCTTCTGATTGCCCTCTTAACCTTAGCTGCCTCAGTATCCGCCCAAGTAGCCGCGGGGCCAAACCGTCCAGGCAATGTGCCCGACGGATACGTGGTCACCCCCTTTGGATATTTCCACTCTTCCTGTGTTCAGACCGTTGCATCGAGCGACACATTGCTGGCGGATGGCCGGGTGCAGCACAAGGATGGAACGGTCTCGAGTGCCGCCACCTGCAACTACCCACGCTACGCGCACGACGGCACACCCAAAGTGGCCTCCCAGGCAAAAGCGCAAGCGCAAGCACCGGAGGTCAACGGCTGGATCGAGAGCACCAGCATCGTGGCTCCAACAAATAAATCGTTTAGCGGGTTGTGGGACTCTTCCATCGTCCCATCGCAGCCCAGGAGCAACGATGGGCAGGTGCTGTTCTTCTTTCCGGGGTTGGAGGATATCAATGACCCCAACACAAGCATCCTCCAACCTGTACTGACTTGGTCGGCTGGGCAGTGGACTGTTTCCAACTGGAATTGCTGTCTGAGTAACATCGTCGTGCAGAGTACTCCGATCAACATAAATCCGGGTGATCGTGTGGTCAGCTCCACTGTAGAAAACTGCCGTCCGGGAACGCTTTCCTGTACTACCTGGAATATCACGAGCTGGGACACGAATACCGGCGGCAGCACCACGCTGCTGAAAACGCCCAGCGATGGGCAAGTATTCAACTGGGCCTTCGGGGCAGTACTGGAACCCTACTACGTCGTCAGTTGCGAGGACTATCCCATCGACCGTGAAACCTACTACACAGCCGTATTCGACGAGTACTTTCACTTGGTCAACAATCCGAAATGGAGTGATTCCGTGAACACCACCGAAACACCTCAATGCGGGTATAAGGTAAGGGCGCAGCCGTACGAAATCACCTTGAGTTATTAGCGCCGGCGACCTGCCCATAAAGTCGGTTTTTGGGTACCTTGACCCTGACGTCCTAACCGGGGAGCGTGCCAGCAAGTTACCAGAAACCCATTTTGCAGGACTTCCCACAGCAAACAGGCGTACGCTATGTGTTTTGGGAGCACCGGCATGGTTCTCGTTGTTGGTTCTACCGGTATGGTCGGAAGCGAGATTTGCCAACGACTAACGAGACAAGGAGAAAAGGTCAGGGCGCTGGTTCGCGCGACCAGTTCGAGTGAAAAACTCGCGTCTTTACGAGGATGCGGTGTGGAAGTATTCGTGGGTGACCTGAAAGATACAAGCTTGCTAGCTGGCGCATGTCGCGGCGTGGATGCGGTCATCTCGACTGCGTCCTCTACCCTCTCCCGGCAGGTGGGAGACTCGATTGAATCGGTTGACGAAGCCGGACAGCTGCATCTGGTAGACGCTGCAAAGGCTGCAGGTGTCAGTCGGTTTGTTTTTGTTTCATTTCGCCGCCAATCCGGTATTTCTTTCCCGCTGGCAGAGGCGAAAGCGCGCGTCGAGCGCGCGATCGCCGAACTTGACTTTACTACCATTCAGGCTAGTTGGTTTATGGAGGTATGGTTGAGCCCAGCGCTTGGATTCGATTATCTGGATGCGTCCGCTCGTATCTACGGACCCGGCACTCGCCCGGTGAGCTGGGTCTCGTTCCTTGACGTTGCCGAAATGTGCGTTCTGGCTCTGCGGCATAAAGCGGCACAACGCAGGACTATCGAATTTGGAGGCCCCAGCGCACTGAGTCCACTCGAAGTTGTCGCCCGTTTTGAAGAAATCGGTGGCAGGCCTTTCAAGCTCGAGCATATTCCTGAGGAGGCGCTACGCACGCAGTTTGAGGATGCCACGGATTCGATGCAGAGGAGCTTCGCAGGCCTCATGCTCGGTTACGCATCAGGAGACGCGATTGACATGACTTTAATCCAGCGGGAGTTCGGAATCAAGCTCACGACCATAGATCAATATGCCCGGGCTGTCCTCGGGAGAAAAATGACAGATTGAAGTTACGACGACACCGGGGAAGCATGACTCCGCTTCAACGCGCGCCAGCTGCGGTCAGTTTTCAGTCGGGATTCTTTCCGCCGCGTCTACAACCAATACGGTTACGTTCCCTTTCCGGCCTTCGATTTTCAGTCCCAACTGATCTTCCAGGGCCCTCTGCCATGACGCGAACATATCAGTGCCCAGCTCAGGGTGGATGTCCACGCTGAAGTCAAAAATGCCTGGAAGTCCTGTCTTATCCAGCACCGGAATCGGGGACGCACTTGCTCTAGCCGGTTCGGCTGGATTGTCTGGAGCAGGTATGGATAACTGGACGGCAAGCAGGTCCGCGAACTGGCGCAAATCCCCATGAAAATGAAATCCGGCGCCTGTCGTCGGGGTTTCTCCCTCGCTGATCGGGTGAATTTTGGAGCCCGACTTGCCGATAACCAGCTCGTACACGCGCATCTCTCGCATCTCGCTGTGCTCTTTCAGTTTGAATCGCTCGGCAACAAGGCTTCGTAGCATCAGGGCATGTTGCTCCCTCGTGCCGGCTCCTGCTGATCTTGCCTCGATATCGTATTCGTTCTTGTCAAGCCAGCTTGGCCCCAACACTTGATTCAGTTGCAGTTGGTAAGCCTCTGCCAACAGCCGCTTCAGGGTGACATTTCTGGCTATGATCCCGTTAGGCGAGTAGGAAAGTTGATTGTTATAGTCCGGCCCGACGAGGTGTTGGCTCGGCTTCACGGAAGCAACATCAAACGCCGGTGCGGTTGTTGCGACTTGGCCGACGCCGACTGAACTCGAAAGCGCGAAAGAAATGAGGATGGACACCGCGCGCATGGCCTCCAGCATATTCGCCGGGAGATGAGTCGGCAAATTGCGGAAGAAACCGTAGGCCTTTCGACTCGCCCCCACCAAGAAACACCAAACCTCCGGATTCTGGTCGAGTTACCGGCTGCCCGGAAGTGGTCTTGCCTGAAAAGTCGTATTTCGGTAGATTCACCCGGTCGGACCGGGGTAGACAAGTCACCGGAAATCCCGTTTTCGGGATATTCTCGGTAAGCCAGCACCGTGAAATCTCAACAGCGGGTGACACATGCCAAGAAGAAAGCCCTTCAATTGTGCAATCGTCCATAGCAACCTCGGCGAAGCTATTGACGAGTTGCGGAGCCTGGAGCGCAAAGCGGCTGATGGGAAGCTGCTCGAAGAGGAGCTTCAGGTGGGCTGCTACACGCGTACCACCAGGCTAAGCTCTAGACGATGTTCCCAGTTCCTTAGGTTTTCTTGCGGATAAAAAGTCGACTCCACCAAAAAGATGAAACGATAGTACCCTGGCCTCCACACGAACAAGGTAGGAACACTCATGCGAAAGATATTCTTGCTGCTCTTCGTGCTCGGACTATCTTGCGCGGCGTCCGCCCAGACCGATCGAGCATCCTGGGCGAATCTAAGTGGCTTGCAGCCGGGACAGAGGATTCAAGTCGTCGGAACGACCTCCAAGAAACATTCTGGAAGCTTCGTGAGCGTCTCCGATACAGCGATCTCGTATCGGGAGACGAATGGCCAACAGAGTATTCCGAAGCAAGACGTTCTGAGCGTGAAACTCATGGAACACAAACACCGTTTGCGCAACACCCTCATCGTGGCAGGAGTGGGCGCTGGCGTGGGAGCCGGAATCGGCGCGGCGCTCCACAAATCGTGCTCATCGCAAAGCTTCTGTTTGGATATTGGTGGAGCCGCCCTACCGGCCGGAATCGGCGCGGTAATCGGTGGCGCGGGCGGAGCGGTCGTTGGGTTTCTTTTGCCCTCTCACAGCACGATTTACCAGGTGAGTTCGCACTAGCCTGCTTTGGACTCTCTCTCGTGACCGCCCTGAAAGTCTGCTTCAGCGGAGCCGCAATCAAATGGAGGAATGCGGTGAAGATTGGGAATCCTACCTCCTGGTCTTTTGTACCAGCGAATGAGAAATCACCTAAGGCGCAACAATCGTCGCCTGCCGAGCAGTCAACACCCATTGACCACCCTCCATCTTCCACACATCCGTAAACCTCCGCCGGACTTCCTTTCCAGCCATTGGAGAATCACCCTTCGGCACTACCCGCTCGTCTCCCATGAGCAACACCATCTCGCCAAGCATCCCCGCATACTCGACGGACCGCACATACCTGCTGTAGCTTATCAGCCCTGAAGTGTTTCTTCGCCCCGTCGCACCTCTGATCGAGATGCTATTCTGCGGATTGTTGACCACAAGGTCCTTCGCCAGCAAAGCAGCAAATGCTGCATGGTCATCCCTTATCAGCGCCGCATCTATTTCATTGACGGCCTCCAGCACAGAAGCGATCTTCGGTTCTTTCGCGGCGGTGGCAACCTCTGAATTCGCTGCCTTCCACTCCCCCATCGCAGATGCTGTAAATATCAGCACAATCGGCGTCATACGCGTAGCATTCCTAAACAAGCCTAGGTATGTCATCACCAGTTCTCCTGAAGTGCCATCTCAATCCTGGAGTACCCGCCCCTTTTGGTGCCGCTTCACATGAGAGAAACTGTACACAAAAGAACGGAGTATGGCCAAAGCGAAAAGCACACCGCCCTTTCGCTGCGGCTTCGGCCCCCGGAGTTGCTCAAAACCCCGTCCTGCAGTCCGAGGCGCTCTCGATCAGAAGGCGAATCGTACACCCAACTCGATACGGCGAGCGGTATCGGCTGCAACCGGCCGCCCAACCGCTCCGGAAGAAAGTATGGTGTTTACCGTAGTGACATTGGTGTGGTTCAGCAGATTGGCGCTTCGCGCATTGAATGTAAACGTGCGCGGATTTTCCTTGCTTCCAGGGAGGGTGAAGGAACGGCTCAGGTTCGTGTCGAGATGCACGGTTCCGGGCATCGTCCCAATGTTCCGCTGGACATTGCCATTCACCGCGTTGATGCTGAGCAATCCAAATTGCGTGCTGTAAACTCCCGGGCCCGGCCTGGAAGCATAGGAAGGCCGGTCATTGAAGTCGCCATCGCCATTCGCATCCGTGCCTGTTGTGATGTTGTATGGTGTGCCATGGCTTGCGAAGAGCTCGGTGGAAAACTCCGCTTTCAGCGGCAGCTTCACATTGCCCATCAGACCGAAGAGGCCGGATGTCTGCCAATCCACCCGCGACGACTCGCCCTGCTCGCTGTAGCTCGACTGCGGATTGGCCGCCCCTGATGTATTCTCACCGCGGAAACCTCCATCGGACCGGACACCTGCCATGTGCACATAGAACGCGGACACGCCGAATCGCTTGTAATCGTTCTGCCCCAGAGATAAAACCAGGAATCTCCCGCGCATATGCGCAAGCTTCTCGTAGAGAAAGATATTCTCGTTGGGTGCAATGGGCCTCGGAGCAAGAAGAGCCGCGATTGGGTCGGGCGCAACGCCCATGCTGCTTGCAACCATCGGAGCGTTGATGTTTGCTACCCGGATCTGAGCCCAGTTCGCTGTGTAATTGAAATCACCCTCCGTATGCCAATGATGCGTAAACTCATGTTCCACTTCGAACTGAGTGCTAAAGGAGGGTATTTGCCTGAACGTCTTCGGGAACTGATAGAGTATGTTCACGCTGATCGAACCTGCAACAGGCGTCTGCGGATTCTGGAAACTAGGCGCATAGGTTGTCTTCTCTTGTTGCCGAATTCCGTTCAACCGATCAACCTGCAAGGCATAGCTTGGATCCACCGCGCTCGAAAACAGTCCTGCTCGCAGGTGAATCACCCACGTCGATTTCTTGTCGAGCGCCCAATTCAAGCCGAGGCGCGGCGAAAAGTTCGAAAAGCTGCTGGGCGCGGTTTGAATCTGATAGCGGAAGCCTGAATACAAAGTGAAGTGATTGGTTAGCTTAGCGACGTCTTGCGCATACAAAGCCAGCCGCCATTGAGTGAAAGGCACGAGAGGAGTTCCACTGTTGCTCTGAAAGGTGGTTGGGGTTCCGCCAGGGAGGCTCGCAACAGCACGCCGGTACTGCTCGATTGCAGTAATTGTTGTTGTTTCGCCGGTCGGATTGTTGTTCGCGTCGAGCACAGGCGCGCTTCCCCCTCCAAAGACGAAGGCACCGTTGAAAATGTCCGGATCGTAGTCGTGCGCGAATACCCCAAGAGACTACACACCAATTTTTTGCGTATGCCGGCCTCGGCTGAAGATTACGTCATCGTCTGCTTCGAGATCGCGTTCGCGGTTGTTGAGTTCTCCGGCGGATGATCCGCCACCAGCGAAATAGCCAGCCACCTGCAAAGAAGGCTCCGTCGAGAGAGGGGTCTGCTCGGTACGCTTCCAGGAGTAGCCGATCCGCGTCTCATGCAACAGATTTGCGCCAACGGTCTGCGTATTCAGCAGACGTAGATCATATTCGCTTGAGAGACTGTTGTAACCCGCTTCAGCAAGAACCAGGCCGCCCGCACCCTGATTCCCGAGATTGTTGACATTCGATGCAAAGGAAACGGTCGCGAGATCATTTGCTTTGATTTGCCAATCTGCGCGCGCGGACCCGATCCACAGCCGTTGCGGAGCAGGTATGGATTGTTGCAGAGGCGCAGGAGCTCCGTCTGGATTCAATGTCACCGCATCTACCACACTGAACTCATCGATATCGCGCTTTTCAAGCGCAAGAAAGACATCGCTTTTCTTCTGCTTGATGGGCCCGCCCAGTTCGAAACCATATCGCTGCTTGCCCGCAGGCGTTGCGGTCACGGACAACGGATCGGTAGCGTTGAAAGGGCTGGCACTGTCAGCAAAGAACAGGGCTCCGTGCCACGGCCCGGCGCCTGGCTTGGTTTCAATCTCAATCCTGGCGCCCAGCCACGGCGGGTTCTGATACTCGGAAGAGAACAAGTCGGGATTCACACGAATGGAAGCGATGGAACTCTTCGGAGGCAGCGTGCTGCCGTTTTGAAATCCATCAACAGTAACAAGAGCGTTCCCGGAAGGGCCGCCCCCGCCTGCGGCGAGAGCCTCCAACTCGCGAAGAAAATCATCTGGATCATCCGAAAGCCGTTGCACTTCTTCCGATCCGAGTATCGTTGTGCCCGCCGTGCGGCCGTCGTCTGCCCCGTTCGCATTCGCGCTCACCTGTACGTCCGTCTGCACCGGCGCCACAGCAAGCCGAAGGTTGACATGTGCGGCGCCACCTGCACGAGCGTGTGCGCGGGCGCTGGCTTGGGCGAATCCCTCGGCATCCGCCGTAATTGTGGTTGAGGTCAAGGGCACACACAAGAATGAATAGTGGCCGGTTGCATCGGTTACGCCCGTTGCTCCGGTGCCGGCCTGCACGTGTGCTCCGGGAATTAACGCCCCGGTCGGATCGGTAATCACGCCGTCGATGTTCATCCCTCGAATGCAGGACTGCTGTGCGAGAGCCGTCCTGGAAACTAATAACCCCACGAGAACGACTGCGCAGTTCCGGCCGGTCATCATGACGGCCTTCATAGCCGATCCACCGCTGTCTCCGAACGGCTGCTTGTTCATTTCACCTCCAGTTCACCTAACTTGATCTCTCAAGCTAGGTGGATGAAGACGAAGTCCGCTTCCCGTTCGGAGCGAAACGCCTGTTTATTGGCGCGAGTGGGATTCATTCAGTTCTATGAAGTCTGTCAGCCCATCGGATGTGTACTGCGCGGAATAATCCCGCAGCTAACGCTGAAGCTGGATTCGCTAGGAGCTTCCTCTCGTTCGTCTCATTGCTTGCCAACCTGCGCCGGAAAACCAGCGGTTCGCGACGAACAGGGAGAGGATACCTGCTCACCCCGCCTATCGTGCACTTCATACTCACCCGGCGCTCGGTCGCCACTGAAACGATTTAGGGTGGAAGCTTTATGAAAGCAGCTTGGCCGTTCAGCCGCTTGCTCGCTCCTGCATTCGGTGCATGCCTACTCTCCGTTGTCACTCTCTGCCGGGCCTATCCGCTAGCAACCGCTGCCTCGCAGTCCGCACACGTAAATAGTCTCGTAACCCAGCAATTCTTCTGCTATGCGGGACTTGACCACAATGAATGCTTACAGAACATCGCCAGGCTGCAAGCGGAGTTGCTGCGCTATTCCGCTGACCTGCCACGACACTGGAGGTGGGTAATCGTGGGATCGGAAGATTGGCAATCATTGGTGCTGAAGCTGCACGTCGATCCGCGCACCCCGGCGTTTACCGCCGTCAAGGCACGCGAAAGCTTCCTGGAAGGGGCACTTTTCTCGCCCAGGCCGGCTCGAACTGATGAACTGTTGAAAAACTTTGGCGTGACGGGCAACCAACTTCTTACCATCGCCGTTAGCCACGAACTTGGGCATGCCATCTGTAATGGAGAAGATGAAAAGATCGCAAAGCGTGTCTCTGATCAGTTACGTAGCGGCGCAAAAATCGATTGCACCAACTCGCTGACTAAGTTCGACGAATTGTATCTGCGGAGTCGATCCCCCGGCTTTCCGTCACGTTGATCCACGAGCAACGAACCATCCGCAATTAGCGGCTCATTTCACGAAAAAACGATCCTCGAAAACTACGGCTCAACGTAACTTCGGCGCCATTCACAAGCTTCACAATGTAGTCCCCATGAAAGAGAGGATGCAGACCCCGCACCGCGGCCTTACGCACGAGCGTCGATCGGTGGGTCCGCACGAATTCCCTTGGGTTCAGCTGGTCTGCAAGGCCCTGGATCGTCTGCCGCAAAATATGCGAACCAGCCGGCGTGTAGACAACAACATATTTGTTGGCTGCTTCAATCCAGATGATTTCGTCCACAGGCACGAACAGGATGCGTTCGTCATCTTTAATCGAGAGCCGGGTGAGCCATTGATTGCCGTCGGCGCTTGGGGCAGCGGAGTTCAATCTCCGAATCGCTCGCTCAATCGATGTCGAGAGGCGCTCCTTATCGAATGGCTTGCAAAGATAGTCAACCGCCTCGATTTCGAAGGCTCTCACTGCATACTCGCTGTAACTCGTTACGAAAACAAAAAGAGGCGGTCTGGATCCGGCAATCCGACCAATCATTCCAAACCCATCGAGGCCAGGCATCTGAATATCGACAAACACGATATCCGGCGACAGCTCCCGAATTTGTTGGGCCCCCTGAACACCATTCGAACTCTCTCCAACGACTTCCACATGGGGCTCGCCTTCGAGCAATTCGCGCAGATAATGACGCGCATGCGCCTCGTCCTCAACGATGAGGACGCGAGCCGCCATTCCTGCCGTTGCAGCGCTGGGCTCTGATCCGTTCCACATGACTCTTCGATCTTAACCCCTCAGGTGTACCCAATTGTGGGCGCGTCCGCCCTGCTGGTCCGATCATTGCCATCCATCGCACGCGGAGGCTCTCTTATTGCGCCAGCCGCTTCAGCCCGTTCGCCGGCTTCGCTGTAAGGAATGGAAATATCGATCTGGGCTCCGCCCTCCGGCCGATCGGAATAAAGAAACGTGTGGCGATCGCCATAGTGGATCTGCAGACGGTCAATTGTGTTAGTAAGCCCCACGCCGAACCCCGGCAGCGCAGAACCAGGGGCTGATTGGGGACCATCGTTGCGAATCATGATATTGAGGGCGCCTGATTTGCTGGATGCGCGAAAACAAATCTCGCAGGGACCGGTCATTCGCGAAGCGCCGTGGCGTATCGCGTTCTCGAACAGGGGCTGCAGCAGAAACTGTGGTACCAGGGCCCGTGTGGCTTTGGGCTCAATCTCATAGTTGAGCAACAACCGGTCTCCCAACCGGAGCTTTTCGATCCCAAGATACAAATCCGAATATTCCAGTTCCTCTGCGAGTGTTCGCATCCGGTTGCCATCGCCGTTGAGAGTACTCCGGAGAAGATCCCCAAGCGAAATCACCATTCGACGCGCTGTGGCCGGGTCTTCGACGGTCAGGCCTGCAATGGTGTGAAGGGTATTAAAAAGAAAGTGTGGGTGAAGTTGCATTCGAAGTGCTTCCAGGCGTGAGACTGCCAGCTGGCGTTCCAAATCCATTGCGCGCGTTCTTTCCGCCTGAAGATCCTGGAGCACCTGCCACCCTTCGATTGCGGTGACCAGCACGATTCCAATCAGAATTTCGTTGGGTAAAAACCAGAACAGATCGGATCCGAACATGATCTCAAACGTGGAGAGAGACGAGTGATTCGGCAAATAGGTCGGGAAAACGATGGCCCAGTGCGTGAAGTCCACGAGCATCGCCAGCACTGCAATCAGGATCAGAAGAATCCCTGCATTCCGGATTCGTTTTGGTTCCTTCAGCGGGAAGCGCCGAATGCTTCGTACAAGAATCGGCAGCGTAAGTGTCCAAAGTGCAAAATGCACCGCGTTGGAATAAAGGGCAAATCCAAGGGGCTTATGGCCGAGTTCGCTGATTTCGAGAACGGCTGTGAAAAACACAGAAACGCCTGCCCAGCCGAGGATCACGAATTTGAGGCGAGCCAACGCAGTCATCTGCTTATTATTGCGCCTGAACGGGAGGAAGTGACCTTCCCTCAGCTACCCAGATTACGTTGGTTTCCCGGTACCGCGTCACGCTTTGTCGTGAGATGCAGATTTTACGGCGTGAAATGGCTAGCCTGCCGAGAGGCCCGATCACGCGCGGCTGCCAGGCGCTTCGGTAAGCACTCAGTTCCTGAGATCCTCAAACTTAGCTTGGACCAGTCGCACGATGACAGAGAAAACCATTGCGGTCGAAACCCCGAACATGAGCGCTCCATCTGCTGCTTCCAACGGTCCTAGCAATTTCCACGACGGGCTCATAATCAAATCACCGTA
>CAZSUK010000402.1:0-2872 GCA_964609355.1 uncultured Acidobacteriaceae bacterium | reverse complement strand
TCCAGGCGCTTCTACATCGCGAACCGCGATCATCGAAGCGTTGCTTGAAAATGGATCGATGTCTCGCACCGACCTGGCTGACTCTATCGGGCTCAGCCGCTCTGCTCTCACATTGCTCAGCCGAGGCCTGATTGAGCATGGCTTGATCCAGGAAACCCCCAGTTCCTACGATGATCAACAGAAGGGGCGCCCTTCTATTCTGCTGTCGCTCAATGCTGAACATGGCTACTTCATCGGCGTCGGTCTTACCGAGGACCCCGCGATGATGGTTTTGACTGACTGTCATGGTAATTCCCTTGCCCAACATCGTATGCGGGATGCCGCCCAACCCCGCGCTGTAGCAGCCGCGATCGAGCACGGCGTTGCTGCACTCATCCGAGCCCGAAAAATCTCACGGGATAAAGTACTTGGCATCGGCGTTGCTCTCTCCGGCTATGTAAACCACCCCCAGGGGGTATGCCTGCAGTCGAACGCGCTCGGCTGGCGAGATGTCCCGATCGCGGAGATTATCCAGCGAGTCACAAAAATCCCGACCTATCTCGACAATGACGCGCATGCAGTAGCCACCGGCCAGAAGCTCTTCGGGAATGCCCGGGAGTCGAAGAATTTCAGCATCATCATGTTGGGTAAGAAGATCGGCGACGGCCACTACATCAACGGCCGTCTCCACCGCGGCCACACCGGAGCGGCTGGGGAGATCGGCCACTGCACCGTCGTGCCGGGGGGCAAACCGTGCGACTGCGGCAAACGCGGGTGCCTGGATATGTTCGCCACCAGTTCGGCGTTACTGCAAAGAGCCGCCGAATTGGGCCTGAAGGCAAAGAATTTAGCCCAACTCGAATCGATCGCTGCTAAAGGGGAGATACAGGCAATCGAATTGCTTCGGGAGGCAGGCGTAGTACTCGGCGTTGTGGTGGCTAATGCTATACAAGTGATTAACCCGGAGCTGGTTCTCATTGCAGACGTGGTTGGTTTCGGAAATGGGCTATTTACTACCAGCACTCGTCAGACGATTGAGAACAACATCCTGCCGCACCTGATTGGCACGACTCGTATCGAGTTTTGCTCTGTCGAAAAGGATTTCCTCGCCCGCAGCGCCGCCAGTATCGCCGCTCACCAGTTCCTGATAGATAAGGCAAGCTATTAGGCCGGGTTTCTCCGGCCCAGCGTGAGAACCCGGTCCTGGAATGGCAGGCTTCTCACGAAGACTCTCCCCTAAACCAGAGATTCGGTCTGCCGCTGGGCCGTCATCTGCCGGGCTGCAATTGCCGCCCCGATCACGCCGGCATCGACGCCAAAGTGCGCCGGCACGATCGTGACGTCAGAAAATCCTTTGGCGTACTCGCGCGCGTAATTCTGCACATGGTTGTAGAAGTATGCGCCAACGGAGGCGACCCCGCCACCAATCACGAAAACCTCCGGGTCCAGCAACTTCTGCACATCCGCGATCGCCATCCCCAGGTACCGCATAGCGGTATGCACGATATGCTCGGCCGTCTTATCACCGTCCTGAGCCATACGGAAGACCTCCGCGGTGGAAGTCGGCTTGCGGAAAGCGAAGGTGGCATCGCGTTCGATTGCGGTCCCGCTGGCTACGGCTTCCAACGCTCCGGCAGTTCCACCGGGCGGGATTGGGCCTCCGGGCACTCTAATGACGTGACCGATCTCGCCCGCAATCCCATGAAACCCACGCCATAGCTGCCCATCGACAATGATGCATCCGCCGATACCGGTGGAAATGGTAATGAACATGCTCGAGGAGGCATACCGGGCAGACCCCAGGATTCCCTCCGCCAGACCCGCCGCATTCGCATCATTCTCGAGGCCGACCGGCCGGTCGAGACGCTTGCTCAGGTACTCGACGACCGGGACATTGGTAAAACCGTGAATGTTCGGAGCAAACAGCACCTCGGAGCGCGCCCGGTCGTGTGTTCCAGGAACCCCCACCCCTACCTCACTCACTTCGGGATACGACTTCTCCAGAATTTTGATGGTGTTGATGATGGAATCGAGAACACTACGCCAACCCTCTTTGGGAGTGGGAATCGTAGTCTTATTGAGAAACTCTTCGCCTTTCAATACACCGCATGCGATTTTGGTCGCACCGATATCCACGCCGATCGTGGCCCTCATACGTCTCCTTCGAACCATTGCTTTCCAGGGAGGCCGCAGCACTGCGCTGCAACGAACCAGGGCAAAAAACCAACAGAGCGCTGCCGATTATACAGCCGCGTTTCCCAATGCGATGTTAACCAGACCGGCCTCAGGAGAGTGCAAACTGGTGGTCATTTCAGGTCCCGAATCAGATAAATTGGGCGGAGCTCCGATCCGAGCCATGTACTCACAAATGAATCCGTATAATTCAGTATCTAAATTATAGTCTCCTTTGCGTTTGAAGTCATGCGAAGATTGGGGCGGAGCTCCTTGTGCAGCCGGAAAATTGGCTCGCACGACCGCCACCCGGCCCTTTTCGACCCCGGTCATCTACCTCGCCGCATGACGCATGCGACGGTCCCATTGCATCCGGCCAGCACCGCTTGCCGGGGGGAGTGCAGGCAGGTTGTACTCTCTTGAGTGCTGCACAATAACGCAGGGAAAACACGCAAATCGGAGAGGAAATGCGGTTCGCTTTTGGCGGCATCCATATCGAATGCAGCACCTACAGCCGGATCCGAAGCCGCACCGAGGACTTTACAGTACTCACGGGCGAGGAATTATCCGGCGCAGCTGACTTTGCCTTTCTACGCTCTTATCCTCATCATTTTTTTCCCACGTTTTACGCGCGGGCGGTTCCCGGCGGCCCGGTAGAGCGAGCCACCTACGAGGCATTCAAGGCTGAGTTTCTTCAGTCATTGAAAGAACTGCTTCCGCT
>CAZSUK010000401.1:0-5805 GCA_964609355.1 uncultured Acidobacteriaceae bacterium | reverse complement strand
ATTTTGCCGTTTTTGGTCGTCGACAATCACGCGCTCCGGCCGGGGCTGCCCTACACGTTCCCGAGCGTTGGCCTTGACTGCTTTGACGATGGAGAATTTCTCCGGCCGCCGCTTTCTTTTCGCCATTATGGAATCCCCGTCCAAGTATGGAATACTTCTTATACTTTCGATCGTAGGAGTTTTCCTTCGACGTCGAGAAAGTGGGGCTCCGGCCATGGAAGAACGGGACTTCTTCGAGGAAAAAGCTGAACAGCGGAAACACACGCTGACCTGCCCTCATTGCGGCAAGCAAGAAGAATATGAGGTGGGGTGGCTGGTACGGCGCAAAAAGGCGCAACTGCACGGCAGACCCGACGAGCGCGACCGTGCCCGCTTCGCCAAGGCGCAATCCTATATGGTGCGGAAGGATGACACCGTCGGGTGCAAGAACATCCGCTGCCGCAAGCGGTTCGAGGTATCGAGCCTGCAGTCGGTGGCATTCCTTTAATCATGAAGATATTGGTCTGCATTAAGCAGGTGCCGCAAAAGGATGCGCCCCTCAAGCTGAATGACGCCGGTACATGGATACGTGAAGACGTGTCCTACGAAGTGAACGAGCCCGACGCGTACGCTCTGGAAGAAGCGCTGCGGCAGAAAGAAAAGCATGGCGGCGAGGTAGTAGTGGTCACCGCCGGCCCCGCAAGAGCGCAGCAGGTGTTGCGCGAGGCTCTGGCCAAAGGCGCCGACCGCGCTATTCACCTTGAAGATGACCGCTTTGCCACCCTGGACGCAGCCAATATCGCACGCGCCCTGGCCGCGGCTGTGGCCGGGGAGCAGTTCGATCTCATTGTGACCGGTCTGCAGTCGGACGATTTCGGCTATGCCCAGACGGGTGTGCTTCTGGCTGAGGTATTGGGATGGCCGCACGCGACCATCATTATCGGCATTGAAACCCACGATGGCGGGCTCCGCCTGAAACGCGAACTGGAAGCCGGCCGCTACCAACATGTGGACGTGCCCCTACCCGCAGTGCTGACCATCCAAAGCGGGATCAACAAGCTTCGCTATGCTACGTTGATTGGCATCAAACAGGCCAAGATGAAGCCGCTGCGCAAAGTGACGTGGGCCGAGGTGGAAGCAAAATTGGGCAAGAACCAGCAGCAGATCGAAAGGCTCTACGTGCCGACAAAGCAAAAGAAGACTGAGATGCTCGAGGGCCCCGCCGCCGAAGTGGCGCGGAAACTGGTGGAGCAACTCAAGAATCAGGCACGCGTGATTTAGTACAATTCAGTGTTGCGCACGAGGGACATGGTATGGCCAATACACTCCTCCCGGTAGAAGAACGGAATTTGACGCCCAGACAGGTCGAGTTGCTCGACAAGCGCAGAACCCGTGGCTTCACGCTCATGGTCATCTCCGGGCAATTCGCGATCATCTCTACGATTCTGCTGCTCTGGCTGGTCCAGGATCTGACCTATTCGCCAGGCTGGGCGCACCCAGTCGCCTACTACTTTGCTTTCTCAGTGCTGGTTTCGGGATTCACTGGGATGGCCGGGGCGTACCTGCGCCGCGGCGCGCCCGAGTTCTAGATGGCCGATCGGATCCTGGTGGTAGCGGAGCAGCGGGAAGGAAAGCTGAACCGGGTTTCGCTCGAGACACTGGCCGCTGCGCAGGCAATTGGCAAAGAGACCGGCTGGCCTGTCGATGTTGTATTGCCCGGCTTCCACATCGCTCCCCTGGCCCAGGAACTGACGGGCTACAAGGTTGAAAAGGTATACGCCCTGGAAGCGCTTTCGCTTGAGGCCTACACTTCCGATGCGTACGTCCACGCCCTGACTGCGTTTGTTGCCAACCTTCAGCCGAAGCTGGTTCTGTTTCCTCATACCTATCAGGTTCGTGATTTTGCTCCCAGACTGGCGATGGCGCTGGACCGTACTTTGATCTCCGACGCCATCGGCTACAAGTACGAGAATGGGAAACTGCTTTTCACCCGGCAGATGTTTCAGGGCAAATTCGTGGCCGATGTGGCTTTTGCGGGAGAAGCGCCGTGGCTCGCAACTTTGCAGATCGGGACCTATCGCGCCGATCAGGCCGAGGCGGGCGCCTCCGAGGTGGAAATGGTCGGGGCTTCCGCGCCCCCAGCACTCAGGATTACCCCGCACGAGGTGTTTCAAGAAGCCAAGCAGGCGGTGGATCTTTCCCAGGCTGAGGTTATCGTGGCCATTGGCCGGGGTATCAAGGAACAAAAGAACGTGGCCCTCGCTGAAGATCTGGCCAAGGTTCTGGGGGGTGAGGTGGCTGCTTCCCGGCCCATCTGCGACAATGGCTGGCTGCCGCTAGAGCGCCAAATCGGCAGCTCGGGGCAAACCGTGGCCCCTAAGCTTTACATTGCGCTGGGGATAAGCGGTGCGATCCAGCATATCGTGGGAATGAAGGGGGCGCGCACGATTGTGGCTATTAACAAAGATAAGGAAGCGCCCATTTTCGAGATTGCCGACTATGGCATTGTCGGAAATCTCTTCGACGTGGTCCCGGCATTGACCGAAGAGATCAAGAAGGCGAAGGGCTGAAATTTACTTCCGCCAGCCAATCGAGGGCATCGATCGGCCCCAGATGGAAGCCGATGTGGTCATCATCGGCGGTGGCCCCGCTGGGATGGCTTGCGCGCTGCGCCTGTCGCAGCTCATCGACGCTCACAACGATCAATTGGCGCTCAAAGGCTCTGTCGCGCCTCCCCTTTCCAAGGAAAACATCTACGTTCTGGAAAAGGCTCGTGAGGCTGGCCAGCATTGCCTTTCAGGAGCGCTACTCGACCCCCGCTCCATGCGTGAGCTGCTGCCTGGTTTCGAGACGGAAGCCCCGATTGATGCAGAGGTCACGAAGGAATCGGTCTACTTCCTCACCGAGAAGGGCCAATACAAATTACCTATCGTGCCGCCGCCGCTCCGCGACCATGGCAACTATGTCATCTCCATCAACAAGTTTGTTAAATGGCTGGCGGCCAAGGTGGAAGAGGCTGGGATTACGATCTTTACCGGCTTCGCGGGTAGCGAGTTGCTTTTCGATGCGGACGGGGTGACCGGGGTCCGTACCGATGACAAAGGGGTCGACAAGCAGGGAAACCCCAAGGCTAACTTTGAGCCCGGGTACGATCTTCACTCCAAAATCACCATACTGGCCGAGGGCGCACGGGGCTCGTGCACCAAGCAACTGATGGAGCATTTCCACCTGGAAGACCCGAAACATGCGCAAACCTATGGAGTCGGGATCAAGGAATTATGGGAGGTTCCCGCCGGACGGGTCGCCAAGGGCGAGGTGATCTACACCCTGGGCTATCCGCTCACCAGTCAGGAGTATGGCGGGGCCTGGATCTATGGCATCTCTGACACCTTGCTGTCGGTTGGCTATGTGGTGGGCCTGGATTACCAGGACCCGCGGCTCGACCCACACCACGTCTATCAGTCGTTCAAGCAACATTCGCTGGTGCGGCCTTTGCTCGAGGGCGGGAAGATGGTTCGCTACGGCGCCAAGAGCCTTCCTTATGGGGGCTGGCTCACCATGCCGAAGCTGGCAGGCAAAGGGTGGATGATCCTGGGCGATTCGGCCAGCATGCTGAATTCGCAACGGTTGAAGGGAATACACCTGGCGATCAAGAGCGGAATGCTGGCGGCGGAAACAGCGTTCGAATCGATGCGGGTGGGGGATAACTCAAGCGGGGCTCTGGAGGCTTACCAGACCCGAGTGGAAGGTAGTTGGATTAAGGAAGAGCTATATCCGGTGCGCAACTTTCACCAGGGCTTCGAACACGGCTTGTTTCCCGGCCTGGTGAATAGCGGCATCCAGCAGGTGCTGGGGGGCAGAAATCCTGGTGGTGATTTTAGCAATCACGCCGGATACCTCAATATGCGCAAGCTGGACGCAATCGGCCGTTCGACGTACGGACGCGAAGCGACCCTGGGCCGTGCGAAGGGCGATGGAAAACTCACCTTTGATAAGCTGACCGACGTCTACCACTCAGGCACTCGCCACGAGGATGATCAACCGATCCACCTGGTAATCCGCGACACGAATATTTGTAACCATCGCTGTGTGCAGGAGTACGGCAATCCCTGCCAGCATTTTTGCCCAGCAGCGGTGTACGAGATGGTGGACGGAAGGATCAATATCAACTTCGCGAACTGCGTCCATTGCAAGACCTGCGACATTATGGATCCCTACCAGGTCATCACCTGGGTGCCTCCGGAAGGTGGCGGCGGTCCTAACTACGACGGCATGTGAGTGCGGGTCCCTTCACTACGCTTCCTCTGTCGAAAAACATTCCCTGGAAAGGACCGATGAACCGCAGATCTCTCCACTACGCTGCGCTCCGGTCGAGATGACAAAGGGAAGGGTCGTTATGGCCCGCAGCAGAGGTCTAGGGATAGGCAAACCGCAGGTTCCTCCACTACGCTCCCCCGGATTTCCTGTCGAAGTCGATGGCGTTGAGCGGCTGCATGCGGCTCTCTCTACGCAGAGCCACACACGTGGTTGTTGCTAGCTGTGCGAAGTAGGAATCCGGGTCCGCTCCGGTCGGGATGACAATTCTGTTGTGCCCGTAAGAGCTTCAACGAGAAATACTTGATCCTGCAATTGAATTGTGATCCCGACCTGGGCGAAGCTAGAGGAACCTGCGGTTTCTCTCCTGGTACTCGGCTACACGTTCTTTCAGTTGTTCGGGTGTGCGTAGCCTTGTTCTATACCTAAGTTGAGCAGTTCTATCCTCTTGAAGTACACGATGTCTTTGTCGCTGTGATTCTGCAGACCGATCCAGCCTTTTTCGGGACGCGGGCCACGGTCGGGTTCGTAGGAAGCTTTCTTGTCTGGAACCGGCTGGCCTTCGGTGTAGTCCGTTACCTTCACGTCATTTACAAATACCTGGGTTCGCGGCCCCTCAATGCGAATCAGCATGGTGTTCCACTCCGGCCCCGGTTTTCCTGGCTTGGCCAGAGGATGGGTCAAGGAGTAGAGAGTACCGGTGACGTGATAGTCGTCCTCGTTACTTAGCTCGGGATGGTTGTCGATTTGTACCTCGTAGCCGCGGTTGACCGGCATCCAAGGTTCGGTCGGCTCCTCTGGTATGCGAATGAATACACCGGAGTTATCGTTTTCGTCCTGCATTTTGTAGACGACTTTGATTTCGCAATCGCCCACCGGACCAATGATCGAATAGAGGAGCCCCATGCCGCCCTGGCTCTTGAGCAATCCATGCTCCACGACGAAGCCGCCCGGGCCCACGTGCTTCCAGTTGCGCAGGTCATGACCGTCGAAAAGTGGAGTCCAGCCTAGCTGCTTGGCCGGCGCCAGCGTGGTGGCGCAAAGAAGGGCCAACAGCGCGGATATATATCTTTTGGTCATCAATTCCCTTTCCTTAGAGTTTCAGTTTAAGTGTTGAGCAACAATTTTGCGTGTAACATTCCTTTGCGCGGGAAACGTTCGCAGTACACTCGCTGAAAGGGGCGAAGCCATGAGCGGCAGCGACCTGTTACTTACGTGTAGCGACTGCGGTCAGGAATTTGTTTTCACCGCCGGAGAGCAGCAGTTCTTCCAGGAACGCGGCTACTCTTCGCCTCGACGATGCAAACCGTGCCGCCAAGCCAAGCAAGGCTCGGCCGGGGGCGGCGGCGGCCATGCTCCGTCCCATGCCCAGCACGATGGGGGCTATGGCGGCGGGGGCGGCGGTATGAGCACCGGCACCACCGTGGTTTGCGCCAGTTGTGGTCAAACGACCACAGTCCCCTTCGAGCCTCGCGGAGACCGTCCGGTTTACTGCAAGAGCTGCTATCGGCT
>CAZSUK010000400.1:0-2838 GCA_964609355.1 uncultured Acidobacteriaceae bacterium | reverse complement strand
CCAGATCTCGCGAAAAACGAGCGAGATATGGGGCACCCTTCATTTGTTTTGCCGGCGGAGTTTTTCGTTTCTCCATCCGGCCCTACTAGGGGGATCCCAGGTCTCAAACGCGAGACCTGGGGCACCCGTCCCGTTTTTTCCTTGAGAGTTTTTTCGACTCTCAGATTTTTCAGCCGTCCCATCGGGACTGGTTTAGCCTTGGCGTTGCTTGTGCTTGGAGTTTTCGCAGATCACCCGGACCACTCCTCGGCGGTGGATGACTTTGCACTTGTCACAGATCTTTTTTACGGATGCCCTTACTTTCATTTGCTCCTGACCTTTCAGTTCTACTTGTAGCGGTAAACGATCCGGCCTCGGGTCAGATCGTATGGACTGAGCTCTACCGCCACCCGGTCGCCTGGAAGGATGCGGATGAAGTTCTTCCGCATTCGTCCCGAAACGTGCGCCAGAACCTGGTGCTTGTTTTCAAGCTCTACTTTGAACATCGCGTTGGGCAACGTTTCAACCACCGTTGCCATTACTTCAATCGCGTCTTCCTTCGACAAACGTTATCCCGATTCTGCCTGCTCCCACAGGCTCTCGTACGCTACTGCGTCAAAATCACAGCGCCCTCAGCCGTCACCGCGACGGTGTGCTCGAAATGAGCGCTCAGGCTTCCATCCTCAGTTACTGCTGTCCAGCCGTCGCTCAGTACCTGAACACCCGGCTTGCCCACGTTCACCATAGGCTCGATCGCCAGGACCATTCCTGCGCGTAATTTGGTTCCGGCTCCCCGTTGCCCGTAGTTGGGAACCTGCGGATCTTCGTGCATCCTGGTTCCAATTCCATGGCCCACAAACTCACGCACCACACTGAAGCCGTCCGCTTCCACGACTTCCTGCACAGCTGCGCCTATATCGCCCAACGTCGCTCCGGGCCGCACTACCTTGATGGCGGTCTCGAGCGAAGCCCTGGTCACGTCCAAGAGTCGCTTGGCTTTGGGCGCTACCTCGGTTCCCACTGGAACCGTGATGGCCGAGTCGCCGTAGTAGCCGTCTAACACCACGCCGCAGTCAATGGAGACAATATCGCCTTCGCGCAGGACTCTCTCTCTCGATGGGATGCCGTGCACCACCTGCTCATTGACCGAAGTACACAACACACACGGATAACCGCGATAACCCTTGAAAGCCGAGGTGGCGCCCAACTCCGCCATTTTGCCTTCTGCAAGGTTTTCCAGGTCGAGCGTGGTCACGCCGGGCTTGACATGTGCCCGCACATGCTCCAGCACTTCACGAACTACCGCTCCGCTGCGCCGCATTTTTTCAATTTCCTGCGGCGTCTTGATCATGATGGCCATTGGCCTTTTCTACTCTCTCTACTAAGTCTTGGATCTGATTCGCGCTACCGCGGCCATGATGCCCGCCATCACTTCGCCCGCAGACTGCTCGCCATCCACTTCCACAAACCGGCTGCTGGCACGGTAATGTTCCACTACTGGCGCCGTCAGCGCCGCATATGTGCGCATCCGCTCATGGAATACGTCTTCCACATCATCCGCGCGCTGGACCAACGGTGTGCCGTCCACATCGCATACCATGTCGAACTTCGGCGGCTGCAGGTAAACGTTGTAAATACGCTGGCAGGTTGGACAGTTGCGTCGACCCGTGATACGACGCAACAATTGATTGTAACTTACCTGAATGCTTACTGCAATGAGCGGAAGCCCGTTCGCAGCCGCCGCCAGGCGGGCGTCCAGCCACTCTGCCTGGGCCAGGGTGCGGGGGTACCCGTCCAGGATGTAACCGCGCGCGGTATCCGGCTGGGCCAGCCGTTCGGCCACCATTTGGTTGACCAGATCGTCGGGTACCAGCTTGCCTGCATCCATGATTTGCGTGGCCAGCAGGCCCAGTGGGGTTCCATTTACCCGGTGGTCGCGCAAGAGGTCGCCGGTTGAAATCTGAGGGATGCCCCAGGCTGCCATGATGCCTTTGGCCTGGGTCCCCTTGCCTACCCCTGGGGCGCCCATAAGCAGCATGGGGCCGGGGGTGATGTCCTTCCAGGAGGGGGTTTCCGGTCCGGCCGCCAAGCCCTGCGCCGCCTCTACCACGACCGCCTTCCACGCACCCTGCCGCTGCGAGGGGAGAAGCCATCGTAATGGCGCATGATGAGCTGCGACTCTACCTGGTTCACGGTGTCCATGGCGACGCCGACCACGATCAGCAGCGAAGTACCGCCGAAGTAGAAGCTGACGTTAAGGCCGTGGGTTACCCAGGTTGGGAGGCGCTCAAAGAATCCTCCCACCAGCCACAGGTTGTTGAGATGAATACCACTGATCAAGATTTGAGGAACCAGTGAGATCACGATCAGGTAGAGGGCACCCACCAAGGTGATTCGGGTGAGGACATCATTGACGAAGTCGGAAGTGCGCCGGCCAGGACGGATGCCGGGGATGAACCCGCCATACTTGCGCATATTGTCGGCAATGTCGTCGGGGCGGAAAACGATCGAGATGTAGAAGTAGGCGAAAAAAACGATGCCTACGATGTAGAGCAGCTCGTACCAGGGCTCACCAGGGCGCAGACCGTCGAAAACCCGGGTCAGGAAGCCGCTGTTCTGCACGAATCCGGAGCCGGCAAAGAGCAGGGGCGCGGACAGGATAGAACTGGCGAAGATGACCGGCATGACGCCACCGGAGTTCACCTTGAGCGGAAGATGGGTGGACTGGCCGCCCATGAGACGGCGCCCTACGATGCGCTTGGCGTATTGCACTGGGATACGGCGCTCGCTGCGCTCCACAAAAACGATGAAAGCCACGATGGCGATCATCATGACTACCAGTATCAAGAGTGCGGGGAC
>CAZSUK010000399.1:0-5685 GCA_964609355.1 uncultured Acidobacteriaceae bacterium | reverse complement strand
ACGCTCTCCTTCAACAGTGTCGCCGAGCGCCTTGCGCAGCTTGAAGATGTGCTGGCTCAGGTTGGCTTCCTCGACGAAAGAGTCCGGCCAGATCTCCTTTAGAAGTTCCTCCTTGGTGACAACTTCGCGCCCACGGCGCACCAACACCAGCAGCGTCTCAAAGGCCTTCGGAGTCACCGTAATGAGTTCGCCGTCGCGCTGCAGGATCTGTTTCTCCGGGTCCATGCGAAAGGGGCCGAACTCGTAGACGACCTTGGGATCGGTGTTCATGGTATAGGGACGACGTATAACCGGCCAGGGAAGAACGTACCGGAAATCTACCATAGCTCGCCGTTCTTTCCCGCGCGCTAAAGGCGAGACTGTCCACGGATAACAACGGGTTCGCTAAGTTGTTGGTTCATCGACATCAGGCCCTTGATTCAGATTCTTTAAGAAACATTGAAATGCTCATTGAGGACTTTTCGTATCGGCTCCGCTCAGGATGCGGTCATTCGAAGCCGTTGCACCGGCAGCGAATTCTGGAGCGAAGCGATGGCGGTGAGGACAACAAAGATCACGATCGAAACCGAAGGCCTTTTAGTCGTGCGCCAGGCACGAACGGTGGTGAGCTGGTGCCCCGGTTGTCAGGCCGAGGTGGACGTGGTGCTTCTGGGTGAGGACACGGCTCAACTGCTGAACGGGCTACCAACGGGCACGCTACACATTTGGAGCCCGGCTGAAGGCCCTGTCAGAATCTGCCTCCCATCGCTGGTGCAGCGCTCACAATCCAACGATGCTTAACAAATTTAATCCCGAGCGTACGCCCGGCAACAAAGGAGAAGGACGATGACAGTGATCGACACAATAAAGAAGCAGATCGTTTTGAAGCGCGCCGGTGTGGTGGTGGGGGCGCTTTGCTGCCCGCTTTTCGCTTCCGCACAAGCTCCCTACACGTTAGTGGATCTTGGCGTGGTGGGTGCAGCGGGCGGGCCAAACCACATCACGAACAATGACATCAGCGTCGGCTCGGTCCAGGGTTCCGACGGCAACGACCATGCGGTCATCTATTTCGGCCAACACATCGTTAACATCAGCAAACCCGGCCTTGGGGGAGCGAACAGCCTGGCATACGGAAACAACCCCTGGGGTGAAGTCGTGGGCGAAGCCAACATTGCCAACGTTGACCCCAAAAAAGAGGACTTTTGCGGATTCCGGGCACTGGGGATTGCTACCGCCACGGCCAGTTGCCGGCCGTTTGTGTGGTGGCACGGCCAAACGACCGCACTTGCGACTCTCGACAACGATCATGGCAACAATGGCATCGCCGTCGCGATCAATGACTTCGGCGAGGTGGCCGGCACAGCGGAAAACACAACCCCCGGCTGCCCCACGCAAAACCCAACCGCATTTCTAAACCAGTATTACCAATACAAGCCCGTCCTCTGGCGATATCACGCGATCGAGGAACTGGCCACCGTGGGAGGAGATCCGGTCGGCACGGCTCTGGCCATCAACAATCACGGAGAAGCGGCGGGGATGACGGGAACCTGCGGCGCCTCCAGCCCTGTGTTGGGCTATTACATAAATCCGTTGCACGCTGTGCTGTGGGAGAAGGATGGCACACCCGTTGACTTGGGGTCGCTGGGAGGAAATGCGCAAAGCCTGTTAGGAACTGCCGCCAAGGACCTCAATAATCGTGGCCATGTTGTGGGCTTCTCCTCGAAGTCGGACAATGCGACCATCAACGCCTTTCTCTGGACCAAGGAAACCGGCAAGATGAAGGCCCTGGTACCAATTAAGGGAATCGCAAACAGTATAGCCATCGCGCTCAATGACAGCGATGAGGTCGTGGGATCTTCGATCAATTCAACTTTTACGACCCTGACCGCGACTATCTGGAAGAATGGTGTACCTGCGGACCTGAACACTCTTATCCCTGCCAACTCTTCGCTGTACCTGATCTTTGGCTGCTCGATCAACTCCCGCGGGCAGATTCTTGGATTGGCAACAAATCTAGCTGGCACTGTCTATCACGCATATGAACTGATTCCGGCTGGCGAATAGCAATCGCCACCGAATCCGATCAACCATCTCGAGAGAGCAGGTTTTTCATGCTCTCTCGAATTCTTGCGCCGCGTGCTTGCGAAGAGATCTCATGCTGAGATAGAAGTCGCAATGCGCGCGGGGTGTTGCTGTGGCGTTCGCGTCCTTTCCGGCGTCTGGCGGTTGTGGCTCGAGCGTTCGAGTTTCATGAGTGCGGAGCAGTATCGGAATGCGGCAACCCTAGCGAACGGCGGGACCATTCCGCATCCTTTTCGTTGCTGAAGATGAACTTTAGATCGCCACCATTCATGAGTTCGTCATGCGTAACGTAGGTGCGATCGAGCGATTTGCCGTTAAGCAAAACATCTTTCACGAAACCATGATCGTCGCTCAACTTCGCACTCTCGATCGTCAGCAACTTGCCATTTGGCAGATGAAGGACCGCGCGATCTACGAAGGGGCGGCCCAGAACGTACTCATTCGAGGCGGGGGCAACCGGGTAGAAACCCAGTGAAGTGAAAAAGAGCCACGCGGACATCTGACCGAGGTCGTCATTCCCAACCAGGCCATCGGGTGTTGGTTTGTATTGCGAATCCACGATCTGTTTCAGCCGGGCCTGCGTCTTCAACGGGGCACCCGCGTAACTATACAGATAGGCGAGATGATGGCTGGGTTCATTCCCGTGAATGTACTGGCCGATCATTCCGGAGATATCCTCAACGTTCGCGTAGGTAGCCGGATCGACCTTCTGATCGAACATTTCATCGAGCCGGGCGATCAACTTTCCAGGGCCGCCCATCAAATCGATCAGCCCCTGCTCATCCTGCGGTTGATACCAGGAGTACTGCCATGCATTGCCTTCGGTAAACCCGCTGCCCGCGCCCGCCTTGGCCGGATCGAAAGGCTTGCGATAAGTTCCATCTTCCAATCGAGGCTCAACAAAACCATCGCTTGCGTTGAAGTTGTTGCGCCAGTATCTGGAGCGCTTCTCAAACTGTTCGGCCTCTGTGTTCTTGCCCATTGCCTTCGACATACGCGCAATGGTCCAGTCGTCGAAAGCGTACTCCATCGTTTTTGAAGCTGCTTCGTCGTCGTGGTCGACAGGAACGTATCCCAATTTCATATAGGACGCGAGATTGCCATACGGTCCGTAGGTCGCGCTCGCCACCATGGCACCCAGGGCCGCTTCGATGTCGTAGCCTCGGATTCCTTTCATGTAAGCATCGGCGATGATTGGAACGGCGTGGTAGCCGATCATGCACCAGGTCTCCTGGCCCTGGTATTGCCACACCGGCAGAATGCCAAAGGGACTCTCGTGCTGGGAAGCTATCAGCGACTGAACCAGATCGTTGGTGCGCTGCGCCGGCTCGAGAACAGTCATCAGCGGTTGCTCTGCACGATAGATATCCCACAGGGAGAGTGAGGAGACAAAGTGAAAGCCCTCGGCGCGGTGAACCTGGTTGTCGGGTCCGCGGTACTCGCCGTTCACATCCATGCTGGTGCTTGGAGCCATCAAAGCGTGATAAAGCGCGGTGTAAAGCGATCTCTGCATAGCCGGCGAGGCGTCAAACTCGACTCGTGCCAGCTGATCGCGCCACATCTGCTGCGTCGTCGCGCGCACTCTGTCAAAGTCAAATGCCGGCACTTCGGCTTCCATGTTCGCGATCGCGTTGTCTTCGCTCACCGGCGAAATCGCAACCTTCACAATCAACGGTGCGGTGGCAGGCGCAAAACTGAACACACCTTCCAGTCCCCGGCCTTGAATGCTTTGTGTGTCTTCGGGCGATGTTCCCGGCGTCTTGAACCCGTGGTAGGGCGGCGGGTCTTCTTCCTTGTTATAGAGGGCATGGTTCGACAGGGGGGCAGAGAATCGCATGGCAAAGTACAGCTGCCGCCCAGGCGCCCATCCGCGGGTCTCACGCATTCCGGTCACGGTACCGTCCGTATGGATCGTGATACGCGACCACAGCACCTTGCCAGGGTAGTTATAGATGCTGCTTCGCAGGTCGAGCAAAACGTTGCGCCTTGCGCCTGGGGAAAAAGTGTAACGATGCAAACCAACGCGCTCGCTGGCGGTCAATTCCGCGAATACTGCCGAGTCATTAAGGAATACGTTGTAGTAGCCCGGCTCTGCCGCTTCCCGGGTGTGCGAAAAATGCGAGCGATATCCCGGCTGGGTCTTCTCTGCATCGCCGGGCTCCAGCGGAACATGGTCGCCGCTTATCGGCATAAGGAGTATATCGCCAAGATCACTGTGTCCCGCGCCGGAGAAATGCGTATGCGAGAAGCCAAGGATGGTCGTGTCTTCGTAGCGGTATCCCGCTGCCCACTTGTAGCTTTGCTTGAATGGCCGAATCTGTGTGTCGGGTGACAGTTGCACCATACCGAAGGGCGTGGTCGCTCCGGGGAAGGTGTGTCCCTCTGCCCCGGTGCCAATCATCGGATCAACAAACTTGATAGGGTCGGGCGCTTGCGCGAGCGCAGTGGTGACCGCCATCAGCGCAGCAAAGGAGAAGTATTTATTCATGAACCAACATTACAGCAATTGACTCATGTGAGCACCGGGGAGAGAAACCCCAGGTCCTCCACTGCTTTCACGGGGCTTTGGCGTTTGGGCGAGGCGCACTGCAGATCCCTCGGCTACGCTCGGGATGACAAGGGAGAGGGATTATTCACCTTAGAGTCTGCGAGTCGGATCGGAGTTCTTCTTTGCCATCCGACTCGCGGAATTGTTAGTCAGTGATCGCCCTTACCTTGTCATCCCGAGCGTAGCCGAGGGATCTGCAGTGCGCCTCGCCCAAACGCCAAAGCCCCGTGAAAGCAGCGGAGGACCCTGGGTTTCTCTTTAGCCCTGGTGTAGATCTCCAGCTGTTGTCTGGCTTTCACGCTGATATAACTCGTGGAATGAAACCTGGGCTGCCGGTCTTCACTACGTCATTGAGCCTCTGTCTCGTCTGGATGCGATTGATCTCGTCGAACGCGTTTTCTGGAAGGGCGGAGATGTTGAAATTCTCTCGCGCCCGGTCCGCAGTCCTGGCCGTGGTCAGCAAAGCCGTGCCGCGTTGCACCGCCCATGCCAGCATCACCTGTGCCGGCGTCTTTCCAACCTGCGCAGCGATTGCCAAAACCACTGGATCTTCGAGCGGCCCCGGCCGCGCGCCATGACCCAAAGGCGCGAAAGCCAAAAGCACAATACCTTTCTCCCTGCAGAACTCCAGAATCTCCGTTTCTGGCAGGTACGGATGTGCTTCAACCTGGACCACAGCCGGCTTGATTCTCGCCGATTCGTAGATCGGCAAAAGCTCGTTCAAGCTGATGTCTGACAGTCCAATGGCCCGGCATCTGCCATGGTCCAACAGACTCTCCATCGCCCTCCAGGTGTCGAGCAAAGTCACGTCCCGGTCGTAAAGGACATTGCCGTTTTCATCCCGCGGATCGTGCTCCTCTCCCGGTTGAAACGCAAATGGAGTGTGAATGAGGTAGAGATCCAGATAGCTGAGCCCGAGTCTGTCCAGACTCGCCTCGAAAGCCGGTTCCACGCGCTCGGGCCGATGATTGGTATTCCACAATTTTGTCGTGACGAAGATGTCCTCGCGCCCAATCCCTCCAGCGGCAAGTCCTGCTTGCAAGGCCTCGCCCACTTCGCGCTCGTTCTTGTACCGT
>CAZSUK010000398.1:0-5215 GCA_964609355.1 uncultured Acidobacteriaceae bacterium | reverse complement strand
GTGATGATCAACGCCTATAAGGCGGGCATTCCTGGTAACGGCAAGCCCTTTCCGGATGGCGCCAAGATGGTGAAGGTCCATTGGAACGCGAAAGTGAATCCCGCTGAACCCGGTGGGCCGACGGTGCCAGGCACCCAGCATGACGTTGATCTCATGGTGAAGGACAGCAAGAGGTTCGCGGACAGCGGCGGGTGGGGTTACGGCGTCTTCGAGTATGACCCCGCGTCCGATAAGTTCAGGCTCGGCAACTTAGATGACAAGCCGCCGCAGGGGAACGACGCCAAGTGCGGCTTCGTGTGCCACACGATAGTGAAGACAAGAGATTACGTTTTCACGGATTACGGACACAGGTGAAGCGCTATGAGCAGAGTGTTCTTGTTGTTCCTGTGCACAAGCTAAACAGACCCTGGCTGTTTGTAACATCAACCTCGAAGGGAAGAAAGCTGCGCTGATGATTGAGCCGGACAAAGAGCGGCTTTTTCCCTCCGCGTCGTCCAAACATCGGAAGTTCTGAGGTGACCCGTGAGCGCTCTGCTCCAGACTATCCATTACGACATCCGTTACGCTCTCCGCGTACTCCTCAAGTCACCGGGCTTCACGGCCATTATCACCGCAACCCTCGCCCTCGGCATTGGAGCGAATACTGCCCTGTTTTCGGTGATAAACGGAGTGCTTCTCAACCCGCTGCCTTATCCCGGTTCAGCCCAGCTCGTCGCCATCTACCAAAAGGATCCGGGCATGGACCAGGCGCCCGTCAGCTACCTTAATTTTCTCGACTGGCAGCGCGCGAGCCGGAGCTTTTCGTCGATGGCCATCTACCATCACGAAGACTATAACCTTACCGGAAGCGCCCAGGCCGAGCGTGTGAATGGCCTCATGGTATCGGCTGACTTTTTTGCGACGCTCGACATTCATCCCTCGGTCGGCCGAGACTTCCGTTCCGAAGACGACCGCATCGGGGCGGCTCCGGTCGCCATGCTCAGCGACGGTTTTTGGCATCGCCGTTTCGGCGCCTCGCCCGGCATCATTGGCAAATCCATCGACCTGAACGGCACCAACTACACCATCACCGGGATCCTGCCACCAAACTTCAAATTTTATGGCGTCGACCGCGATATTTTTTCGCCCATCGGGCAATGGAATGATCCCTCTTTTCTCGACCGCCGCGTCGATCTCAGCTCCCACGCCTTCGGACGGCTCAAACCGGACGTAACCCTGGAGCAAGCTAGCGCCGAGATGAACTCCATTGCGTACCATCTCGCACTCGCCTACCCCGAAGCCGATAAGGACGTCGGTGTCAGCGTGCTGTCGATGAAACAGGACATCGTCGGAAGGGTGCAGCCCTTCCTCATCGTCCTGCTGGCCGCGGTTGCCTTCCTGCTGCTCATCGCTTGCGCCAACGTCGCGAGTTTACTGCTGGTGCGCTCCATGCGCCGCTCCGGAGAGTTTGCACTACGTAGCGCGCTGGGCGCCGGCCGCGGCCGCATCATCCGCCAGCTGCTAACCGAAAGCGCATTGTTGGCTGGCCTTGGAGGCGCACTCGGCTTCCTGCTTGCATTCTTCGGCGCCAGGACCATCGTCAACCTTCTGCCCAGCGAGCTGCCCCGCTCCAGCGAAGTTTCTATCGATGTGCGGGTGCTGCTCTTCACCCTCGGCATATCCCTGGCGGGCGGAATCGGGTTCGGCCTCGCTCCCGCGCTTAGGTCATCGCGGGTCAATGTGGAGCAGGTTCTCCGTCGAAGCACCGCCGGCGCCGGCGGCGCTCGTCTGCGTCTGCAAGGCCTGTTCGTTGCCTCTGAAATTGCTATGGCTCTCGTACTCCTTGTGGGCGCTGGACTGATGCTGCGCTCGCTGGTTGCCCTGTGGCGCGTAAATCCCGGCTACCATCCCGAACACGCCATCACCTTCTCACTGTCCTTACCCTCGAATACCCAAACGACCGAGGCAGAAACCCGCGCGCGGCTGCGCCGTTTCGACGCCGGGATGCGTGAAATCCCCGGTGTGGAAGCCGTCTCCGTTACGCTCGGCTCACGCCCCATGATCCATGATTCAAGTTTGCCTTTCTGGATAGAAGGGCAACCCAAGCCGGCAAACTACACTGACATGCATCAGGCCCTGTTCTATCTGGTGGAGGCCGGATTTGAACCGTCGATGGGCATCAGCCTCGAGCGCGGCCGCTTCGTCAGCCCCCAGGATAATGAGAACGCGGCGACTGTGGTCGACATCGACGATGTGTTCGCGCGCACCTACTTCCCTAACAGCGACCCCATCGGTCAACACGTTCATATCGCGGGCTTCGATGTGGAAGCTGAGATCATCGGCGTCGTCGGACACATCCGGCAATGGGGTCCGGGCAACGACGCGAAAAATGCCATTGAAGCACAGTTCTACTATCCGTTTATGCAGCTTCCTCCCAAGCTCATGAGCCTATCCGCCAGTGGGGTTGCCGTCGTTCTTCGCACCCACGATGATCCGGCCGCAATCATGGGCTCTGTGCGCCGGGCGGTCTCGGAATTCGACCCGGGAGCCGTCGTGTACGCCGTCGAAACGATGAACGAAGTGCTGGCAAATTCCATGGCCGCGCGCCGTCTCTCCATGATTTTGCTCGCCGCCTTTGCCACGCTCGCGCTGGCGCTTTCCTGCATCGGTATGTACGGGGTGCTCTCTTACCTGGCCGGCGAACGTACGCGCGAAATCGGAGTCCGCATGGCCCTCGGTGCGCAGCGCAGAGACATTCGGCGTCTTATCCTCGTTCAAGGGGTAAAGATGGCGCTTGCCGGTGTGGCTCTCGGCATTTTTCTCGCGCTCGGCCTCACCCATCTCATGAGCAGCCAGCTCTTCGGCATCACAGCCCATGACCCGCTCACCTTTGCTGGTGTCGCTCTGGTGCTGTTGCTCGTTGCCCTTGCAGCTTGCTATCTTCCCGCCAGGCGGGCCATGGGAGTGGACCCCATGGTTGCTCTGCGCCACGAGTGACGAGGAGGATCGCAAATTAGCGGAAGCCTCCCGATCATTCTGTGCGAAGCGCCTGCATGGGTTGGACCGATGCTGCGCGACGGGCCGGCGACACGCCGGAAATGAATACAGTGATCAACAAAAGGGCGGCGGCCGTGCAATAGCTGGCGGGATCGAAGGGCGTAACTCCGAAGAGCATGGAACGCAGCAAACGAACCGCGGCAATGGAACCCAGGCCGCCGGTTACCAGGCCTACCACTGCCGTCCATGCACTGCCGCTCAATACCAGCCGGAAGACGGCCGCGCGTGTGGAGCCGAGGGCGATGCGCAGTGCAAACTCGCGATGGCGCTCAATGACGGAGTAGGCCATGACCGCATAAAGGCCCAGCATGGCGACGAGGACGCTGGAGATGGCGTAGACGCTGAGCAACTCGGCGGGAATACGAGAAATTTGATATCGCTCGCCGGTTACCTGTTCCAGGGTGCGCACGTCTTCAAGCGGTAGCGAGCTATCGAGGGCGGCGACCGCCTGGCGGAGCTGCGCTATCACGGCCGAGGGTGTGGTGCGCGAGCGCAGCGCGAGGATCACGTCGCTCGAGTAATTCTGCGCCAGCGGCAGGAACAGCAGCGGATCCGAACCGGTATACGCAGGATCGGAATACGCATAATCGCGGACTATGCCGACGATGCGGCGAGGACGCTGGTCGACGATCACGTTGTTACCGATCGCATCGCCTTTGGGCCAGTAACGGTGCGCCATCGGTTCATTGATGACAGCGATTGCAGTGGATGTGCCGTTGTCGCGCATTTCGAACTCGCGGCCCTGACCAACGGCGATGCCCATGATACGGAAAAAGTCAGGGCCCTCGAAGTCGGTGACGACTTGCATGTCTTCGCCCTTGGCAGGGACATAGCCGGGAATGCTGAAGTTCCGCGTGTTGTTGGATCCGTCATCTCCCATGGGAAGATGTGAGGTGAGCGTGGCGGAGGCAACACCAGGCGCCGATCGCACGCGATCCAGAAGGGCAGCCTGGAAAGCGAGGCCACGCTGCTCGGTGTATCCCGACCGGGAAAGAGCCACGCTTGCGGTAAGGCAGTTGGTGGGGTCAAAGCCGGTGGTGCGGTTGGCGATGTTCAGCGCCGTGCGCGTGAGCAGGCCACAGCCGACTAGAACGACAAAGCAGATGCCGAGCTGCAGGCCGAGCAGCATGCGCCGTCCCAACCTGTTGCGCGAACTACCTGTTACCGCCGCGCCACCTTCATGAAGCGCCTCGTTTTGCGAGACACGCAGAGATTGACGCACAGGGTAGATGCCGCAGGCCAGCGTGACCGCCACGGCGACGGCGGTGACAAAGAGCAGAATGCGCGTGTCGCTGTGCAGGTTGAAGGCCAGCGGCACGCCGAAGTTGGGGAGAAGTACGTAGAGGGCACGTGCCATACCTATGCTGGCCGCCCATCCGGTTAGCGCACCGCCGAGAGCAAGTAAGCCAGTCTCCGCAAGTACCTGCGCCCCGATCCGTGTTGCTGTTGCGCCCAATGCGGAGCGGATGGCGACTTCGCGACGGCGGCGCGCCGCATGCTGGCCCAGGAGCGAAGCGATGTTGATGCAGACCAGCACCATGAGCAGCGCCGATGCGCTCAGCAAAACGGGTAATTGCGAACCAACCATGTTGAAGAGGCCACGTTGGAAATGCGCGGCGTCTCGCAGGTTCCAATCCCAACGGCCCCCGTTGTCGCCGTGTTGTTGGAGTGCAAAGGCGTGGGCCAGCGCGTGCAACTCGGCAGCCGCCGAGGCATCGCTCACTCCGGGACGAAGGCGAACGGCAACCTGCAGGCCGTAGTGAAGCTGGAACAAGGGATCAGGTGGGGAATCTGCGGAAAGACCGCGCAGACCAGAAAGCGGAATCCAGGCTGCCTCAGCGACTCCGCCGTAAATGCCTGCGAAATCCTTCGGGGCGATGCCGACGACCGTGAAGGCATGGCCGTTGATAGAAATCGCCCGTCCCACGATGGACGTATCCGCGTTGAAGCGATCGCGCCACAGCGCATCGGAGAGAACTATCTCGTCATTTGCGCCGTAAGCGCGATCGTTGGCACTCGGGCTGAAGAAGCGGCCGCTTTGCGGTCTGACCCCGAGGAATTGAAAGTAGTTCGAGGAGACAAGGCCGGCGGTGAAGGCCCTCGCCTCGGTACCCGTCTCGGTGAGGTTGACCTGTGTTTGGGAGAAGGCGACGGCATCCGTCCAGGAATGCCCCGATTC
>CAZSUK010000397.1:0-7055 GCA_964609355.1 uncultured Acidobacteriaceae bacterium | reverse complement strand
GACGAAGTCCAGTCCGTGAAACCCACTTAGTTGTAACTTCCGGGCCAGCACTCGGACTGCATCTTCAATCTCGTTGTTTTTGAGCACCTGGACTACATTGGCTGCGCCCGTAGGCGCTTGTGAGACCAGCACCTTAACTGTGCTCGAAGCCAGAACCTCTCCGCGCCAGCAGGCAAACATAGTGGTTGCCGGCCGGCCAGGGATAAATTCCTGGATCGTCATTTTCGAGGTTTTTCGCCTCTGCCATACCCACAAAGCAAAATAATGGCGATTGACCAGATACCGCTTCCATGCCATCCAGGCCTTCAGTGTTTTGGGCGTAGAGTGAAATCTTTGCGTTGCTTCTGCAAGAGAATGTACGACCGTTACCCCTTCCCCACCCCAGGTTCCGTCCAGCTTTAGAACTGCCGGCTTAACAAATGTCCAGTCCTCCAATTCCTCGGCGGAATTAATTGTCTGAGTCAACGGCACACGGATGCCCAGACGCTGCGCGATCCGCAAAACCTCGCCTCTTTCCTGAATTGCCGGGTATGCCTCTGCGGCGCCCAGGGAAAGTTCAATCAACGGCCGCAGGTCGGCTTCGTTTTCGTGCAGCGCGTGTAACTGCCAGACTGCAATGTCATCACAGGGCACTATGAGCGTAGGCTGTGCCGCGCGGATTGCATCCCGAAGCAAGCCCATCGACGCAAGACCCTGATAGGAGTAAATCGAATCGATTCCCGTGACAAAACGAAGTGGGTGGCCAGGCGGACATAGCGCGGAAACACTACAGCCATGGCGCAGGAATGCCATCGCAAGGCGGGCGGAGGAGTGCCACCATAGAGTTGCACAAATTAAAATTCTTGGCTGGGAATACCCGCCCAAAGAGCCCATCTTTTTCCTGGTCGAACTGTTTTAGCTTTTAAAAGCAGAGATGTTCGCGACCCCGATGTATTCAACTTATATCACCCGGATTTGTTCACCTACACTGTACAAATCGTGCTCTTGCTTGCACATAGGGAAATCCATAGATGGTAAGATACACTTCCAGGCAGGGGCTGAAAAGAGTTATGAATGTAGACACGGTCATCATTGGAGCGGGTCCGTATGGCCTCTCGATAGCCGCGCATCTGTCTAAGAGCAGCTTAACCTTTCGGATATTTGGCTCCCCGATGCAAAGCTGGCGGAGCCACATGCCCAAAGGCATGCTGCTCAAGTCCGAAGGATTCGCGACCAGCCTTTATGATCCGGATTCTTCTTTCACTCTGCGCCATTATTGCGAAGAGATGAAGCTACCGTATGCTGACATCGGTAATCCAGTTTCTCTTGAAGTCTTCTCGGCGTACGGGCTTGAATTTCAGAAGCGCCTGGTGCCAACGCTGGAACAAACGGATATTACTTCGGTCAGCCGTACTTCTGAAGGCTTTGAACTCGAGACCGCCGACGGGCAGATTGTCCATGCGCACACTGTCATCGTAGCGACTGGCATCACACATTTCGGCTACCTGCCGTCCGTGCTCGTCGATCTGCCTGGCAGCCATGTCTCGCATAGCTCACAGCACCATGATCTGAGCAGCTTCCGCGGAAAGACAGTCGTGGTCGTGGGAGGCGGTTCCTCGGCCGTCGATATGGCCGCCATCCTTCATGAAGAGGGTGCCCAGGTACACTTGGTTGCAAGGCGGCAAGAGATCGCTTTCCATACAAAGGCAAAAGAGCCCCGGCCACTCCATCAAAGAATGAGATATCCCCGCTCTGGCCTTGGCATAGGATGGAGCTCACGCTTGTGCGACGACGCTCCTCTGCTATTTCACGCCATGCCTCAGAAGTTTCGCTTCCGTTTTGTCCGGGATCATCTTGGCCCGTCTGTGGGATGGTTCGTCCGTGACAAGGTAGTTGGCAAATTCCCTTTGCACCTCGGTTGCAAAATTCAGTCTGCCGCAATAGAAGACGGCAAGGTGCATCTCAAGATCGTGGAGAAGGATGGAAGCAATTCCGAGTTGATTGTCGATCATGTCATCAGTGCAACGGGCTATCAAGTCTCTGTTTCACGTATGGGATTTCTCGACGAAGCATTGCGCCGCCTCATTCATAAAGTAGAAGATACGCCGGTTCTCTCGAGCCACTTCGAAACATCGGTGCCCGGCCTGTATATGGTCGGGCTTGCGTCCGCTTATTCGTTTGGTCCGTTAACGCGTTTTGCGTGTGGAGCTAAATTTACCGCGAAACACATCTCGAAGCACGTTGTCGCGAGAATCCGTGCTTCGGCTTCTTCGCGGCCACGGGGTAGAAGTGTAGGCTATGCGACAGACTGAGGCTTGGGGAAACCGGGGCACGAAGTAGCCATCATCGGTAATGTTCGCACCTGCGAAGGCTGGGCGAATGGGGGCGACTTCGTCTGTCCTTTAGGGCCGAGCCCGCCTACTGAATGGTGAGCGTGCCCGTAGCGCTGTGAGTCAAGGTAGTACCATTCTGCGTCGCTGTCGCGGTAATCGTAATGGTTGAAGTGCCAGAAGGCGTCCCAGGTACGGGCGCACCAGTTGGCGCTGCCTTGGAGCCATTGCCGCAGCCCGTCAGACCATTGGCAAGAATCAATACTCCGAGTAGGAACACTGCCGAAACAACCTTCGTAGTGAACAGACACCGTCTTCTGAAGCAGGACAGTGCGAAAAAAGCAAGCAGAGTAGAAGCGTAGACGGCGTGTCCGGCTCGACCGACCGCGGGTGTACCGGCGGTTGTCGTCACTGTGATGATTTCCGATGTCAATGCAGCCGAAACGTCCACAGAGGAGGGTGCATTGCAGGTGGCGAGGGCCGGCAGGCCAGAACAGCTCAAAGTGACGCCACCCGTGAACCCGGCCTGCGATGTGATGTTGAACGCATATGTAGCCTTGGACCCTGCTGCGATGGTTTGGATGCCAGGGGTGATCGTTACTTGAAAGTCGGTGACGGATTGGCTGAGAGCAGCGGAGGTTGCCGGGGTAAAGTTGGCGTCTCCGGAATAGCTGAAGGTAAGTGTGTGGATGCCCGCGGCCAGGTTTGGCAGCTCGAAGACCGCGGTGCCGGAGCCGCCAAGAGTTTGCTGAGAGATTTGGGTGGCTCCGTCCAGCAGCGATACGGTTCCGGTTGGTATGGTAGATCCGCCATTCACCGTAGCGGTGAGGGCGAGCGAGGTTCCTACGAGCACGCTGTTGTTTGCAGTTGCCAGGCTGAGTGTGGGTGTCGCCAGGTTCCTGACCGAGAACAGCAACGTAAGCGTTTTCGCACCCGGCGTAGACACGATAATGTCCGGGAGCCCGTCTCCGTTGAAGTCTGCTGCAGCGAAGTTGTAAGACTTTGCGGGTAGTTGAAAGGTGTAGGGCGTACTGGCCGCATTCGGGAAGGTGCCTGTCCCGTCATTCACAAACAGAGAAAGCAGGCCGGTAGTGCTGTCGATGACCACTGCGTCTGGCTTACCGTCATGATCAAGGTCTGCCACAAGTGCGTTAAAGAAATCCGGATTGCTTACCTGGGGCGAGAAAAACGGTGGTATCGCCAGGGGAATGAGTTGGGTGCTTTGGAGTTGAAAAGTCCCGTCTCCGTTTCCGAAAGAAATGAAGGAGCCGCTGCTGCCTGCGATGAGCAGGTCAAGCTTGCCATCGCCGTTGAAATCGGCCGCGCCAAGCGCTTCAGGGTTGGGGATTGTCGAGGGTTGATAAAAGGTGGGTGCAGCCAGGGTGCCGCCGGCGGCGCCGGGATAGTAGTCGATGGACCCCGCCTGGGAGCCCGGGTCGCTGCTATCTGCCAGGACCGCGTCGAGATGCTTGTCCCCGTTAAAGTCGCCGAGCGCTTCAGATGAGTAGCTACCGGGAAAGGAACCGTTGGGGATGGCCTGCTGGGTGAAGGCGCCGTCGCCTTTGCCCAGAAAGAGGTAAGGCTCACCGTTGCCGCCTAACAGCAAGTCGGCGTGTCCATCGCCGTTGAAGTCTCCAACGTTGCCGCTAATAAAGAGCGTCGCGTTTGGGATGGGGGTCTGGGGTGTAAAGGAGCCGTCCCCATTCGAGAGCAAAACCTCCGCCGCGTGAGCATCGTTAAGAGACAGGACGAGATCGGTCTTGCCGTCTTCATTGAAATCACCTGCGAGGATGGCGCCCAGGAAGGTGCTCCCGATCTGGGTCACGACAGGTGCGCTGAATTTCCCTCCGCCCTGGTTCATGTATGCGGAGACGGTGGTTCCGTTTTGATCCGCAAAAGCGAAGTCTGGCTTGCCATCGCCGTTGAAGTCGCCCACCGCGAATTGGTTAGGCGTGGTCGTGCTTGTAGAGACAACTTCAACGGGTTGATATTTTAGTTGCGATGCATGAACAACAGAGGCCGGCGAAGCACAGGCGAGCGAAGCCGCAAGAAGGCAGAAAGAAATACGCAAGAAACCCCCAAGAGGAACCGTGTGTAGTTTGGCCGAGCAGCAGTCCTCTTTCAAGTTACTTCTTGAATCACCCTGCAACTGGTACGAAAGTTGTATGCTGCAATAGGTTTGCTGTCCCTATCTTCCCAGAGAGCGGACCTAAGTTGAGAGCCGTCGAGGGCCCGGAAAAAATTCGTCAACTTATGGGCGTAGTTCGCCGACGTAGCCGTTTGCATTTTGTATGCGACACCATTGAGGTAAAGAATTCCGCTACGGAGACGAATGCGGCCGCCAAGCCGCCGTTTTAGCGTGTTCCCTGCCCTTTCTGCTTTGCCCGGAGCTGCGCGCAGATCGCGCGCTCTTTAGCGCCTTCACTCGGATTCCCGGACTTGTTCAGTGCAGTTCCCAGGATGAAGTGGGCCTCGGCATCGTCGGGCGCGAGCGCAATGGCTTTCCTCAATGACTCGATCGCTGAGACCGGTTGATCGAGGCGGATCCAGCACTCTCCTAACTCGAGCAGAGCGTCTCGATAGGAAGGGTTCACCGCAAGCGCAGCTTTGAGATAAGAGACCGCCTCCGAGGGCTGATCGCGCCGTCGCAGAATCCGGCCCAACGTGCAGTTGGCGATCGGATCCTGAGGATACCGGCTCAATTCTTGCCGGAACTCGCGCTCCGCGGCATCGAAATTATGGTTCCTCCAATAGATCACCCCAAGCCCCGTATGAATTCCTGGATAAGTTGGATCCGCCGCGCCGGCTGCCTCGAACTCCCGGATTGCGTCCTCTTCGCGGTAAAGCTTGTCGTAGGCCATCCCCATCATGGCGTGTGCCGCTGCGGAATTCGGATTGATGGCCATGATCTGGCCGAAGACGTCCCTTATGCCAGCGTAATTCCCGGTTCGCAAGTACGCCTTGCCCAGCATGTCGAGGGTCTCGAGGTCGTTCGGCTGCGCGCGATGGGCCGCTTCAAGATAATGCGCCGCAACATCATATCTATCGAGCGCAAAGGCGTCGAGACCAGCAAGTTCGAGCACCTGGAACGAAGGCGCCTCCCTGGCTGAACTCTCAAGCAGCGGCAGGGCGGGTCCATATTGACGAGCGCGAAAATAGGCGACACCAAGATTGCGTCGTGTCACCGAATCGCCCGGTTTCAGACGAAGCGCCCTTTCGTAGAAGGAGATCGCTTCTGTTTCTCGTTGCTGGCGCGCAAGAGAAATTGCCAGATTATTCAAGGCCGGGACAGACTTTGGATCGAGCACGAGCGCCTCGCGGAAAGCGTGCTCTGCGGCAATGTTATCCTGCTGCTGCAAAGCCTGCGAACCCTGCGCCATCAATTGCGAAAACGTTTGCTGGGATGTAGCGTTACTCTGTTCTGGGGTTTGACACCAGAGCGAAGAGCCGATCCACGGAATAAGCAGAGCGAACGCACAGAAAAGGATTACCCGGTTGATGCTCCGTTCTGTAACTCTACGCCCATGATCACTCATATAGGATGGCGCTCTCCGAATATCACGGATATGTCGTCGTCTGCAAGCACGCCATATTTCATCTGGTGCTCAAAGCGAAGTTTGCTATTGACAATCCCCGCCGTACATCGCTAGTTTGGTCCACTAGGGGCGAAAGAATCTCCACCTGCCCCAAATCCAGCAAGCATTCGTTCGAGCCAGACCTCCACGCAAGATGGACGCGGTCTCGTTGCCTTAATGATTCGTATCAATTGCATTTCTCGGAGGCTGTTCCGGTATGACCAGGCAAAAGTTTCTCGCCGCCGTTGTTGCGTTTCTGTTTCTGTCCTTCTCCATCCTGGCGAGCGGTCAAGAGCTCGCGGCAACCCTCACCGGCCGGGCGGTCGATTCTTCAGGAGCCGCGATCCCGGGCGCCACGGTCGTGGTCACTCAAAATGGAGTGAACGGGGCCTCGCGAACCGTCCAAACCGATGCACATGGGAGCTATACGGTGACCAACCTGGCCGCCGGCAGCTACACCGTGACGGTAACAGCTCCTGGCTTTCAGAGTTATACAGCGAAAGATGTGACTTTGAATGTTGCGCAAACCCGTTCCGTCGACACCCAGTTGACCGTTGGTGGCGGGAGCCAGACGGTGACGGTGCAAGCGAACAACGTGAGTATCGACACAGAAACCAGCGCTCTGGCGGGCACCATTTCGGGGACCCAGGTCAGAGAGCTGCAGCTGAACAATCGAAACTTCGAGCAATTGGTTACCTTGCAGCCCGGCGTTGTCAGCGGTCTGCCGGACGAAGTCGGATTTGGCTTGAACAATACCTCGTCTGTCGCGGTGAATGGCGTTCGTGACACGGCCAACAACTGGACGGTCGATGGAGCCGATATCAACGACAGCGGCTCGAACGCCACACTGTTGAACGTGCCGAGCGTCGATGCGATTCAGGAGTTTACGCTGGAGAGAAGCACCTACGATGCCGGCTTCGGTCGCAGTGCCGGCGGCCAAGTCCTGGTAGCTACCAAGTCTGGAACCAGCGCCTTCCATGGCGATGCGTATGAATTCGATCGCAACAACATATTCAACGCCAACAGCTATTTTAACAAGAACGTAACCCCAATCATCCCTCGCGCGATTCAGCGCTACAACAACTATGGATTCACCATCGGCGGTCCGGTCTACATCCCTAAGGTCTACAACACCGCGAAAGATAAGATGTTCTTTTTCTGGTCTGAAGAG
>CAZSUK010000396.1:0-2713 GCA_964609355.1 uncultured Acidobacteriaceae bacterium | reverse complement strand
GACTGCCCCGTAAACAATCCCAATCTACCCGTGCAAATTGTTGGCAATCAAATCGTCGGCGTGAATCCCGCTACCGATCCCAACGTTTCCGCGCTCCTCGCCTCCATTCCCATGGCGAATAGCACCGTCGGCTGCTCCTCGCCCACGAACTCTTGCTACGACACTTCCCAGCCCACGCCCACCAACTGGCGCGAAGAGCTGGTGCGCATTGATCAGAACATCACTCCTAAATTGCGCGCTTCCTTCCACTATATTCACGATTCCTGGAACACCGTCGTCACCCCGACCCTGTGGTCCAACGCCACTCTTCCCAATATTGAAACCAATTTCGTGGGCCCAGGCACCAGCGCTGTCATGCGCCTCACCTACACCGCGTCTCCTTCCCTGCTCAACGAATTCGTTTTCAGCTACACCGCCGATCACATCAGTTTGACCAACATCGGCCCATTCGAGCGTCCGCCTTCAATGACTATGACCTCGTTCTTCGACAACGGTTTCGGCGGCAAGCTGCCTGCCATCAATGTCAGCGGAAATAATGCCTACGCCTTTCAGACCGACCCGTCCGACGAGCCTTGGAACAACGCCAACCCCACCTACACCTTGCGCGACAACGTCACCAAAATTATCGGCAAGCACACTCTGCAGTTCGGCGCTTACGCAGTAATCGCTCAGAAAAATCAGGAGAATTCACCACAAATCGAAGGTGCGCTCACTTTCGATGCCACTAACACGTCCGTCAGCACCGGCAACGCCTTCGCCGACCTCTTGCTCGGCAACGTCGCCGCCTACTCCCAAACCAACAACCAGATCAAATACTATGATCGCTATCAGCTCATCGAACCGTACGTCCAGGACGATTTTCACGTCACCTCGCGCCTCACCTTGAATCTCGGTGTGCGCTTCAGTTTCTTTGGCACCTATCACGAAAAATTCAATCGTGAGTTCAATTTCGACACTGCAGTCTGGACTCCAGCCAACGCGCCCTTGCTCGATCCAAATACCTCTGCCTTGCTCAATCCCGTCACCAGCGTGCCGCTGTCTTACTCCAATGCCGCCGATGCGCAATTCCTCTTTAACGGCATCGTGCAATGCGGCGGACCGGGACAGCCCAGAGGCTGTCTGCAGCAGCATTGGTTCAATCCTGCTCCTCGGCTCGGATTTGCCTGGGATCCTTGGGGCAATGGCAAGACCGCAATTCGCGGCGGCTACGGCATTTTCTTCGACCACGGCAACGGCAACGAGGCCAACGCCGAGAGCCTCGAGGGCAGCGCTCCTCTGGTTCTAACTCCCAGCCAGTCCAATATTGCTGGAAACACCTGCGGCCAGCTCACCGGCTACACTTGCCTGGGAAATGCGAGCGGACCACCACTCGCCTTCCCCTTGTCTGTCACTTCCATTCCCAACAAAGCCATCTGGCCCTACGCCCAGCAATGGAATCTCAGCATCCAGCATGAATTCTTCAAGAACACCGTCGGCTCCATCGCTTACGTCGGCAGCAAAGGCACCAATCTCGCCGACCAGCGCGACCTCAATCAATTGTTCCCCACTGCCGCTGGCCAAAATCCTTACACTCCGGGCGTTCCGCTTAGTAACAGTGACTGCGTGAACGGCGTGGCCAATGGAACTCCCGTCGGCTCCCTACCGCAATCGGTCCAGAACAATTTCGCCGTCGCCTGCGGCAACATTGACCCCAACCAGGTGCGTCCCAACTTCCCCGGGTTCGGCGATATCACCGGAAAAGAATACCGCGCCAGTTCCAATTACAATTCGCTGCAGGTTTCCGTCCGCCGCACCATCGCTCCGCTCACCGTCGCCGTCGCCTACACCTACTCGCATTCACTCGACGATGAATCCGACTGGCAGGACGCCAATTTCGTCAACTCGTACAACCTCAAGGGCAATTACGGCAGTTCCAACTTCGATGAGCGCCACATTCTCACCGTCAGCTACATTTACGATATTCCCTCCGGCCATAAGGAAGGCATTTCCAAGATCCTGCTCGCCAACTGGGAGTACTCTGGTATCACCACTTTCTACACCGGCACGCCCTTTAGCGTTACCAACGCCGTTTTTGGTGACAACGCCGGCGTCGCCAATGGCGTCGGAACCAACGGCTCTTACCCGGACATCATCGGCAATCCTCATTCTGCCCCGCCGTCTGCGATCCAAGCGGCGCTCACCCCAAGCTCGGGGCCATTGCTCTTCAACCCGGCGGCCTATTCCGCCCCACAAGGTCTCACCTTCGGCGACGCCGGACGCAACTCCCTAAACATTCCCGACCGCTTGAATTTCGACATGGCGCTGTACAAGAATTTCCCGATCAAGGAGTCCTACGCGTTCCAGTTCCGCGCAGAGGCTTTCAACGTTTTCAATCACACCCAGTGGAACGGCGTGAACAGCTCGATCGGGTGCTACGGTGGCGCCAACAATTCCGCGGGCGATGCATCCTGCGCCTCCGGCGGCTGGGCCGGTTTCCTGCAACCCTCCGGCGCTCACCTGGGCCGCATCTTCCAGTTCGGCCTGAAGTTCTTGTTCTAACCAAACCGCACTAACCGCACGGCAAAAAAAAAGGGCGCCCCGGACAACCGGAGCGCCCTTTTTATATTCAGACGATCGCGAAACTCACTCCTAGGAACGCTGATCTCCAGATTGGCGTACTTCACTAAGGTGCCGATAGCGCGCTCGTCCCCCGAATCCCCTGCCCCTCCACCAA
>CAZSUK010000395.1:0-5849 GCA_964609355.1 uncultured Acidobacteriaceae bacterium | reverse complement strand
TGACCTTGATCGTCCGCACCAGCGGCGATCCCGTAGCCATGGCGCCCGTCATCCGTCGTGAGATTACGAGGTTGAATGCCGAGGTCGCGCCCATCTCCGTCGGCACTTTGGCGGACGCGATCTCTCGCCAGGGACTCTTCGAGTTTCGCGCCATTGCCACGCTGACCGGGATATTCGGTCTCGTCGGCATCGTGCTCGCGGCGATCGGGCTCTATGGCGTCATCTCGTTCGTGGTGGAACGCCAGACACAGGAGATTGGCGTTCGCATGGCACTCGGGGCCACGCGGGGCAGTGTGCTCTACATGGTTCTAGGCAACGGGATTTCGCTGGTAACAGTTGGACTTGTCACCGGCCTCGCGGTCACCATGGTTGTAACGCGCTTCATGAGCAGCCTTCTCATCGGAATCAGCCCGTGGGATGTGAAGACATTCGCGGTCATCGCCATGGTGCTGCTCGGCGCGACCGTGGTTGCGAGCTGGATTCCTGCAATGCGCGCCACGCGCGTGGAACCCATCGCCGCCCTGCGTTACGAATAGCAGAGAACAGGATTTCCCACATGTGGGAAATCCTGTGACACGATACCTATTGACCACAGTGACAAAAGCGGTGACGAAATAACCCCCATCGTCGTGATCTTCAGAGATAGATGGCGGCCTATTCGGAACCACCAGACTAGTGGTAACTGATCTGCCAAGTAGTCCAGCCGAAGCCATTCTTCATGGGCGTCAGGGCAAAGGGTGGGAAGCTCATGCTGGATTTGCCCTTCTCAACGGCCAACGTGAGGAGAGCCGCCTTGCGGCCATTAATCTCGACACCTAAAAGGGTCTCACTCCCATAGCGAGAGGTGCTATGTAGGATTTTATGGCTGGTGATAATGCCGTAGTCGCTTTCCTTTCCCCAGTCGATGACAAAACGCCCATATGGATAGCCAGCAGCCGCGTATCGCTGCGTGTGCTGCTGCCAGTCGGCATCGTTATTCCAGATGCCAAACGCCTTCGGGAAGTCCTGCGCTTCGACCGCAGCGAAGAATTCGTTCACCTTATGTTCTGCGGGCAGATTCCAGCATAGGAAAACAACGATGGCGACAACGCCACAGAAGCACGACGCGCTAATCAGGAGATTGCGGCGCTTCTTGGTTCGAGCTTGGTCGTAGACAGGTGCGTCCAGCAGGGTCATCGGATCCTCTTCCTTCGAGTGAGAACCTTACCTTTTGAGACACCGTTGAACGAGGGAATGTTCCCCCGGCGGCCTGCACGGCTGAGGTCTGTCCTGGCGAAACCCGGGACCTACTTCACGGTGACCGCATTCAGCGGCTGCCACAGCTCGATTGGGTTGCCTTCCGGATCATGAATGCGTGCGAAGCGACCGTACGGATATGTCGTGGGGTCCACCTTCACCGCGATGCCCGCTGCTTCAAGCTGTGCGGCCATCTTGTCCAGATCGCCTACACGAAAATTGATCATCCACTGCTTCGTCGCGTCGCCAAAGTAATTGGTCTTCTCGGGAAAGGGTGTAAAGCTCGTCGGTCCGGCTTGCTGTTGCCAAACACTATCGTTGTCGCTTTGCGGGGTCACGGAGATACCGAGGTGGTCCTGATACCATTGCGCCAGCGCTTTGGGATCATGCGCGCGAAAGAATATGCCGCCGACACCAGTCACCCTTTCCTTCGGCAGAGGGTTCGCGGCGGGCGTTGGCTCTGCGGCCGCAAAAGACCCTCGCAGTAGTGTCGATCCGGCAGCGGCGGTGAGCACCCCAAGCACTTCACGGCGTTGCATCTTCATGATGTCCTCCATGTTTGCCCGGATTATACGGTGATCTCGACCGGGAGCGTGGCGCAAGCATTCGGGTGCGCCCATTTCGACTAAACCTGGTGACCGGACGGAACGTCCTTCGTTTGTTTCTCTGCCGCGGGGACGATATAAAGAATCCATCCTGTCATACCTGGAAGGTTTCAGATGACATTCCTGGTCGATCTTCGTTATGCCCTGCGGCAGTTGAAGCTCGCCCCTACGTTTACGGCCACGGTGGTGCTTACGCTTGCACTCGGCATTGGCGCATGCACGGCTATCTTCTCGCTGATTGACGCGGTCATGCTGAAGTCGTTGCCTGTGACTGATCCTTCGCGCCTCTACCAGATCGGCATCGGCAAGGCGTGTTGCCTGACGAATGGCATGCAAGGAGACTGGGACCTCTATTCGTACAAGCTTTATAAGCGGCTCGCGGCCGCTGCCCATCCGGAGTTTGACCAGGTTGCGGCCTTCCAGGCGCAGCCGGGCGTGCTGAGCGTGCGCTACGGGAATGACCGCGCACAGGTGCGTGCTCTGATGGGCGAGTATGTGAGCGGCAACTACTTTCAGACGCTCGGCGTGAATGCAGTTGCTGGACGCATGTTTACTTCTGAAGACGACAGACGAGGTGCTCCGGCAGTGGCTGTGATGAGCTATCGCACCTGGCAGCAAAATTATGGCGGTGATCCGAAGATCATTGGTGCGACCTTCCAGATTGAAACCTTTCCCTTCACGATTGTCGGCGTGGCGCCGCCCGGCTTTTTCGGCGACACGTTCACCAGCAATCCCATGGATCTGTGGGTACCGCTCTCAACCGAATACCTGACCGATGCCGAGGCTCCATACAACGATGTGCCCTCGATGGCGTGGCTACGCATGATCGGCCGGTTGAAGCCCGGCGCGACAACCGCAGGCGTGGCCGACCGCCTGACCGCTGACCTGCAGCACTGGCTCACGAGCGAAGGCGCGCTGGCGCCTCAGTTTCAGTCGCAGCTTAAGGATCAGCTTTCGCGGCAGGCTATTCGTCTAGGCCCCGGTGGACAGGGCATCGGTGAGGTGCGCGATTCCTATCGCTGCAGCCTGCATATCCTGCTGGGCATCTGCGCCGCGGTGCTGCTCGTCGGCTCCGCAAATGTGGCGAATCTACTGCTGGCGCGGGGCATGGCGCGGCGCCAGCAGACGGCATTGCAACGTGCGCTGGGAGCGTCTACGGAGCGGATTCTCCGGCAATCGTTTATTGAAAGCCTGCTGCTCGCAGTATTAGGCGGCGTGCTCGGTGTAACCATCGCATGGGCAGGGGCGGGGCTTATTGTGCGCTTGGCATTTCGTCATGCCGTGGTCGTTCCGGTGCATGTTTCGCCATCGCTTCTGGTGTTGGGCTTCTGCCTGGTGTTATCGATTGTCACCGGCCTGATCGCAGGGATGGTGCCGGCATGGCTCGCTTCGCGCACTGACCCGTTGGTTTCGATGCGCGGAGCCGGCCGCACCATGGGTGGCGACGCAGGCCTGCCGCAGAAGACGATGGTAGTCATGCAAACGGCGATTTCGCTTGTGCTGGTGGCCATTGCAGGCATGCTCACGCACAGCATCTATAACCTGCGGAATCAGGACCTCGGTTTTCATGCGGAGAATCGCGAGATTGTGACCATTGAGCCACCTCTGGCGAGGTACACCGTTGCCGAACTCGACAGGCTTTATCGAGAACTGAAGGTACGGCTGGAGGCTCTGCCCGGAGTCCGCAGTGTGAGCGTGGCTCTCGACACTCCTATGAGCGGCCACTGGTTTGATTACGTAGTGAAACCAGGCGAAGGCGTGCCACCGAGCGATAGCGCGCACCGTGTGCAATACGACCGCGTGGGACCCGATTACTTTGCAACCATCGGCCAGACGCTTGTGGAGGGCCGCGGCATCCTGCTCTCTGACCGGGAAGACACGCGCCATGTTGCCGTAGTGAACCAGGCCTTCGTGCGCAAGTTTTTCCCGAACGGAGATGCTATCGGTCGGCACTTCGGTTTCAACCTGCCGGCCTACAGCGACAGTTTTGAGATTGTGGGTGTGGCGCGCGATGCGAAATACGCCGACCCCGCATTGCCGGCCGAGCCCATCGTCTTCGGTGCGCTCTCGCAGAGCATTGACTACACCGATAGCGCGCTCAAGGAAAACGAGAAGTGGGCGCACTTCATCAATGGCGCACAGCTGTGGATTGACGGCGACATGAGCCGGATGGAGCCGCAAATCCGGCAGGTCTTCGCCGAAGTCGACCCCAACTTCGCCATCATCGATATGCATCCACTGCAGCAGCAGATCGATCTGCACTACGACCGGCAGCGCGCAGTGGCCGAGCTGAGCACGCTCTTTGGCGGCCTTGCAATCGTGCTGTCGTCAATTGGTCTCTATGGCGTGATCGCTTACGCAGTCGCTCGGCGCACGGTCGAGATCGGTGTGCGTATGGCTGTAGGAGCAACCCGGGGCAACGTAATTCTGATGGTGCTACGCTCGGCGTTCGCGCAGGTGACAATGGGGCTGGCATTGGGGCTGGCGTTGTCCTTGGTTGCCGGTCGCATGCTGCATGCAAGCCTGTATGAAGTGGGAGAAATCGACTTGGCGGCGCTGGGTATTGCGACAACCATTCTGCTCCTGAGTGCATTGAGTGCGAGCTTCATTCCGGCACAGCGCGCAGCGAGTGTGGAACCGGTAACGGCTCTGCGTGCGGACTAACTGAAACAGGCGGGGAAACCCGTCGCCAGAATTTCTGGCCTTCGGGTATTTGGTCCGTTGGTGAAGTTACGATTCCCAGGGATTGAGCACAGATACGGAAAGGTCATCGAAGTGCTTGACATTCCGAGTCGCTAGGGTGGCATGGGATGCGAGCGCGATCCCGGCGATCATGCTATCCCGCAGCTCGCCAGACCGGCCTTTCTTCTGACGCGTCGCCATCAGGTCCGCGGCATGCTGCGCCGCCTCGCCATCAAATGGTGCGATCCGCTGCTGAATCAGTTCAGCAAGCAAGCGTTCGAAGGCCGCAATCAGGAGCGACCGTCGCTTTCCAGTTGTCATCACCTGCAGTCCGAAGCGTATCTCAAGGACTGTGACCGAAGTAGTCCATACGGACGTGCGTGCCTGCCGATCAAGCCAGTTGATTACTGCAGTGTCGGGCCTTTGGCGCATCAGCGCAGAGAGGACGTTGGTATCGAGCAGAATCATGATTCGAAGGTCGCGGGCGTAACCGAGTGGCCGCGAATTTCAGGAATGTCTTTTTCGAGCCCGGTTTCACTGAACAGTGCCGCAATCTCGGTTCCGAGTCCACTGTCCGGGACATCTTCCTGTTTCAGGGCATCACGAAGAATGTCTCTTGCTTCCTCTTCCATGCTCTGGCCATGTCGTTTGGCGCGTTTTTGTAGGCGAACTTTGAGTTGAGCTTCCAGGTTGCGTACTAGGAGTTGCGCCATCTTGTTCCTCTCCTTCGATATCATGATATCATCTCGCGAGCGCGGGCGTTCATAGAGGAACTCGGGTCCCTGGACCACTGCCTGAATGCTGCTAGTGGACAGTATTAGTCGAAAATGGACAGTGCGGCATAGAGTCCAGAGCCCTCGCCATCTTCTATCTGCTGACAACAAAGACGTACACTCAGCACGCCAACTGGAACCTTGCGTGCAGACGTTGCTAGGCAGGAGGAAGTCGAATGCAATACTTCCCGAAAAATATCTTCCGCACGACTCGTAACTTAATCGAGATGCTTACCCGACCGATTCCTTCTCAGTCTACAAGAGGTAGGACTTCTCGCATTGTCCTTGCTGTTGTAGCACTAAACCTAACCTTGGCGTCCTTGGCTAACGCCCAGATCTCGCCGAACCTGCCCAATCCGACCGGGGCGCCGAATCCGCTGACGACGACGCTATCCATTTTTCGCAGCAATATGCAGGACAAGATCATGAAGGCGGCGGACGCTATGCCAGAGTCCAAGTACAGCTACCAGCCGACGAAGGACGTTCGCTCGTTTGGCGAGATCGTGACTCATGTGGCGGATATATCCTACGTATTGTGTTCAAACGCCAAGGG
>CAZSUK010000394.1:0-8960 GCA_964609355.1 uncultured Acidobacteriaceae bacterium | reverse complement strand
TGGCAGTTCCTTAACGCCAGCCTGCTTGATCTGCTCGGCCAGGCCTTCGAGCGAGACGCGCGAAGATTTGGCCAGCTGCGACTCGCGTTCCTTCATCTTGCGGTACTGCGCAATGCCCTTGGCCTTGTCGCGATCGGAAACTACGAGCACGGTGTCGCCCGCATCCGGCATGCCTTCGAGGCCGAGGATTTCCACCGGCGTCGAGGGCACAGCTTCGTGCGTAGCGCGACCGCGGTCGTCAAACATGGCGCGAACCTTGCCAAAGGTATTGCCCATAATGAAGCTGTCGCCGGCCCGCAAAGTCCCGTTCTGGACGAGAACCGTGGCCACAGCGCCGCGCCCACGGTCGAGTTTGGCTTCGATCACGGTGCCTACCGCCGGACGATCGGGGCTTGCCTTCAGATTGCCCAAGTCAGCGACCAGGCAGATCATTTCCAACAGTAGGTCAAGGTTCTGCTTCTTCTTCGCCGAAACATCGACGAAGACTGTCGAACCACCCCAGGCTTCTGGCACCAACCCGCGATCGCCTAACTGCTGCTTCACGCGGTCGGGCTGCGCATCCGGCTTGTCGATCTTGTTGACGGCGACAATAATCGGCACGCCCGCTGCTTTGGCGTGATCGACCGCCTCCAGCGTCTGGGGCATGACACCGTCGTCGGCTGCGACCACAATCACGACAATGTCGGTGACCTTGGCTCCGCGGGCACGCATGCGGGTAAAAGCCTCGTGACCAGGAGTGTCGAGGAAGACGATTTCGCGGCCGAAGGCAGGCGAGTCCGGCTTGCCGATCCGAACCTTGTAAGCGCCGATGTGCTGCGTAATGCCGCCGGCTTCCCCGGACGCCACATCGGTTTCGCGGATGGCGTCAAGCAGCGAGGTCTTGCCATGATCGACGTGGCCCATCACGGTCACCACGGGTGGGCTAGTGACTTCAATCTCACTCACGTCCTCATCCTTCATCAGGTTTTCGAGGGCCTCATTCGCCATCTCATCTTCGAAGGTGATGACCTGGGTGTCGGCTCCAAATTGGGAAGCCACATCCTTAACCAACTCGGCATCGAGGGACTGGTTGACGGTGACAAAAACGCCGCGCATGAGCAGCGATGCGATGAGGTCCTTGCCGCGTACGCCCAGCTTTTCGGCCAGGTCTTTTACGCTAATGCCTTCTGTCACCGTGATGGTACGGGTTATGGGCACCGGCTCAGAAGGGATTTGCGCTCCGCCGAAACGCGGCGGCGGGGCGAAGCCCTTCATTGGGCCTTCCTTGGTCTTGGGATACTGCTGGCGTCCGCGACGCTGCTGCGGGGCGGCGCGCTGGGGCCGTGGAGCTTCGCCTGGAGGCGGAGTCAGACCACCTGCGCCACCTACTCCAGGACGCGGGGCACCAAAGCCGGGCCGGGCACCGAAGCCGGGGCGAGGAGCACCGAAACCAGGCCTACCGCCGGGACCGGGAGCTCCGCCGGGCTGTGTCCGTGTGGGGTGCATGGGACGGCGAGCGCCTCCAGGTCCATCCTGTCCTGGCCGGGGACTGTAACCGGGACCACCCGCTGACGGCCCACCGCCGGGGCGGCCGCGATCGAAGATTGGCCGTCCACGCTGAATGGAGCCTCCCGCAGGAGGGGTAGCACTAGAACTTGGGGCAGCAGCCTGAGTGACCGGCGGCGGCGGTGGAGCGGTGTAGACCGGGCGCGGACCGGTTTGCGGCATGATGACGCGCCGGGGCACGGGTGGTGGCGGAGCCTGAGCGGCCACTGGTTCCACAGCGGGATGAGCCGGCAAACTGGCAGGTGCTGCTGCCACCTCAGGCACGCTGGGTGGCGGAGGCGCTGGTGCCGCAGGCCGAGGCTGCGCGGGAGCCGCAGCAACCACTGGCGGACGCACTTCTATGGCTGGTACTGCAGGTCTTGCCGAGCTGACGCCCGGTGCGCTGCCACCTGCTGGCGGACGCACTTCTACTCCTGACACTGGAGGCCTGGCAACTACGGGGCCTGTGGGTGGCTTGGCGGCAATGGCCGGCGCCGAGGGCGGGGCTACCACGATCCGCGGTTCCTGGCGGGGTTGGGGCACAATCCGTCGCGGCGCTGGCGGCGGGGGAGGCGCAGTGCGTTGACCCTGTCCACCACCCAGGTTGGGACCGCCCAAGCCAGAAGCACCGAGGGTCGGCCTCGCCTGCCCTGGTATGCCCTGCACGGGCGTGCCTTGGCCGGTGGGCTGGCTCGCTGCAGCCGGGCCCGCGGCAGCGGAGGCGGGCGCGGTTGGCGGAACTGGCGTTGCCGGACGAGACACAGCTGGAGACGGTGCTGGCGCAGCACTCTGCACGGATTGGGCAGGAGCGGTACTCGAAACTATGGGACGTACTGGGATCCCCGGCCTGGCTGCCTGAGGTTGAGCGGTTTGCGGGGCGGATGGACGCTGGGCTATGGCCGCAGCTTCGTCCTTACGCTGCTGAATAGCCTTGAGCACGTCGCCGGGTTTCGAAACCCGCGACCAGTCAATCTTCTGTTTTGGTTCATTGTCTGCAGCCTTCGGAGCCCCGGCACCGTTCCTGCCGCCGGTACGCTGGAAGTGCTGGCGCACCCGCTCGGCTTCGTCTTCTTCGAGCGAGCTGGAGTGCGTCTTCTTCTCGGTCACGCCGACAGCCGTCAAGGCGTCAAGGATCGCCCTGCTCTTTACTTCCAGCTCGCGTGCTAAATCGTTAATTCGAACTTTGCTCATCCGTCCCTTTGTGTCGCACCCGCTGCCATTCAGACTTTCATTGCACCCTCACGGCCGTGGGAACGACAGATAGTATTATTATCCTCTGAAAACGTGAAATTGCGTCATTCAACCACACGTTAACGCTCATTTAAGGTAGTCCTCGTCCCGGCACTTCCGTGCCGGGCTACAGATTATTGCGTCCCTTCGGGACTTACCCCGCCTAGACTCCACCTTCGTCCACCTTGGCGTCCTCCCGGGTCTCGTCGCTCGGCTCTTCCACATTTCCCTCACCCACGGCTTCTGACCTGGCTATCTCGTAGTTGGGGACATGGGAGGCGAGGATCTTGCTGGTGTCTTCTCGACCCGGAGCTTCCGAAATGCCACCGACGTCGTCGAGGTCCGGACCAGATTCGGTTAGTTCTTCCATACGCACGCGGGCTACGTCATCACTGATCCGTCCCGACCCATCTTCGGTGTCTGCAGCTTCCCGCTCCCCTTCCTGATCCAAGGTAAGAGCGTCGATTTCCTCCGCAACCTGGGCATCTTCAATCGCCCGGGCCTTGGCTATTTGCTCCTGGTCAGACTTGGCTACTGCTCCCTCCGCGGCGGGACGCTCTTCGCCGGGCTCGTATTCGCCGAAGTAATGGCGTACCGCGAGCGATATCTTCTCCAGAGTCTTCTCGCCGATTCCTGGGATTTCTTCCAGTTGCTCTGGTGTCATATCGGCTAACGCTTCCACTGTCGTGATGCCGGCAACCACCAGCTTCTGGATGATCTGCTCACCCAACTCCGTTACCTGCTCGATGGGCGTCGAAGGACCACCGCTCATCGCCTGCATCTGCTGCTCGACTTCCTGGCGCTTCTCTTCCTCGCTCTTGATGTCGATCTTCCAACCCAATAGCTTGGCTGCCAGGCGTACGTTCTGGCCCTTTTTGCCAATGGCGAGCGAAAGCTGGGAATCGTCGACAATCACTTCGATCTGCTTCTCGCCCAGGTCTGTGATGCTTACCCGGCTTACCTTGGCAGGCTGGAGGGCTTTTTCAGCAAAGGTGGTGATTTCTTCGCTGAATTCGATGATGTCGATTTTCTCGCCCCGTAGTTCGCGAATGCTGGCCTGTACGCGCATGCCCTTCATACCCACGCAGGCGCCGACCGGGTCAACGTCTTTGTCGCGAGAAAGCACGGCGATTTTGGTGCGCTCGCCGGCTTCGCGGGCAATGGCGCGGATGACCACAGTGTTGTCGTAAATCTCCGGCACTTCGCTTTGAAACAGGCTCTGCACCAGTTCCGGCACTGCGCGGGAAACGATCACCTGGGGACCCTTGGCGGCACGATCTACGCGCTGCAGCACAACACGTACGCGTTCGCCGATAGCGAACTGCTCTAATCGCGATTGTTCCCGCTTGGGCATTCTGGCTTCGGCTTTGCCCAGGTCGAAGATCACGTCCTGAAGTTCCAACCGCTTCACGGTGGCGTTGAGGACCTCGCCCAAGCGATGTGCATATTCCTTGTAGACGGTATCCCGCTCAGCTTCTCTGACCTTCTGAAAGATGACCTGCTTGGCCATCTGAGCGGCAATTCGGCCGAGCACGTCGGTGGGCTTGTAATAGCGGATTTCGCCGCCGGTTTCTACTTCCGGCGCGAGCGCGCGGGCATCGTCCAGGGTGATCTGGTTGACCGGATCTTCCAGCTGCTCGGGGGCCTCGACTACGGTTTTGTAGATGTAGGCACGGATCTCACCCGATTCGCGGTCCAGTTCGGCGCGCATGTTTTCCTGCGTCTTGTAATACTTGCGGGTGGCCAGCGCAATGGCATCCTCCACCGCGGAAACGACGATCTGCGGATCGATTCCCTTGTCCCGGCTTAACGCCTCGATGCTTTGATAAAGAACACTCGCCATGGTTATCTCTTCTACCTACGGTTAAATTTCGGGAGCCAAGTTAGCTTTTTCGATATTCGAAAAGGCAATCTCGACGGTCTGGACCGGGGCGGGTCCTTTCTTGCTCCCTTTCTGTTTTTTCGCCGTCAGGTCGAGTACGATTCCTTCCGGCTTCACTTCTGAGAGCTTACCCAGCCAGTGCCGGTTGCCCGCAACCGGGGTAAAGGTCTGGACCTTCACCGGATTGGCCTGAAAGCGCACGTAGTCGGCCCGTGTTGCCAGCTTGCGGTCTAACCCCGGAGAGGAGACCTCGAGCGTGTACTGATCCCCTGGCACCAGTTCCTCGACATCGATTACGGTGCCAAAATCGCGGCTGAACCGTTCGCAGTCCTCGTGTGTTACCCAGGCCAGTTGATCGAGCGCGATGCCTTCGCTTTCGAGGTGGTCGAAGAGTCTCTGCTCACTGGCCTCGTGCGCCCGGAGAGCGCGCTGTTCTGCGTTTTGCTCAATGAAGACCCGCAGAACCCTGTGTTTACTGCCGCCCAGGTACTCGATATCCACCACTTCCAGGCCGTGGGATGCAGCGACCCGATCCGCCGTTTGACGGATTTGCTCAATACTCAATGCCATAATTGCCGCGTCCAACGCAGATGCTTCGCAGCAAAAGAAAAGTGGGCTTTCGCCCACTCATTTCTCCGTGTTGCTCCGCCGAGCCGTTAGCGCGAAGCCATGGAACAAATTCGTCTGCTTCTTAAGATTACGCTGTTTTGGCGTGAATTTCAACGGCCGGCGGCGAGCGGCGGCCAGGTTTCTGCTGGTAGGTTATAGGATTAATCGTAGTAACATAAATATGATCCAAACACCGGTACTCGAAGCTCTTACCTTTGACGACGTCCTCCTCGTTCCCGCCTATAGCGACGTTGTACCTGCCCAAGTAAGTACCCAGACCAAACTCACCCGCTCGATTACCCTCAATACCCCCCTGGTTTCCGCGGCCATGGATACGGTAACCGAGTCTCGTCTGGCCATTGCCATGGCGCAGCAGGGCGGCCTGGGCGTGATTCACCGCAATTTATCCATCGAGCAGCAAGCCAGCGAGGTGGACAAGGTGAAGCGCTCAGAGAGCGGTATGATTGTCGACCCGGTTACTATTGAGCCGCAACAACTTATCTCCGATGCCCTGGAGGTGATGCGGCGCTACAAAATCTCCGGCGTTCCGGTGACCCAGGGTAAAAAGCTGGTTGGCATTCTCACCAATCGCGACCTGCGCTTTGAGACCCGCACCGACATCCCGATCGGGGATGTGATGACCAAAGACAACCTGATCACGGTTCCCGTCGGTACGACTCTGGAAGAGGCAGAGAAGATCCTGCACAAGCATCGGGTGGAGAAGCTTTTGGTGGTCAATGGCCACTATGAGCTGAAGGGTCTGATTACGGTCAAGGACATCCAGAAGAAGCTGAAATACCCGAATGCAGCGAAGGATGATCAAGGCCGGCTGCGTGTCAGCGGGGCGATTGGCGCGACGGGTGACTTTCTTGAGCGGGCCGCTGAGCTGGTCCGGGCCCGGGTCGACCTGCTCACTCTTGACTCGGCGCACGGGCATCAGACGCGAGTGCTTGAAGCGGTTCGTGCGGTTAAGAAGCGCTTTCCCGATGTAGACCTGATGGCCGGCAATGTGGCCACTTATGACGGAGCCAAGGCGCTCATTGAAGCGGGCGCTGATACGGTCAAGGTAGGCATCGGGCCAGGATCCATCTGCACGACGCGCATGGTGACGGGCGCCGGGATGCCGCAGATTACGGCTATTAGCGAAGCGTACCGGGCGGCCCGCGAGCACAATATTCCGGTGATCGCCGATGGGGGTATCAAGTATTCCGGCGACGTAACCAAGGCGATCGCAGCAGGCGCGAACGTGGTGATGATCGGCTCGTTGTTTGCCGGGGTTGACGAAAGCCCGGGTGAGACCATTCTTTACCAAGGGCGGAGCTTTAAGACTTACCGCGGAATGGGTTCCCTGTCGGCCATGTCGCAGGGCTCCGGCGAGCGGTATTTCCAGGGAAAAGGCGATGTTGAGGAGAGGCCGTCGACGGAGGGAGTGGTGGCGCGGGAGCGCAATGGGGAAAACCGGCTGGCCAAGTTCGTGCCCGAAGGGATCGAAGGCCGGGTACCTCATCGCGGACCACTCGAGGCCATGGTTTATCAGTTGGTCGGTGGGCTCCGGTCAGGAATGGGCTACCTGGGATGCAACACGATCCAGGAGTTACAGGAGAATTCCCGTTTTATCCGGATTTCCAATGCTGGACTACGCGAGAGTCATGTTCACGATGTGATCATCACCCGCGAGGCGCCGAACTACCACGTGGAGTAGGCCGGGCGGGTTTGTGTAGAAATGTGCGAACTAAGCATACTAAGGTGACTAAGTCCCCTCCCGGTTTCATTAAGGATCGAGCGACGCGTGTGCCACCGCCAATCGGATAGCAGGCACTCCTACCCAAGAATCACTTGTCTCGAATCGCATTTTTAGCCTCCTCGTGAAGGACGAGCAGCCCACCTGACTAATTGAGGACCTTGTGACCGCCGGTAAAGTCATCGTCGTAGGCGGCTCGGTAGGCGGACTGTTCGCTGCTGCTTTACTGCAGCGGGCTGGCTGGCAGATTGCTCTGTACGAACGCTCGGTCCTGGGACTCGGCGGAAAAGGTGCGGGCCTGGTGGCGCAACCAGACGTCAGCCGAATCCTCAATGAAATTGGCCGGGAGGCGCAGGCCGGAAGCATACCTGAGGCGCTTGCTCGCTATGAAAAACTTCACCGGGTGGAAGGACATGAAATTACGCAATATGGACGGCAACTTGGCGCTTCGTTCGGAGGAGAATAGACCTAAGTAGTACCGGGGTCCCTGGTCTCGCCGCGGACCGCCGATTGGAGAGAAGCGATGACATCAGAACTCCCAAAACTGATGAAGGCAGCGGTTGTGGATGCGCCGGGGCCGGCGAATGTGCTCCACATCAAAGACGTCCCTCTCCCGAGTTTGCCCAAGAACCACGTCATTATTGCGCTCGAGTATGCCGGCGTTGGCATTTGGGACGCTGAGCAGCGAGCAGGTTCGTTCGGGAAGATAAAACCGGGAACCATCCTGGGCGCGGACGGTAGTGGAACGATTGCTGCGGTCGGTAGCGATGTCAGTGGGTTCAGCGTCGGGGATCGCGTTTATTCCTACAGCTATGGCAACAGCGGCGGCGGGTTTTATGCGGAATATGTGAGCGTTCCAGCGGACCGGGTTGGCCTGGTTCCGACACAGATCAAGATGGCGGTTGCCGGCGGGATGCCTTGCGTCGCTTTGACGGCACAAACAGGGCTGGAAGTATTGAAAGTGAAAAAGGGCCAGACGTTGTTAGTGTTCGGAGCGAGCGGCGGAGTAGGCTCGCTCGGCGTGTGGCTGGGGAACGAGAAAGGCGCAACCGTGATCGGTACGGCACGGCCGGATGCGCAAGATTATGTTCGTTCACTTGGCGCCGCACACGCCGTCGACGCAAATTCGACGGAACACGAAGGAGTGATCAAGCGCATAGCCCAGGCAGGGTTTGATGTCTGCCTGGTTACCACCAGTGGCGACAAACTCTCTGATTTCCTGAAGCACCTCAAAGACAAGGCGCCTCTTGCGTACCCGAATGGCGTCGAGCCCGCACCCACTCTTCATGGGCATCCTGTCCTGGCTTGCGATGGTGAGATGTCTCGTGGGGCTATCGACCGGTTGAATGCTGCGATTAGTTCCAGGACGATTCCGCTTCGGACCGAGGTGTTCGCGTTTAAAGAGGTCGTTGAGGCTCATAGACGAATTCAACAAGGACATGTCGTGGGGAAGATTGTCCTAGCGATTCGTGATTGATTCCGGAAAATGAAAGCTTTGGTTGGGCTTCGCCCATCATTTTTCGGCCCACGTATCCCGGGTTTCCTGTCGGGGTTGGTGGCGTTGAGCAACTTCATGCGGCTTTCTTGAGAGAAAGCCGCACACGTGGTCGTGGCTAGTGCTGCTTAGTAGGAAATCCGGGCAACGCTGGTGCGAACATGGGGCACCCCTGTGGATCTGTGGGACCCGCGACAGGCTTGAGGGGGAGACCTGCGGTATCCCACATCTCGCGAAAAACGAGCGAGATGTGGGGCACCCGGCGGTTGGTTGTTGGTTGAAGGGATAGCGCTCAAAAGCGCGAGCTACTATGATGAACAAAATGGCGGAGCCGTGGCTCCGCCATTTTAAAAGTGACTTCTACAGTTGCTAGGCGTTGGTGTCGCTGCCGCTGCCGTCGGGTGGCGGGTTCTGAGACATCGCTTTGTCTATTTCTTCGCGACGCTTGGCCCGCGCTTCGGCTCGCTTCTGACGCTTCT
>CAZSUK010000393.1:0-8409 GCA_964609355.1 uncultured Acidobacteriaceae bacterium | reverse complement strand
CCTTTGCTGCTGCTCCGGAGCCAGCCGGCTGAAGCCTGGCTCACTCCGAAGGGCCTTTTCCTGTTGCTCAGGAGTCAGGTTCCCATGCCGCTCCAACCACGTCCCGAGGTGTGCCTGCTGATTGTTTTCAAATCGTGGCCGCTGTCCCTGCTGCGGAGGGCGGGCAAAGCAAGACGCCAGGGGAAGCGCGAGCAGCAGCACGGTGAACACACTTCGAGCCAGCTTCCCGCTATGGGATCTACGTTCGAGCTGGTTGTCGATTGCCATACTGGAGCCCTTCGAAGCGGTTACGTCGACCGTCGTATTCGGGCGCCTCGTTTCCCGTTTTCTTTCGTCATTAGTTCGAACTGCCGGTCTCGCTATCCTCGTCCATGTCTAAGGCATTCAATTGCTGAAACATCTGGGCGTTTCCATCGTAAGACTGCAGGTCGCGCACCGTGGCAGAAGTTTGAGGAACCGGCGTCTCCTCATGGCCAAGCAGGGCAAATGTTCCTCCGCCGATCCCGCCGATCACCAGCACCGCACCCAATGCGCCTGCCGTCAGCTGACGCATTTGCAGGTTGCTGCTATAAAGCAGCCACGCCTTGGCACGCTCAAAAAAGCTGGCCGGCGCATTGCTTTGTTCCGCCCGCAACCGCGCATACAGCTTGGCATCAAAGAAGGCGCTCGGTTCCGGCGCCTGCCATTCGTCCAGCAGCTTCCAGGTCGCTTCCATTTCCTTGAGCTCGGTCGCACAGTCGCCACATTCCGCCAGGTGCTTACGCGCATCCTCAGTCAGCGGCCGCGACTCGAAAACCGATTCGGCTAAAGTGTTCTTCATCTCAGGGCAAGTCATAGTCTTCCTCAATTCCTGCTAAGCGAAATCCTTAAGGTTTTCGCGCAATGTCTGGTACGCCCGGAATAGCAAGGACTTGGTCGCTGATTCGCTCAGCTTTAGCACCTCACCTATTTCCTTGTAATCCATTTCCTGATACTTGTGCATCAGCACCGCATTGCGTTGCCGTTCCGGCAGAGCCATAACGTGCTTGCGAATGGCTGTCATTCTCTCTTCTCGCACCAACTCTTGTTCCACGCTGAGGCTACTATCCGCCACATCAGGAGTGGTCCCGGTTTCCGCATCCGGCTGATCGAGATAAACATTTTGCGCGGTCCGTTCATATTTCGTGTCGCGCGCATGGTTCACTCCCAGGTTGGTCGCGATTCGGTACAGCCACGTACTGAACTTTGCTTCCGCCCGATATGTCTGTCGCGAACGATAGACGCGGAGAAACACTTCCTGCGCCAACTCCTCAGCCACTGCCTGGTTGCGAGACATCCGGAACATGAAATGCACAATCTGTTTCCGGTACTTGTCGATCAGGATGCTGAAGCCCGAATCGTCACCCTCCCGAACGCGCAACATGATCTCCGCGTCAGAGAGATGCGCCCAATCGATACCGGACGTATGGACCTGGGCACCCTGCTGGGCGCCCTGGAACCCGTTCTGCGAAATGGCTATGGTACCCATACCTTCTGTAACCCCACCATCCTGACTAGGTTGCGCGGATTCAGGAGAGTTTTGCGTCTCCTCCCCGGGATCGGGGAAAGGATGCTGCTTGGGGGGAAGCGGGACCATAAGATGAGTGGATTGTAATCGTTGCCTCGCCCGGTGGTCTCGCCCAGTTTCGTGGGATATGAAAAGCAATTGGGAGAACCCTTCTCCCCGGGGTTTTTTTCGTCCGCCAGGATTGTAAGCTCTTGATAATAAATCAGATATTGGAAGCTGTTGAGCGGGCTTTGGAACCCCCCTCGAGATGAAGAAAAACGGCTTCTGTTCAGCAACTTCCGGCCTCCATGGAAGCACCGTCCTCCCCTTTCTCATCTCGACCGAAGCTTACCCGGGCCTCGATAACCCGGCGGCCACGGAAGAAGACCAAAATGGCGCGGACGAAACGCTAAATTGCCCACCCCCCAAAATCTGGAGATTGCAGCTTTATTTTCGACCGAGGGAAGCGCGTGGGGGGACAGGGGTACTCACACCCTCTAAAGCCCCCTGAGGTCTATCTTTCCCTGCCCGGCCGAATCCTTCCGCGGCCTATTAAGCCCCTGCCACCCCTGCCACCGCTTCTAAGCGGTTTGAATTCAGACGATTGTGCTACGGCCGGTGAAACGCTGACCGCTAGTCCTGCACTATGTCTAAACCGATATCTGCATGGACGGCGGAAGAGGTGGCGTACCCGGCGCTCTCGAAAAGATCTGGGGGATACAGCTCAGCTTCCCTAGGGCAAAAAGCGGATAGCCAGATAGAACGCTTGCGTTACCATTGTTTCCTGGAAAATTACGGTCATTGACCGTGAGAATTCGACAATAACCGCGCCAAACCACATGCATTTTGCCTTGCGAAATCAATCGCCGCCCTGAAATCCAGCTCGGGTCTAGCGGAGGTAGCCAAGAAGCGGTTTGAAAAGCTCTGATCCTCTGATACAGAAGATCGGGAAGTATGCCGTCATCGACGTGATCGGCTCAGGCGGGATGGGCATCGTCTATCGCGCCCATGATGCCGGCTTGAATAGAACCGTCGCCATCAAGATGCTCAAGCGGGCGGATGCTGGTCCCGGCAAAGTGCATCAGCTGGAGCAATTTTTCACCCGCGAGCTACGCGCGACCGCAAGCCTGCAGCACCGCAACATCGTCACCGTCTACGAGAGTGGAGAGCAGGACGGAAACCCCTACCTGGTGATGGAATGCCTCGACGGGGAGCCAGTATCACGCGTGATCAATGAGCGGCGCCCCATGCCGATCGTCGACAAGCTGGAATTGTTTGTGCAGGTCTGCGATGGCCTACAGCACGCGCACGATCGCAAGCCGCAGGTCATCCATCGGGATATCAAGCCCGCCAACGTCATCCTGCTACGAGATGGCACAGCAAAAATAGTCGACTTCGGCATTGCCAGGGTAGTAGGAGTGGAAACCTCCACCCTCCAGGCTGGGCAGCTCCTGGGCAGCTTGTCGTACCTGTCGCCAGAGCAGATCAACTCTGTACCCATCGACGCCCGCACCGACATTTTTTCAGCGGGCGTGATGCTGTACGAGCTGCTGACCTACACGCTCCCATTCCAGGGAAATGAAGCGGCGGCGGTGTTCGTCAAAATACTGCGCGAAGAGCCCCCGCCTCTTTCCACCTACCTGGGCGAAGTTCCCCCGGAGCTGCAATCATGCGTCAGCAGGGCGCTGGCTAAAAAGACCCACGACCGGTATCAAACGGCCGAAGAATTGGGCTTTGACCTGCTGCAAATCCAAAAGAAGATCAAGCAAGGGATGGCTGCCGACTTCATGCAGCGAGCAGAAGCAGCCATGCAGCGCGGCGATCTGGAAAGAGTCAAGCTGCACCTGCAGGAGATTCTTCGCCTTGACCGCCACCACGACCAGGCGAACCGCATGCTGGCCGAAGTGCGTAGGGCGATCCAGGAACAACAGCGTTCAGCGCAAATGGTGCAAATGCGTTCCCAGGCCCAGGTGGCGTTGGCCGGTCAGCAGTACGAAGAGGCGCTGGCTTGCGCCGATCAAGCCCTGCAACTGGATCCAGCCGATCAGGTCTCGACGGCGCTACGGGAAGAGATCCAGAAGGCCATCACGCTGAGTAAAGCAGTGCGCGATTCGCTACGCCGCGCCGAGTCGGCTCTCTATGCAGGAGACTTCGACGAGGCGAGAGAGGCGGTGGACGCGGCGCTACGCCTCGACACCAATAGCGCCGAAGCACGAGCCCTGGCGGAGATTATCGGCAAAGAATTGTCGGAGCGATCCCGAAGACTGCAGGTACAAGGCCTGGTAGACAACGCGCGGCAGGGAATCGCCCAGCGTCTGTTTGGGGACGCGATTGAGTCGTTGCGCAAGGCGGAGAAGCTGGATCCAGGCGACTCCAATGTGCGTGAGCTATTGCAATGGGCCAGCCGAGGCCAGGATCAGGAGCAGCGTCGCAAGGATCTGCTTGATCTGACAGACCAGATTCATGGTGCGCTGCGTGCAGAAGATTTTTCCTCCGCTTACACCATCTGCGAAGTGGGGCTGGGGAGTTTCCCTAACGAACCAACCCTGCAGCGCTTGAAATCGATAGCAGAGAAGCAGAGAGACACCGCTGAGCGGCGAAGGTTTGTGCAGGACCAGAGCTTGGCGGCGAAAGAATTGCTCGATCGCGCCGACTTCCCCGCCGCCATCAGGATTCTCGAAGCCGCCTTGCAAAAGCTTCCCGCGGAGCCAAACCTGGAGGCTCTGTTGGCGTTGGCGCGGACTGAGTCCGAACAGCAGTCTGTGGACCGGCAATCTCAGGCCGCGCAAGAAGCTGCAGAGCGCGCACTGCTTCAGAGCCAGGCGGCGCAACGCCAGGCGGGGACGCTGCGCAAAGCCCTGCAAGAGCGCGAGGAATTGGAGCATCTGGAAGATCTTTCCTTGCAACTGAGGCGCTTGTTGATGGGCGTCGAGTTCGACGAGGCGACCCGTAGATCGTTCGATCCCATATTCGAGCAAGTGCGCGCGCGTCAGCTGGCCAAGGAACAAGTGTCGGCGGAATTGCAGGACTTGCGGAAGAGCGTGGAGGAGTCCTTTGACCCTGGCTCGAGGGCGCGCGCAAAGACACGACTGCAGGAGGTCCAGGTCGAATTTCCCCATGAAAGAAAGGTGCGCGACGCCTGCGAAGAAGTAGTGCGGGCTCTGGATGCACGCGGAGGCGAACACGAACGAAGCCTTGCGGAGCTGAGCCAAATAGTGGAAGAGGTAAAGCACGTTCCGCTCAGTCAATCGACCGATCTCCTCGAGCGCGCAGGGCGTCTATCGTCGAACTTTGCGATGGAGCCGCAAGTGGGAGCCCTGATTCAACAGATCGAGTACGAGGTAAATCGCCGCCTAGCGCAAAGGCAAGCCCTGATTGAGGAACTGGCGCAACTGGAGCGTGCTTCTGCTGGGGCGCGGTCGATCGGCGGGCTATCCCAGTTGGTCAGCAATGCGCACTCCGTCGCATCGGCCGCTGCCGGGGAACCGGACGTCATAGCCGCTCTTGATCGGGTGAAGACGGTGGCCGAGGCTCGCCGTCAGGCAATCTCCCGCTCGTTAGCAGAAATCAATCAGGTTGCGGATCGCGCCCTGATGGCTCCGGGTGTTGAGCAGGCGGAGCAGTTGTTCGCCGAGGCGCAGCAGCGCGCCTCAGCTCACCCCGAACTCGATGACCTTCACGAGACCATTGGCCGCGTTTCCGCGCAGATCCATGGGCGCCGTATCGAGCATGACCTGGTTTGCGAGGAATTAAGTTCGCTGAGCGCGTCGGTGAGCCAGGCGCTTACGCCGGCCGATCTGGACCTTATCCGGAGTCACGCGCTGCAAATACGAGACAAGCATTCTGCGGATCAGGCCATCGCAGCTCTTTGCGCCCAGGTGGAAACGGATGTTCGCGGCGCGCGCGCAAAGCTGTTGCAGATCGAGCTGCGCCGCTTGTCGCAGGATCAGGCGGTCGAGTCTTTCAACTTGCAGCTGGGAACGACCGACTCAGCGTTGCTGGTAAAGAAGCTGCAGGAGTTGGTGAAGACTTACCCGGAGAGCGTGGAACTCCGCGGGATGCTGCTTCGGGCAGAAGACGGCCTGGAGCGCGCGCAACGCGCGCGCGATGAGGCGGCGGCCCGTGCTTCTGCCATTAATCTTGAAGTCAAGGCATATACGCGGCTGTTGGAAACACGGCAGGGCGCCGGGGCGCTGAGCGCCCTTGAAGAAGCGGCCGCAAAGTATCCAGAGAGCGCACAGTTACAGTCTCTGCTGTCGCAGTGCAAAGAGCAGATCGAGGCAGAGGAGGAGATCAAGCGCCAAGCCACCGCGCAGAGGGCGGCCGTGCAGGGTGCGATTGACAAGGGCACAGGTCTTCTCCGCAGCCGTCGCTATGTGGAGGCCGCTGCGGTGCTTGAGGTCGCGTGCCAGCAATGGCCGGGGCAGCAGCAGCTTGAGAAATTGTTGGCGACCGCACAGAAATCGGCACAGAAAGCAAACGACCGTCAAGCCGCGGAGCAAGAGAAGATCAGGCAGCGTGTGCTCCAGGCTGCGGCGCGCCCGGCAGGGGCGCCTCGCAAGCGGCTGCTGGTGCCTGCGCTCGTCGCCTGCGTGCTGCTGGCGGCGGTTGGTTTCCTGATCAGGTTTCTAGTCCGGCCTCACGTCTCTCTCTCGACCGTGCAGAGCACTCCCGCTGGCGCTGAGACGCCTCCGCAACCCGCGGTGGTTCCAGCTCCTGCTCCTACACCTGCGCCCATCGAAGCGCCGGTGACGGCCCGGCTCATTCTTAAGGGAGTGCATCCCGGTGACCAGCTGTTTGTGGACGATGTTCGCCTTGCTGCGAGTGAACCGCCGGCTACCTGGGAGCTGACGCCGGGCTCTCATCGCCTCCGGCTCATGGCTGGAAATCAAGAGCTGGTCGCAGCCCCGCGTTCCTTCAAGGCAAACGCAACCGTCGTCCTCAACCGTGCTGACTTCAAGCAGCCGGCTCCAGCAACGTCTGACGAGCAGCTTGCCTGGAACCGTATCAACAACACCAGCGACCCTGCAGCGGTGGAAGAATTCGTCCACCGTTATCCCAATTCTTCCTTTCGGTTGCAGGCGGAGTCGAAGCTTGAAGAGCTCAATTGGGCCAAGGCAAGCAGCAGTGGCAGTCTTCACGGCTACCAGGATTATGTGACCAGGTATACCTCTCCGCCGGGTCCTCACCTGCCGGCTGCAATGGCAGAGATCACGCGCCTCGAGTGGGACGCCATCCAGAGCACGACAGATCCTGTTCCAGTGCGGAAGTTTCTGGAACACAATCCCAGTGGCCCATACCACGAGCGCGCGGTGGCTTTGCTCGACGATCTTGCCTGGCATGAGGCGCAGCGCAAGGGGGATGCCGCAAGTCTCAAGGGCTACCTGGGCACATATCCCTCAGGCAGGCACAAAGATGAAGCAACAGCCCAGCTGGCCAGGCTCACTCCACCCCCTGTCGCGACGCCTGCGCCCCAGGCCGCTCAGGCGCCTGCGCCAATTCCTCCTGCTCCTCCGGTTGCACCAAAGCTTTCCGACAATACCGAGGATATAAATGCCATTCGAACCGTTCTGGATGGGTACAAATCCGCGTATGACACCAAGGATCTGGCCAGGCTCCAGGAGCTCTGGCCAGAGATGAGTCCGAAACAGGTGAATGGCCTGCGTACAGCGTTCCACGATGCGGGCAGAGTCACGCTGACCTACGCGATCACGAAAGGGCCTGAAGTAGCAGGGAACGTGGCCGTGGTCACCTTTCAACAGCAAATCGTCACCAATGCAGCCGCAAAATCACAAGTGACGATGACACTGAAAAAAGACGCAGGCAATTCCTGGCACATTACCTCTGTCCGTTAGCACGACTCAGAATACGTACGAAACGCCGATCAATGGTGAGGGCTTGAAGTGCAGGCCCTCGTCGTTCAATCGGAACAGGACATTGCCCGTAACCAACAGCCTGGCAACCGGCCTCACCTTCGCTCCAAGCGAGATGTTTGCCTGGTTGACGGTGGAGGTAAACGTGTTGACGTTCGCGTGCGTGTTGCCCTTGAAATCTGTGAAGGTAGAGTTTTCTATACGTGCCGCATTCAAGAGCGACGTCCCAATGTAGTCGCCGGAGAGACCCACCCACCGGCGTATCGAAGCGTCTGCACCCGCGGAGTAGGTAAACACATTCGGCAGCTGCGCTTTCGTCACTGGTTGCGAAGTGACCGTGCCGGCCAGAATAGAATTGCCATTTCCTTCAAACCCGGCGCTGGCGTGTGGAGAAACTCTGGCTGAATACGAGTAAATAACGAACGGCCGTAGGCCCCAGGTCCCTGATCCGAGAAATTTGTAGGCGTCGCCGGTGGGAAGGCGAAGGTCCATGCCGACGGCGACTGCGGACCTTTCTTTTGCATCACGCCACGCAACATACTTGCCGCGGAGCCGCAAATCACCGACGCCCGTTGCGGAACCGTTATTCGTGAGAATTGCGTTGAACTGGTTGATGTAGGTCTCCCGCGGATTGTCGGTGATGGGCGCAAACGTATGGTTCACGGGGGGCGGCTCGAAATTGTAGATGGTGGCATTTGAGCTCATCCCCACACGAACGTCTACGATAGGGAGAGCAATCGACACATCCAGCTTGTCCGACAGACCGTACGTGCCTACCAACGTGACCTGATGAACTTTGATATCGATCCGGTTTTGCGTGCCAACGATGTCATTGGTATAGATCGGCTCGCCGTTGAGGCAAGGCGTTGTCGGGATGGTCGCGCAAATCGTTGGTTCCAACTCATGCTGGAAAACAGCGCCAAACGATCTGAGATTGACATTATCCGCCTTATCGAAGTCGAAATATTCGTAGCTGGCGCCCACAAAAATCCGTCGCTTGCCGAGAGTTTC
>CAZSUK010000392.1:0-9034 GCA_964609355.1 uncultured Acidobacteriaceae bacterium | reverse complement strand
GACGCCAGGCTGTTGGCTTCCTTCGCGCGGCATTATCAGACGGGCGAGCCCATCCCGCCGGAGCTGGTTGAAAGGATGAATCGGGCCAGTGCTTTCGGCAGAGCCGACGGAGTGCGTACCCAGCTTTTCTACACCAGCTATTCGCTCGACGTACACAACCAGCCGCCCGAGAATCTGGACCCCGACAAGCTGCTCGAAGAAGGCTACAAGCGCATGATGCCTTACGAGTGGGTCGAGGGCAATCGCATGTACTCGAGCTTCACCCACCTCATTGGCTACTCTTCGAACTACTACACCTACATGTTCGATAAGGTGATCGCCCTCGATTTCTTCCGCCAGTTCGATCCCGCCGACTTGCTCGACGGACCAACCGCGATGCGTTACCGGCAATCCATCCTCGAGCCCGGCGGATCCAAGCCAGGCACGCAGCTAATCGAGGAATTTCTGGGGCGCGAACAAAGAATGGATGCGTTTGCCGCTTGGGTTGGCGAGGAGTTTGCCGGCGCTCCGGCGGGGAAGGAAAGCGATGGCGTCGGCCACTCTGCGTAAGGCGTGGCAGGGCAAGTGGGCATTGGTTACCGGCGCCAGCGCCGGTATCGGGGAAGCGATCGCGGTGGAGTTGGCCCAGGCGGGGGTGAACCTGGTCCTTACCGCACGTCGCCGCGAGCGCCTCGATCAATTGGCGGAGCGGCTGCGCACAGGTCATTCCATTCAGACCAAGGTGATGGTTGCCGATCTTATCCAAGCCGGCGCGCCGCAGCAGATTTTCGATGCTACCGAGGGAGCAGGGCTCCAGGTCGATGTGCTGGTGAACAATGCAGGTTTCGGAGAGTACGGTGAGTTTCTCCACTCCCGGGTGGACGCGCAGGTGAACATGGTCCAGGTGAATTGTGCCGCCGTCGTTCACCTTACCCGGCTGTTTCTTCCCCGCATGGTCGAGCGGGGGCAGGGCGCGATGATGATTGTGGCCTCCACGGCTTCCTACCAACCGGTCCCATACCTGGCGACGTACGCTGCTACCAAAGCTTTTGATAGTTTCCTAGCAGAGGCCGTGGCGGAAGAAGTGAAGCGATATGGGGTCCGAGTAAGTGCCCTGTGTCCGGGACCGACAGAATCAGAGTTTAACCAGGTCGCCGGGACCCGGAAAAATGACAAACGGAAGGTGCAATCGGCGGAGGAAGTAGCCCGCAGGGGACTGGAAGGTCTGGCGGGTGGCAAGCCTTGGGTTCTTCCTTACTTCCGCGGCCGCTTGCAGGTTTTCGGCCAACGATTCCTTCCCCGGACATTCGTCACCGGTACGGCCGAGCGGATGCTCCGGCCGGAAAATCTCAAATAAAAATTTCTTCATCCTGATGGACAACTTTGTTCCAGCAAATGCATCCCTATAGGTAATAACAGAGGCTACTTCAAACTCTCCAACCTAGGCACTTGTTTACTCCAATGAAGCCCCGCCCTGGCGGGCCTCTCCTCGCAAAATCCCTGATTCCCCCTCCATATATGCCTCTTAAGCGGGTCCGCCGGAAGGCGGACCCATGTTTTTGAGAAGATAGCCTCATGGCATCGTTAGATGTTGTCCGCGTACCCGGTTGGTCACGTCAGGAATGGCTGATCCATGGATTCAGTACGCGTAGCGGCGGGAAAACCACCGTCTACCGCCCCGGTGACGCAGATCTGAATCTGGGCTTTACCAACTCTGATGATCCTAACCATGTGACAGAGAACCGCAGTCTATTTGTCAGCGCGGCCACTGAGGGTAAAGAGATCCTTGGAATGGTTACGCTGCGGCAGATCCATTCCTCCCTGATCCGGCGGGTTACGGCAGATGACATAAACAAGCCGCTGAAGGGGGATGGTCTGATGACCGACCGGCCCGGGGTTCTCCTGGGCATTCAAACTGCGGATTGCATCCCCGTTCTGGTGGCAGACCGCAAAAACCGGGCGGTGGCGGCCTTCCATGCCGGCTGGCGAGGCACCTTAGCGCGCATCGTGGAAAACGGAGTGGGACGCATGCGGCTGGAATTTGGGTCCGGGCCGGAAAATCTGATCGCGTCGATCGGACCGGGCATTGGGCAGTGCTGCTATTCCGTGGGAGACGAGGTGCGGCAGCAATTCGACTCCCAGTTCACCTATGCCCCGGAACTCTTCCGCGAGGTATACGATTCCAACCCCGTAAAAGAGAAGTATCCCATGCTCTTTCTGACTGCCCGTGCGCCCGGGCACAGCGAACTCGGTCCCGGCATGCACCTGGATTTGGTCGAAGCAAATCGCCGTCAACTACTCGCCGCGGGGCTCAAGAAGGGGTCGATTTTTGTTACCGGGCAGTGTACAGGTTGCAATACAGATCGCTTTTTTTCCCACCGTATCGAACGGGGATTCACCGGGCGGATGATGAGCGTCATCGGCATCGCGCCCGGCTGAGTCTTAGGCGGCTGTCTCCGGCTTCTCGTCAGGTTCTGGCGCCTTGCCCTTGGGATTGACAAGGTCACGCAGTTCCTTGCTCGGCTTGAAGTAGGGGACGCGCTTGGCTGGAACGTCGACCTTGGCTCCGGTCTTGGGATTCCGTCCCGTCCTGGGCTTGCGCTGGCGGATACGAAAACTGCCAAAACCGCGGATCTCGATCTTGTCTCCGGAACGTAGTGCGTGAATGACGGAATCAAAAATCGTATCCACGATCATTTCCCCATCCCGGCGCGTCAGGTCGCCCAGCTGGGTCACTTCCTCAACGAGGTCTGCTTTGGTCATGGTCCGATCTTCTCCAAAGTATAAAAGGTAACCCGTGTCAGCTATAGTAGATGCAGCAATTCGATGGTACATCGGAATCAATCGCAGGGACGCCGCTCTCTGTGGATTGCAGTCTCATAGCAACTAAACCTGCCATTTGGCGTCAAAATGAGTGTGGCTCGGCTGCATATCGGATTGCCTTACAGATGCATCAGTTCCGAGCAGAGTAGCGTAGAATTTACCGCGTATCAATGCAATGGGTTGGACTACGAGTCAGGAATCAATTTTGGAACGACCACTCATCAGTATCGTAATTCCGGCCTACAACGAAGGCGCCCGCATCGGGAAAGCCCTGAACGAGGTTCTGCGCTGCGTTCATGAGCGTAATTGGCATGCAGAAATCCTGGTAGTCAACGACGGATCGACCGACACCACCGGTGCCATCGTGGGCCAATTCGCCCAGTTGCATCCTGAGGTACGCCTGCTCAATAATCCGCAAAACCGCGGCAAAGGGTTTAGCGTCCGCCACGGGGTGCTCCATGCCGTTGGAGAGATTGTGATGTTCACCGATGCCGATCTGTCCGCCCCCATGGAGGAGGCTGAACGCCTATTTCATGCCCTGGACGAAGGTGCGGACATCGCTATCGGGTCCCGCTGGCTGGAACGAAACCGGCAAACGCTCAAGCAGCCACTCTACCGCCAGTTGTTTGGCCGATGCTTTAATGCCATCACTCGTTTGGTAATGGGTTTGCCTTTTGCCGACACGCAATGCGGTTTCAAAGCCTTTCGACGTCCCGTGGCCCAAACCATCTTCCAATTGCAGCGCATTGAGCGATGGGGTTTCGATCCCGAATTGCTGTTTATTGCCTTGAAGCGCGGCTACAAAGTGAAAGAAGTGCCGGTCACCTGGGGACACGATGAACGCTCGCGGCTCAGCTACCTCAAGGACGGACTCAAGATGTTGGAAGAAATAGCTTACATTCGTTGGGAAGCGTTCGCTGGTGCCTACGACCGAACAGTGGTTGAGTTCACCCCTGAGTGGCCAGTCGTCAAAGGCTGAGATCAGGAAACCAGCGACCCGGCGAGAAGCGCAGGTTCGCCCGCTTCTAACTTCGTCGATTTAACGACGACCCGAATTTGCATTTCGCAGGTCAGCTCCAACACCATCGTTTCCGAGCAAGGTCCGCAAAGCCAAAAATGTTGCAATCGGCGAGCGCGCCCTCCCGGGGCAGGAACCGGAACGTCTGGATCGGGTAAATCAAAAACGAAAATTCGTCCTTCACGGAGGTAATGGAGGGGCTTGCCGCAGCTGGGGTTAGCACATTGATTAACCATGGTTACCTTCTACTTCCAACAAGTATGAGCGGATAAACGGCACAAGGGTTTTCTCGGCAGCAGCAGGCCGATCCTGGTGTGCGAGAATAAGCAGTTCCCATGCCCATATCGCGGTCGATGTTCATTGCCCTCTCCCGAAATAAAGCCTTGCGGCGGTTCATGGAAAACTCCTCCATTGGGGTGCGGATGTCGTCCCGTTTCGTCGCCGGCAAGACGGTCGAGGAGGTGCTTGCCGCGGCTGCAGCCGTGAATCGCCAGGGGATTTCCACCTCGCTCGACAGTTTGGGCGAGAATGTCCATTCTCCACAGGAAGCGCGGCAGGCGGCCGAAGTCTATCACCGCTTGCTTGACGCCGTCCAACAGCGACAATTGGACGCCAATGTAAGTGTGAAGCTGACCCAGATGGGTATTGACCTTGATCCCGAGTTGGCTCTTTCTTTGGCCTCCGGCCTGGTGGAGCATGCAGCGGCAGCCAACAGCTTCGTCCGCATCGATATGGAAGGCTCCGACTACACCCAGGCCACCATAGACATGGTGAGCAAGCTACACGCGAGCAACGGAAACCGGGGCCGAGTCGGGGTGGTGATCCAGGCTTATCTTTATCGCAGCCAGGCGGACATCGACCGCTTGCTGGCGGAGAAGATCCGCATACGATTGTGCAAGGGCGCCTACCAGGAGCCGGCCAACCTGGCCTTCCCGGAAAAGTCAGATGTGGACAAAAACTTCGTCAGGCTGATGCAGTCCCTACTTCCCAGCGGGGTGTACCACGGCATTGCCACACACGACGAAAAGATGATTGAAGCCACCCGCCGCTTTGCCCGGGAGCGCGGCATCGCGCCCGGTGAATTTGAATTCCAGATGCTTTACGGTGTGCGCCGGGACCTGCAAAGATCGCTGGTAGCTGAGGGATATCGGGTACGGGTTTATATTCCTTTTGGGACTGACTGGTATCCCTACTTTATGCGCCGTCTCGCGGAGCGGCCTGCCAACCTGCTATTCATCGCCCGTAATTTTTTCCGTCAATAATCAAGGAGAACGAAATGAAAACCAAGAAAGCCCTGGAACAGGCGGAGCTCATTCTCAAGCTGTACGAGATACGCCGGGAGACGGCGCTGCGCGCGGCACGGGACTATGTCGGCGGTGAGTTCAAGCCAAAGTCAGTGGACGAATTTGTGAGCCTGGTCAAGGACGGCGGCAAGCCGAGTGGGCACATCCTGCAGGTCTACGGATATTGGGACATGGTGGCTGCTTTTGTGGTCCACGGCGCGCTGGACGAAGCTCTCATCTTCGATACTTGTCAGGAGATGTACTTCCAGTTTGAGAAGATCCAGCCCTACCTCGCCGGCTTCCGCGAACAGATGAACCTACCGGAATTTCTCCGCAGCATGGAGACCGTGGTCACTGCTTCTCAGGAGAGGCGCACACGAGCTGTAACCAAGGCAAAGAAGGTCCGTCCGCCAGCCACTGAGCCGGAGGATGCCACGCCGGACGCCGCCGAGCCTCCAACTGCTTCGCGGTAGAGACCAAAAGACTGTGAGCGCTTCTTCTGTTCAGCAATTTCTCTCTCTGGAAGCGCCGCCCTCCCCTTTGTCATCTCGACCGAAGCGCAGCGCAGTGGAGAGATCTCTGTGTGGATGCTCTTTCTTGAAAATGTTTTTCTCGCAGAGCGAATCGTATCAGTGACTGTTCTCGAGCGCCGCGACAGCAAATCCGGTTGCGGCATCGCTCATGAAACGCCCGATATCCGATTTCGGATCGCGCTTCAAATTCACCGACCACGCCGGCCACTTTCCCTCGTCGCGATTTTGATTCTGCTCCAGCCAAGTCAAGCCTCGTTGAGTGGCAGGCCGCGCCAACCCGGTTTGCTCCAGGGCCAGAACAGTAAGCCCGGTAGCGTACCCGTCGCTCTGGGTCTCCAAAGGAGTCTTGTCAATGCGTTGCCATGTACCCAAGTCCGTCAAACTCCAACCGCCATCCGGTTGCTGCTTGGAAAGTATCGTTGCCACCAGCGCGCTGCGTTGGGCCTTGTCCAAAAGCCCGGGCAGCTTCGAGGAAGCCCACAACAGGTAGACCTTATCGATTAAAGGCTGGTTGGCATACTCCCGCCCCAGGTAGCCGCGCAGCAAGCGAAGATTCTCCTGAATCTTAGGGTCGTTGCGGTAGTCGTCGGGAGCTGTGCCCACTGCCAAGGCTGCGAGCGCCGCTCCATAATACTGAGACTCGTTAGACTCCCATGGAGACAAATGAAAATTGAGCCAGTCCCAGGCGCCGGCTTGCTCACCAGACTTGATCTGCAAGGCCCAGGCATTATCAAACGCGCTACGTGTTATGTCGGCCAGGTGATTTTTTTGTGCGTCGTAAATCGAAAGAATCAGTGCGTTGAGCACTGCTTCTGTACCGCGCGATTCCGGCGTCTTCGTGGGCCCCTTGGGATTATTCGCATAATACGGCCCAACCTGGTTCCACATGGTGACTCGCCGCAGCACGTTATTAAGCATGACGTGCTCGGGACCAGAGGGCATCTCTTCGCCCAACGAACCCCTCAGGCTGGACCGGGAAAACGCGTAAGGCAACACGGTATGGCAGGAGACACAAACCGTCTGATGATCCCGCTGGGAAACATCCCAACCTTGCCACCACTTTTGACGATAATCAAGGTAATGAGCCGCCGCAGCCTGGTTCCAGGTCGGATTGGTTGTGCCCGCTGCGTTTTCGACAGCACTGTCCGACGCCCCATTCCAAATAATGGCCAGGCACGGAACAACGATCACCAGCACAAATACTCGGGCGGCTCTCACGTGGGCACTTCTCCTTTGCAAAAAGAGAGAGAACGGGACCCTGTTGAGGTAGCCTATCACAAGGGTTTTAGCCGGCTTTCAATCCCTTCCATCAGCTCGGCGACCTTTGTCTTGCGTTCATCTTCGAGCTCCCGCAGTCCCTCGATAACCCCGAGTCTGTCTTCCACCGAACGATTCTGGTTGAACTTCTGCTTGCCTTCCAAACGCAGAATCTGAAATTCAAAACCAACAATCGCTTTCAGCTGCGAGTCAATGTACACGGCTGGTGCGTCGGTGACCTGCCAGGGAGCGGGAAACGACGCCTCGTGCTTTCTGGTTAAATCGCTGACCATCCTCCTGAGCCACTCCGGGTCCTCGATGAAGGTTATGCGGCCATAGGCATGAATGGCGGCGTAGTTCCAGGTCGGCACCACTCTGCCGGTCTCCTGCTTGGCCGGATACCAGTTAGGAGATACGTAGCTATCCAGGCCGAGGAAAATGATGAGCGCCTCGGCGTTAGGATCGGTTTCCCGCCATTGAACATTGGCGCGCGATACATGTCCGGTCAGGGTTCCATACTCGCCCTTGGTTTCATCGAGCAGCAGCGGAAGATGCGTGGCCACCAGGCCGTTGGTTGTGATAGTGACCAACGTGGCCAGCTCGCTCTGCTTCATGGCCGCATGAAGCATGGGGAGGTCAGTTACCTCAAAAGCTTTGGGCGTATACATGCGTGCCTCCTGCGGGTTTTAAGTGTCTTATACCATTTAGACTTCTTCCCAGGGGGCGAGATGTCTAACAAACACGCCGGTACAGCCGTGGCGAGCACGCAAGCGGTGATTCCCGAACCATCGTTCGCTGAGCGGGCCCGAACTTTGTTGCATCTGGGCCGTGTCGGAAGCCTCTCCACGCTTTCGCGCAAGCGGCCGGGATTTCCCTTCGGGTCGTTGATGCCTTTTGCCCTGGACGGAGAGGGTAGTCCTCTCTTCCTGATCAGCACTATGGCCATGCACACGCAGAACCTGCAACAGGATCCCCGCGCCAGCCTGCTGGTTACCCAAGCGGAAGCCGGCGGTGATCCGCTCGGCGCGGCACGCGTGACCGTCGTGGGGAATGCCTCGGTGCTTGCAGGGGACGAAGCCGGAGAGGCTCGCGGCCTCTATCTCGAACGCCACCCCAACAGCAAGTATTGGGTGGACTTCGACGACTTTTCTTTCTTTCGCATGGAGGTAGTGGACGTTTATTACGTAGGCGGTTTTGGCGTCATGGGATGGGTCGCTGCGCCGGAATATTCCTCGGCCCAGGCCGACCCGCTGGCGGATGCCGCCGCCGGGATTATCGAACACATGAACGCCGATCATCAGGATGCGCTCGTCCTCCTGGTGCAGAAATTTGCCGGAATCGAAGCGCAGGAAGCGGCGATGACTGCCGTCGATCGCCTGGGCTTTCACGTACGCATGAAAACCGCAGACGGCATTAAGGGCTGCCGTGTGGCATTCCTGAGCCCAGTGAGCACCTCAGCGGAAACCAGAAAGATGCTGGTCGAGATGGTGCAGCAGGCCCGTCACTCGTGAACACGCTCTATCGTCCTGAACTGATCTATGACCACGGAGCCTTCACCTCCGGGCCGGGTCGTCTGGTCAGCCCGCAAGGGGCCGTGCTGGCATCCGGTACATCGGCCGAGATCGTGGATCTGCCGCGAAGGGCCCTGTTGCCCGGTTTCGTCAATGCGCACTCTCACTCCTTTCAGCGGCTGATTCGAGGTAAATCAGAATCCCGGGCGATGAGCGGGCGTGATTTCTGGTCCTGGCGCGGGACCATGTACCATGCTGCCGCCCAACTCGAACCGCAAGACGTCTACGACGTGGCGCGGATGGCCTTTCTCGAAATGCTGCTGAGCGGCACCACCACCGTGGGAGAGTTTCACTACCTGCACAATGCGCCCGGCGGGCGCCCTTATGACGATCCCAACCTGCTCAGCAAGCAGATCATCGCCGCCGCTCAATCCGTTGGGATAAGGATTGTGTTGCTGCGCTCCGCGTATCTTCGATCCGGATACGAATTGCCGCCGGACCCCGGCCAGATTCGGTTTTATGAAACGGCGGGGCAGTTCATCGACAACATGGAGGCGCTGGCCGCTGCCACCAGCGTGCAAATTGGCGTAGCTCCGCACAGTCTGCGTGCTGTCCCACTGGGCGAGCTGA
>CAZSUK010000391.1:0-5563 GCA_964609355.1 uncultured Acidobacteriaceae bacterium | reverse complement strand
CGTGGTGCATCCGGGCGGGCGGGCCAACGAGCAATTCCCGGTGAACGCCTACGAAGCCGAAAGCCGTCGCCTGGCCAGGTTCAGCAGCTTTGGTCACACCCCCGGCCCCATTTCCATTCACCCGGAAAGACCCAACCTGGAATTCCCCCTAACACTGGATTTGCGAAGAAATCCATGACAGGCGTGCAGTCCACCTAGGAAGATGAAGATGACGCGGACGAAAGTTGAGTGGGTGGCCCAGATCTCGCTTTTGAGACCTGGGTGTTCCGGCCAAGACCCATTTGCGGGAAAAACCCAGGTCTCAAAAGCGAGACCTGGGCCACCCACTCGAAGTCTGGAGATCTGCTAGATTTTCGACGGAGCGCAGTGGGGATGTTTTTTGAAAGAGCATTGTTCAACGGAATCCCCTTAAGAGAATGCGACTCTAACCGCTAAGCGCATGGCTGAAATACTGGACGACCCGCTACTGACCGCCGAATATCGCCAGGCCCCTGGCGTGTACGACGAAATGTGCGAAGAACCCGGCATCCTTCGTCCTCACTGGGATCGCTACATTGCATCCCTAAGTTCTCTAGGCAGCAAAGAACTAGCCCACCGCTGGCAAATCGCCCGCCAGCGAATCCGCGAAAACGGCGTTACCTACAACGTCTACGGCGATCCGCTGGGCACCGATCGCCCATGGAGTCTGGATGCCGTTCCGCTGCTCATCCCGCCCGCGGAATGGAGCTACCTTGAAACCGGCCTCATCCAGCGCGCTCGTCTTCTCAACACCATCCTGGCCGACCTTTACGGCCCGCAGAAGCTGCTCCTCAACGGTGATCTCCCCGCTGCGCTGGTATTCGGCAATCCTGCTTTCTGGCACGCCTGCCACGATGTGCCCGTTCCAGGATCGACCTACCTTCACCTGCTTGCCGTTGACCTTGCCCGCTCCCCTGATGGCCAGTGGTGGGTGATCTCTGACCGCACCCAGGCCCCTTCCGGCGCCGGCTATGCTCTGGAAAACCGCATCGTCATGGCGGAAACTTTCCCTGACCTCTTCCGAGAGGCCCAGGTGCACCGCCTGGCAGGTTTCTTCCGCGATTTTCGCGAGACCATGCTGCGCCTCTCGCCGTCCGCAGTCACCCATCCCCGCGTTGTGCTGCTGACTCCTGGGCCCCTGAACGAGACCTACTTCGAGCATTCCTACCTCGCCCGTTATCTCGGCTTCACCCTGGTGCAGGGAGCAGATCTCACCGTGCGCGAGAACCGCGTCTTCCTCAAGTCGCTCGAAGGCCTGCGCCCGGTAGACGTGATCTTGCGCCGTATGGACGATGGCTTCTGCGATCCGCTCGAACTGCGTTCCGACTCCTACCTCGGAGTGCCCGGTCTGGTCGAGGCCGTCCGCTCGGGAAACGTAGCCGTAGCCAATGCCCTGGGCAGCGGCTTGCTCGAGACCTCGGCGTTCATTCCCTTTCTCCCCGGACTCAGCCGCAAATTGTTGGGTGAGCGGTTGGCTCTGCCCTCAGTCGCCACCTGGTGGTGCGGCCAACCCGCGGCCAACAGCTATGTTCGCCACAATCTCGATTTCCTGGTGATCAAGCCTGCGTACCCCGCAAAAGGAATGGAACCGGTTTTCGGAGGCCGCCTCAACCCCGTCGAACGTTCGCGCCTTCTGGACCAGCTGCAAAACAGGCCCAACGATTTTGTCGGGCAGGAATTGCTCAACCTCTCCAGTGTCCCGGTCTGGTCAGACGGCGTCCTTGCGCCCCGCCGCGTGGTCTTGCGGGTCTACATCGCAGCCGCAGGGGATAGCTGGATCGTCATGCCAGGAGGGCTCACCCGCGTTTCCCCATCCGCCGACACTCCCGTCGTCTCCATGCAGCACGGCGGCGGCAGTAAAGACACCTGGGTTCTTTCCCCTGAGCCGGTCGACAATTTCACCCTCCGCCGTCCTCGCGATTTGCCGGTCGAGCTGCATCGCGGCGCAAGCAGCGATCTGCCCAGCCGAGCCGCCGAGCACCTCTTCTGGTTGGGCCGTTATGCCGAGCGTTGTGAGCATCTGGCCCGTGTTCTGCGCTGCATTCTCTCTCGCATGACCGGGGAATCGTGGGGGCCTGAGAGCGTGGGCTGGCACTCTTTGATGAAGTTGTATGAGTGCCTGGAATCCCCTTATTCCCGCCTGGCTAAGGACGATCCGCAAGGCAAGCTTGATCAGCAGGGAGATCTGGAAAAGGAAATACTCTCGCTGATTTTTGAAGAGCAGCGCAATGACAGTCTCAATGCCAATCTCGGCCGTGCCACGCGGGCGGCGGCACAGGTGCGGGATCGCCTTTCAACGGATTTATTGCGCATCGTGAGCCAGATGGGCAGCCTCGCTCGTGCCTCGGATCGTGTCGCCTGGGGCTACGTTTCGGCCGCCGACGCGTTGGCCGTTCTTAACAGCTGCATCCTGACCCTTGCCGCCTTGCGTGGAATCGAAGGTGGAAACATCACCCGCGGCCCCGGGTGGCATTTTCTCAACATTGGTCGCCGTATCGAGCGCTCCCTGCAACTGATAGAGCTGCTCCGTTCGATCGTGGTTCCCATAGACCCGGAAAACTGGCCGTCGCTGGAAATGCTGTTGGAAGTCGCGGATAGTTCCATCACCTACCGCTCGCGCTACTTCACCGCCTTGCAGGCCGCACCAGTGGTCGATCTGTTGATGAATGACGAAGCAAATCCCCGCTCTCTGGCCTTCCAGCTGAAAGATCTGGCTCGCCACTGTAGTGCGCTCTCTGGCATGCCCTCTGGATCAGGTTGGCCGGTCGTAAAGCAAAGGCAAATGGAGGCAGCAGCGTCCCGGCTGCTCCATGCGGACGTGGAACTACTCTGCGAAGCCGGAACCAACCGCACCCGGCTGGATAGCCTGCTCGAGAACCTAGACACGGCTTTGCCAGCCTTCTCAGAAGCGATCTCCAACACCTATTTCAGCCACGCAGAAATGGAGCGCGCGACCTGATGCTCTACCGCGTGAGGCACCAAACCATCTACGACTACGTGCAGCCAGTATCGGTTTCCCATCACGTAGTCCGCCTCACCCCGCGCGACCTGCGTGGGCAGCGGCGGAGGGCTATGGACCTATCCGTCTGGCCTATCCCTCCCTCGCAAGCCACCACTCATATCGACTACTTCGGCAACACGGTGACCTCCTTCACCCTGCCCGAATCGCACAGCCGCATGAGCGTCGAGGCGATCAGCGAGTTGGAAGTGGATGTCCTCGCTCACCCCGTCTTTTCGGAATCTCCGGCCTGGGAAACCGTCCGCGATACCGTGTCTGGCGACTGTAGTCAGGAGGGCCTGGAGGCCTATCAATTCGTCTTCGACTCCATCCGTGTCTCTGCCAAGCCGGAACTGGCTGCCTACGCCAGCGAATCATTTCCCCAGGACTGTCCACTCCTCGAAGCCGTCTTCGATTTAACCGCACGCATCCATCATGATTTCCGCTTTGACCCAAAAGCGACCGAGGTCACCACACCCGTCGAAACCTTCTTTGAAAAACGTCGCGGAGTTTGTCAGGACTTTTCTCATTTGCAAATCGCCTGCATGCGCTCGCTGGGACTTCCAGCCCGTTACGTCAGCGGTTATCTGCGCACCGTTCCTCCTCAGGGGCGCCCCCGCCTGGTAGGGGCCGACGCCTCTCACGCCTGGTGTTCGGCCTGGTGTCCCGGCTTTGGCTGGATAGACTTCGACCCCACCAACAACTGCATTCCCACCGACGGCCACATCACCCTGGCATGGGGCAGAGACTACAGCGACGTCAGCCCCATCCGCGGAGTGCTCCTGGGCGGAGCAAAACACAGCCTGAAGGTCGGAGTAGACGTCATGCCCCTGGGATGATCTATCTCACCTGGAATCCACACATCCCAATCGCAAACTTTCCGGCAAGTCACTGCCCTCCCCTTGTCATCCCGACCGAAGCGAAGCGAAGTGGAGGGATCTGCAGTTCTTCCCCCGCAACGGATCCCCAAGGAAAGCGCAATAGCCAGCCCCTGAACAAAACAAATTTCCAGAAGGAGCGATCGTTGCGGGGGACAACTGCAGATCCCTCCACTTCGCTTCGCTTCGGTCGGGATGACAAGGGGAGGGCAGTGACTTACCTGAGAAACTGAGATTGGGATGTGTGGATTTCAGGTGGGATCTGCAAATCTTCCCCCGCAACGATCGCCGGGTGCCCCATCCTTCGCGTTTTTTGCGAAGGGTGGGATAAACGAATGCTCCAGTGCCCTTTTCCCGGGTCAACTAGTCCAAGAATTCGGCATGAACCCCCGCACCGGTAGCCGCGCGTGGCTACACCATGCAAAACTGAACTACAGGCGAAAACTCGCCCTGGAGAGATCGACTTGAAGTTAAAAGCTCTGCTGCCTTTGTCACTCCTGCTCACCGTAGTGCCGCTACATGCTGCGGATCCCAGCAACATCACCCGCGCCACTCTTTCCAACGGTTTGCAGGTAGTCATTGTGCGCAGCACCCTGGCGCCGGTGGTCACGGTGGAGTTGAACTTCAAAGTCGGTGGAGACGAAACTCCTCCCGGCTTCCCTGGCTCGGCTCATGCTGAGGAACACATGGCCTTCCGAGGCTGCACCGGCATGACCGCCGATCAAACGGCCGCCATCTACGCCCAGTTGGGTGGTCGCGACAATGCCGACACCCAGCAAAACATTACCCAATACTTCACCACCGTTCCCGCCGCCGACCTTGACGTAGCGCTGCAGGCCCAGGCAGCCTGCCTCCGCGGCGTCGATGACTCCGAAGAAGAGTGGGCCCACGAACGGGGCGCCATCGAACAGGAAGTCTCCCGCGACCTTTCCAACCCCACCTACAAGTTCATTGATCGTCTGAACGGCGATATGTTCGCGGGAACACCTTATGCGCACGATCCCCTTGGCACCCGGCCCTCGTTCGATGCCACCACTGGCGCCATGCTCAAGGCCTTTTACAAACAGTGGTACACCCCCGGCAACGCCATCCTCGTAATCGTCGGCGATGTCGATCCGGCGGCCACCATTGCCAAGGTCAAAGAACTCTACGGGGACATTCCCAACCACCCCGTGCCAGAGCACCCAGCCGTCAACCTGACTCCGGTCAAGCCGGAGACCTTCACCCTTGACAGCAATCTGCCTTACGTCCTGGGCTTCATCGCTTATCGCATGCCGGGCACCGATTCACCCGATTATGCGGCAGCCCAGGTGCTGTCGGATATCCTGGCCAGCCAGCGGGCGGACGTCTATGGCATGGTGCCTGCGGGCAAGGCTCTTTATGCCGGGTTCGGCATTGCCGAAAACTACCCCAAGGCCAGCGTTGGGTTTGGCGAGATCGCTCTCCCTGCCGGAGCCGACTCTGCCGGTCCCATCAACGAATTGCGCCAGATCATCGAAGGCTACGCGCAGAAGGGCCTGCCCCAGGATCTTTTCGACGCTGCCAAGCGCAGCGAAATTGCCTCCGCTGAGTTCCAGCGCAACTCCATCCCCGGACTCGCTTCCGTATGGTCGGAAGCGCTCACCGCCGAGGGCCGCAACTCTCCCGAGGACGACATCGAGGCCATCAG
>CAZSUK010000390.1:0-5104 GCA_964609355.1 uncultured Acidobacteriaceae bacterium | reverse complement strand
TTGGCGCCGAAGCTGCTGGGATAATTGTTACCTGGAGAGGGAGGGCCGCCTTCTATACCGTTAAAAGACTGCAGGCTGAAACCCGCTGTTTGTTGCGGGTTGCTGGGGATGCCAACCAGCTTATTGCCGTTGAACCCGAAGATGCCGCTGGGATCGGAAGTAATGCTGCTGTTAAAGCGAATGCGTCCATAATTTGCCGTGAACTGATTCACGATAGCGTTGGAAAAGGTATGCACCCAGTTGGTATCGAAGAAATGATCTGGAAAGTTGCTGGCGGTTGCAAACTGGACCGGAACTGGATTCGCGGTCTGACCGTCGCGCGCGTACCCCTGCGAGTAGCGGAAGAAAAACACATCACTGGGACGAAATCCCAGTCGACTCTTGCGTCTCCCTGGTCATTCTTGTTGAAAGAGCCCTGCGGTCCAATGAAGTTATTGAAGATGCCCAGCGGATCACTGGTTGGGTTGTTTGGGGCTGGATAGGCTTTTGGAGTGCCGGCCAGGTAGGCAGCGACGGGGTTGTTCACTGGAACCTGGTTGTTGACATAGGGAACGGGCTGCCCGTTTGGACCAATTTTCGAGGTATCGTACAACTGAATTCCCAGCACGGTTAGGAGCTTGGAGAAGTCGCCCTGGAGAAACGCCAAAGGAGCCTGGCTGGAGGACGTCTGGCCGCTTTTGTGGTAACGAAGGGCCTCGTAATCGACAAAAAAGAACAGCTTGTCTTTAATGATGGGGCCGCCGAGGGTGCCGCCGAAAAGTGTCTGCGTGAATGGGTTCTTGGGAGTGGGGATGACGTTGTTGTCGTTAGCCCAGGTGTTTGCGTTGAGATTGTAGTTTTCCAGGAATGCGAAGAGGCTGCCATGGAGGTGATTGCTGCCGCTCTTCATAACGGCCAGCACCGTACCGCCATTGACGTTACCGAATTCGGCGTTGGCGTTCGAGGCGACCACACGAATTTGGCCGATTGAATCCGGGCTGGGAGCGTAACCGATTGTATTGTTGAGGTTTTCGTTAATTTCCTGGCCATCGAGCAAATAATTGTTGGACTGCGCCCGGTTGCCGTTGACGTCGACCTCGTTGGCTGCCATCGTGGATCGCTCGGTTGAGTTCATGGTTCCGTACTGATTAAAGCCAGTCGAAACGGCGCCGGGCGTATAGACGGTCAACTGAGAAAAATCGCGGCCATTTAGCGGGACACTATTGATCGTGTTTTCCGTGAACGTTTCCCCGAGGGTCGCACTTTCGGTGTTGAGGATCGGCTCGACCCCGGCGGAGACGGTCACAGTAGTCGCGGCCGCCCCTACACTGAGTGGAATATCGATTTTTGCAGTCTGGTCGATTTCAAGAGCAAATGGACGATAGGTGGCAGTCTTGAATCCGGACGCTTCGACGACCAGTTGGTAGGTACCGACTGGCAGGAACCGGATGGAGTATTCTCCAGCCGGATTTGTTTTTGTTGCAGTGGGCACTCCAGTCGCCACGTTGGTCGCAGTTACCGTAGCGCCGGCTACGATGGCTCCGGTGGAATCGGTAACAATGCCGCGGATGGCGCCGGTCACTGTTTGCGCTAAAGCTGGACAATGGGGCAAAAAGAGAACCAGTGCCCACGCGAACCATTTCGAAATAAGCTTCATTATCTTGCCTCCGTTAAGCGGGATATCATTGCCGGTGCCGCATCAGGCACTGTCGTCCAAAGACTCGGTTACCAGGAAAGGGCCGCAAGCGAAAGGCCCTGCAACGTTCCAAAGATCGGCTTATCAGGGATGATCGCTATCAACGCGTTTTTACTTCCCCTGCACAGGGAGAATGGCTGCGTCGCCTTGTTGGCTGACGCTAAACGCCCCAGGGCCGTTACGAGGGCTAAACCCCATAAGGTAATTCCTCACATACTGGCCTCCGAATATCTATAGGGGTCCTACAGATACAGCTGTCAGCAACTTCTTCCGAATTCGCTTTCTAACCGACCATTATTAAGGTCGATAATCGCAATATAACCATAACCTGAAAACAATTCAAGCGATTGTTACGACAAGTCGCACTTTGTTTGCTGTGGTGTTCTAATACATACCCCGAAGTGGTTCCTTAAGACAATCGTTTGCCTGTGTGTTTCACGAGCATACTTATCTCTTGGTAGTGGCCATGTACAGTCATTCAAGATTGGCTATGTTTCAGTTATCCAATAGTGGATATGTGCAGTTATTCTAGAGTGGCTATGTAAGGTTATCCACGAGTGGCTATGTACAGTTATTCACAAGTGGCTATGGGTAGTTATTCACGAGTGGCTATGGGTAGTTATTCACTGAGTGGCGCCGAATCACCCTGTGAACGGTGAGAAACCACTTTCACCCGACATGATCTGAGGGATTACCTGTGGCCAGCGGTGGCGCGTGCAGATGTAACAGGAAAAATCATAGGCTGGCACTCGTTTAGGCATAGTCTAGCGACCAATGCTCAAAGAATGGGAGAGGAGCCAAAGGGGCTCAAGCGCTGTTGTGGCAATCACCGTCTCGGATCACGATGGACGGATACACGCGGGCTCTTGCCGAAGTGACGAGACAGTCTAGCAGGAGGATTTGAGATGATGCTGATCCCAAAAGCAAAAGGTGCTGGGGGTCCGCACCCTTCAGCACCCTTGATTTCTCAAGCTCTTCCTTCTGTCTCCGTAAATCACTGATTCCCGGGCTTTATGGCGGGGACGACGGGGCTCGAACTCCAGTCGCCACGATACACTGTTTTGCACCCCAAATTTTCTGGACGAAATCGGACCCATATAGAGCCGCCGCGACCTGTAATTTTCATTTCGCGAGACGGTGATATGAATTCCGAGAGTTCGACGATTCCCTATCCGCTATCGAACCAGCCATGATTCTTGGCTCGGGTGCCTCTTGCCGCTAGATTCCGTCCAGCCACTCTTCGACGGCGACGGGCTTCACTGGGTCGAGGGTGTGATTCCCCCAACGAGGAAGAATCCGATTCTCCAGGTTGCATTCATAGGCAGCTCGTGTCGAGAATGCTTTTCTCCCGTTACGATCACCGACCAATTCCTTCAACCTGTAAGGCGCAACGAGCATCGCAATCGTGCATGCTGTTTCTGCCATCGGTCGGCAGTAAGGGCATCCTTATACAGAGGCGGGATCGGAACCCCGGAGACCCATCCGTAGCTACGAAATTTAGGCACCTTTGCGTACTGCCAGGACCGTCGTAGTTCCTCGGAGGAATGACGCTCTTCCCATAATTCAGTCGACGTTCGCATACGCTGGAGCTACGGTCACAATCACGGGTGCAGAGGTGGCAGTCGCGTATTCTCCATTTTCAGAGCAGAAAGCCGTTAAGGTGTGCGTGCCTGCGGACAAGGTACCGTAGGGGATGTAGGAGTAGCCCTCACCGTTTCCTGGCAGGGTCTCTGGTGCCAATAACGTGGGCCCATCGTAGATTTTGCCCGTACCTGTCTGCGTTGCGAAGTGTCGTTGGTGCTAGTCCCCGATGCGTTGACATAATTACTCGGCGTCGCCGCTGAGTTTGTGTAAAAGCTGAACTGTGCCGTCGTGCTTCCAACCTGATCGGGCTGGTAGGTGAAACTGATCTTGCACTGCTGTTGGGAGGCAATCCCGCCGGAACACACGGGCAGATTAGCCGTGAACCCTGCCGTATCTCCGGTTTCCGTGTATTGAGGAGTGAAGTTGGCAGTGACGTTGCCAACGTTCATGGCAGTGACGGTCCCGCTCTGGCTGGATCCCAATGGAGTGGGGCCGAAAGCAATATTTGCTGTCTTGGTCTCTAGCGTGACCACCTGAGTGGCCGGCGAACTTTGGCTGTCTCCAATATCGGTGATTGTGATCTCCTGGCCGCTCGGCCATATCAGCATGCTGCTGCCGGTCACGATGGGGATCGTCTGCGGGAGTAGCGCCGCCGTTCCAAAGCTCGGCGTTTCCGTCGTAGCCGCCAATGTTACGGGAATGGTCAGGACCCGGGCGTTATATCCATCGAGGACGTAGAGATTCAAAGCCGGGTCGAAGCCGAGACCTGCTGGACCGTTTAACGTGTATGAGCCGGTCGGGATATAACTGGGTATCCCAGTGTTGGCTGGAACCACAACCAGGTCGCCAAAGGTGGTTTGTCCATCGCCAACGTCCGCGATATACAGGTTGCCCGCAGTATCGGTGGTGAGAGCCTGGGGGAAAATTACCGGCGCCCCAGAGATGGTGTAACTCAGCTTGGTCGCGGTTCCGCCGCCCGCGGGAACTTTCACGATGAACCCTGGGTTCGTCGCGGAAGCACTGGTTCCGTCCGGACCAGTATCGCCAATATAGAGATTTCCGCTGGGGTCAAACGCCAGGGCTATGGGATGGTAGAGGGTTACGCCGGAGATGGTTAGTTGAGTGACGCTGGACCGGTTTGCGGCCGGAGCCGTGTAAACGGCCCCCAGATTGTAGTCGGCGATATAGAGGTCTCCGGACGCGTCGAGTGCAAGGGCGCTGGGAGCAACGAAGGTGGACCCACCAATCTTTGTTGGCGTACCGGAAGGTTGCGGGTAATCCCATACTGCGCCGTTGGAAGTGTAGGTGTTGCCAACCTGTTTACCGCCCTCGTCCGCGACAAACAAATCGCTGCCGCTGCCAGTGACCACGACCGCTTGCGGCTCAAGCAGGGACGGGTAGGGGGAGGACTGAGAGAGATCGCTTAGGGTCCCGGGATAGAATGCCAGGGTCGCGCCCCCATTGTTGATGATGTATTTTGCCGTGGCCACCGCACTCTGCGTATAGCCTGTCGCCACCGCGATCGCCTCCAGTGTCTCCGAGGACGACACAGTGATCGGGCCGCCGTAGACACTCGACGAGGCCGTCGGTGTCGTCCCATCGGTGGTGTAGTAGATCGTTGCTCCCGGCGTCGCCGCGCTGATCGTCACCGTTTGCGCTCCGGTGTAGGTACCGCCGGCAGGCGAGAACACCGGAGCCACTGCCGCGGGGAGACCAATGGTGTAGGTCGCCGTAGCCACAGCAGAATTGGTGCTTCCGGCCTCGGTGGCAATCGCATTCAGAGTCTCCGAGGTGCTGACCGTAATCGGGCCTGTGTAGGTGGCGCCGCCGGCTCCGCACGTCCCC
>CAZSUK010000389.1:0-3045 GCA_964609355.1 uncultured Acidobacteriaceae bacterium | reverse complement strand
GATATGTCGCCAATTGAGCCAGATGATTCAGAATACCGTCGCTTAATGGGACATGCCCCAGCTTTCGGCGATTCCAGGTCCACTCCGTTGCATGTACGCTTCGGGCCCTATGAAGTCGATTTGTACAAACGCGAGCTTCGTAAAGGAACGCTGAGGCTCAAGGTACCGCACCAGTCGTTTCAAATTCTGGCGATGCTCCTTGAACGGCCGGGACAGGTTGTCTCGCGCGAAGACTTGAGACGGGAGCTCTGGCCGGACGACGTTTTCATCAATTTTGAAGGAGGGCTGAACAGTGCAGTGCAAAGGCTACGGAGCCTGCTGCAAGATACTTCTCGAGAACCGCGCTATATCGAAACTCTGCCCAAGGAAGGTTATCGCTTCATAGCCAGGGTTGAGCCGCTGAGGCCGGCCTCAAGCGAAGGATCGGATGGCGCTGCGACATTGGGTCCCGGTGAGTTTTCGGTTGATAGAACGCCGGATAAGTTACAGACCTCTGTAACGACGCCGGATCGCAATTCGCGACATTGGGCGCCGGCGGCAGTCTTTTTCTTCATTGTAGTCATGCTGGGTGGATTCGTTGGGTATCGCTTTAGCCGTCGGGATAAGCATATGCCAAATGCCCAAGCTCAACCGGCTCAATCCTCTCTGGCAATGCCCTCCAACTACATTCGTAGCACGGTTGCCGTCATGGGTTTCACCAATGTTTCGGGAAATGCTCGGGACGAATGGCTATCGACCGCATTTTCCGAGATGCTTGCTACCGAATTGGCCGCGGGCGACCACCTCCGAGTGGTTTCGGAGGAGGATGTGTCCCGAGCGAAGCATGAACTAGCCCTGACGAATAGAGATAGCTATGGCGGCAATACGCTAACGAAGATTCGCAAGGATATTGGCTGCGACTATGTCGTTGCTGGGTCCTATCTCGCCATTGGACAAGTAGGTAGGGGACGGGTTCGCCTCGATGCTCGAGTGGAGGACGCACTAACGGGGGACACGGTTGCGAGCTTCGCCGTCGTTGGTTCCCAGTCGGATCTGTTCAATCTGGCGTCTCGTGCTGGCGAACAATTGCGAGCAAAGCTTGGGGCTGAAACGTTGACCTTAAGCGAGGCGGAAGAGGTTAAGCTTGCGCTGCCTTCCGATCCGGAGGCAGCTCGGCTTTATTCCGAGGGACTCGCCAAATTGCGGCTTTTCGATGACGTGGCGGCTGCCGCTCTCTTGGAGAGAGCTATCCGTCTGGAGCCCGAATATTCGCCTGCCTATTCTGCGTTAGCGACGGTGTGGTCCGATCTTGGTTACGACTCTAAGGCCAGTGCGGCGGCGCGAAAAGGTATGGAACTGGCGCAGACTCTCCCGCAACACGCGCGGCCGCAGATTGAGGCGCATTACGATGAGATCAATGGAGACTGGGCACACGCGGTTGAGGTCTATTCTCGCTTGCGGCAATCGTATCCTGACAATCTTGACTACGGTTTGAATCTCGCCGGAGCGCAAGACGCGATGGGTAAAAACGCTGAAGCAACAGCAACACTCGCTGTTTTGCGAAAACTACCCTTCCCAGAGGGTGATGATCCACGAATCGATCTTGCAGATGCCAGGATTGCCGGTGCTCTCGCAGACTATAAGCGAGAAGAAACCTTAGCCGATAGCGCGGCCGGGAAGGCGGCAACGACTGGGGCGCGGCTGCTTCTGGCACGAGCGAAGCTGACGGGCGGTTATGCTTCGAACGTTCTTGGAAATCTTAGCGGTGCCATCGCCTCCTATGCCGTAGCGCGGCGAATCTTCGCTCAATCAGGTGATGTCGAGAGATCAGCCCTCGCTTTAATGCAAATTGGTGGCGTCCTGGCGAAACGAGGCGATGTTACTGGCGCCAGGCACAACATCGAGCAAGCGCTAAAGGTGTTCCGCGAACATGGAGATGAAGCTCACCAGGCAGCCGCACTTTCAAACCTGGGCGAGATGTGCGAGATTGAAGGCGACCTGCCCAAAGCTGAGAATCTCGTCCGCGAAGCCGCTGTCATACTTGCCAAACTGAACCGTGTGAATCAGCGGGACGTTGTGACGTACAACCTTGCCGAGTTACTCCAACGCCAAGGGAAATTCCGCCAGGCAAAAGACATACTGGAGCCGCTCCTGGAACATGTTCGAGGCGAGGGGAGCAAGTCCGTCCTTGGAGCTACCCTGGAAAGCCTCGGCTCAATTGCTGAAATTCAGGGAGATATGGCAACGGCGCTGTCCAGATACCGAGGAGCAATTGCACAATTCAAAGAGACCAGTGGCAAGACGGAATATGCGGAGGCGGAACGATCTTTAGGAAGAGCGCTCCTGAGAGGAGGAGATTGTGTAAGTGCCGGGCAGGCCTTTTCCGAAGCGCTCTCTGTTGACCGCGAAATTGGCGCAACGGCTGACGTCGCATGGGATCAGATTGAGCTTGCGGAGGTCGCATTGTCACAGGAAGGTGGGTCGGCAGACGTGAGCACCGTGCGGTCCGCTATCGATGAGCTTCGCCGGGGAAGCATGACCGATTATGAAATCGAAGCGGAAATCATGCTTGCGCGCGAGATGATTCAACAGGGCAACACCCCCTTAGCTACGAAGATTCTGGGAGAAACGGCCGTGCTTTCGGCCCACAGCTATGATCCGACGGTCCACTTCGATGTTGCACTGGCAACCGCTCGGCTCCGAGGCAGCCAGCGTCGTTTCGACGAAGCAAGGCGGACGGTGGAACCGGCACTCCAGAAAGCCGTCGCAATGGGTTGCGTGCGCTGTCAACTCGAAGCGCGACTGGAACTGAGCGAGATTGAGATCCAAGCTGGAAATGCAGAACAGGGACGCGCTCAATTGCACCAGCTTGCCGACGAAGCAGGGAGCAGAGGATTCCGACTGATTGCAGAACAGGCCACCGCCGGTATCGGTCCGGCGGTACCAGGGAACTCTTCGGGACAACCCACGCGGCGAAACCCACTTCCGTAAGTGTAGAGTTTCGGCGAGCGACACGTGGATAAGGTTTCGTCCAAGGCGATACATTCGAACTGTTGTGCCCTCCCG
>CAZSUK010000388.1:0-20819 GCA_964609355.1 uncultured Acidobacteriaceae bacterium | reverse complement strand
TTCGAGAAACCGATGATTGCCTTGGGGGACTGACCCAGAAAGTAGGCCGCCTTGTTAAAGAGAGGTTAACGATGCGGTGAAAGTTTTCTAAGATTCACTGTCAGTCTTTTCCACGCGAAATTGGACTATGTTGCAATAGGGCTCAGCATAGCGGATAGTGAATCTGGAAACCCGAAGATGCATGTTCTGGTGATAGAAGACGAACTCCGGATGTCGGCTTTGTTGCACAAAGGGCTCTCGGAGCACGGCCACGATGTCACCGTGGCTCTGGACGGCGCCGAAGGCCTCAAGTCCACGCTCGACAGAGATTTCGATGTCATTCTGCTCGACTTAGGGCTTCCCGGGCTGAGCGGGTACGATGTCGCGCAAGTGCTCCAGGAACGAAGATACCCGGCTTCGATTCTTATGCTGACGGCTTATAACAAAGAGGATGAAATCGTCCGCGGCCTGAACCTCGGCGCGGATGATTATTTGACCAAGCCGTTCTCCTTCCCTGAGCTGCTGGCTCGGCTTCGCGCCGTCACCCGGCCATCGCCGGTGCCGGCCCCGACGATCTTCACCATCGCAGATCTTGTTGTGGACACCGTCCAACATAGCGTTACTCGTCGGGGAAAACCCATCAACCTGACCCGGACCGAGTACCTGCTGTTGGAGTTGCTGGCTCAGAACTGGCCTCGCGTAGTCGGCCGAGGCACATTGACGGAAGGGATCTGGCGGGAACACAAAGAGGTCACTCCAGGCGCGCTGGATGTCCTGGTCAACTCGCTTCGCAGCAAGCTCGACGCGCCCTTCCCAACAAAGCTCCTTCATACCGTAAGGGGCAGCGGCTATCAATTGAAAGCACAACCATCCGACATCGCCGGCAGCCATCTGCCCGGTTACAAAAGAAAGCAGATCAAATGAGACCGCTGCCGATTCGCCTTCGCTTGACGTTGTGGTATTGCGCGATGTTCGCCACCGCCGCCGTTTTATTGAGTCTGTCGAGCTGGTGGATGCTGCGTCAGAGTGTGAAAGCGACCGAGTACCACGAGCTGCAGGAGCGGGTCGAAGACGTTCAATTGCTGCTTGGCCAGCTAGGTCCTGACGCCGGGGTGCAGTCCCTTGAGCAGAGGTTCGCCGATATTTACCAGATAAAAGACGATGGCAAGTATCTACAGGTGGTCGATCAGGACGGGCAATGGATCTATCGTTCCCGGCGCATGATCGAAGCCGGACTGTTGCCCGCCGCTCCTGGACTTCTGCCGTCGGATGGCACATTGGATCAGTTCCATCAGGGTACCCGGTATGTGCGGGTGCTGACCTATCCAATCCATGTGAACGGGCGCGCATACTCGGTCCAGACCGGTCTTACCGTAAATAAATCTATGGTTCTGCTTTCCTCCTTTGGTCGGCGGTTGTTGCTGCTGACACCCGCGGTCCTGATCCTGGCGGCAATTGGTGGGCATTTCATGAGCCGGAAGGCCCTTGCCCCGGTGGCCGCAATCGCGGTGGATGCGCGCCGCATCAATGACAGGAACCTCGATATCCGCCTGCCGGTCGCCCCCACCAGGGATGAAATTTCCGATCTCTCTGAAACCCTCAACCAGATGCTGCAGCGCGTCGAGTCGGGTGTTCGCAGCACTCGTGACTTTACCGCCAACGCTGCTCATGAACTGCGCACGCCCCTGGCCCTCATTCGCACCGAGGTCGAAGTTGCTCTCTCCAGGATGCGTTCCGCGGGAGAGTACCGAGAGGCCTGCGAGAACGTTCAGCTGGAATCGATCCGCATGACCGGTTTGATCGACAGTCTGCTGATGCTGGCGCGTGTGGATGCGGGCAACGAAGCACTTTCCTTCGAGCCCATAGAGGCCAATCAAATGGTTCGCCAGTTGGGTGAAAAATGGAAGACTTCGATGCAACTGGCGCTTCTCAGCTTCGAGGTTGAACTAGCGCCCGAATTGCTGTTTATCTTGGGGGATGCGAATAGCTTGCAGCGGTTGTTGACCATTCTGCTCGACAATGCCGTCCGTTACACGCCGCCGGGAGGCTCTGTTCAACTGCGAGTTGCGCGCCATGACGGTTGTGCGATTTTCACCGTTCGCGATACCGGGATTGGTATCCCATCCGAACATCAATCTCGAATCTTTGATCGCTTCTACCGTGTGGATCGAACACGCCGATCCTCTGGAGGCTCGGGCCTGGGGTTGTCGCTGGGCAAGTGGATTGCAGAGAAACACGGCACCAGCCTTTCGCTCGAGAGCGCAATAGGCAAAGGAACTTCTTTCCAATTCGCTATCGCGGAAGTTGGCGCAACTTTGCCTGTGAAGTCCAAGGCATCTCAGTACGCCGTCCGCAGGAGCTAGACCCCTCACAACTACGCGAGTTACGGGAGGGACCTGCGGTTTCTCCCGTTAGCTCCAAAGCGCGTCGTCGAGAGACTGCACATCATCCCACATCGGTGTCGGCTCGAAGTATCCCGTCCCTGGCTTCAAGTGCTGCTTGCAGACCTCATCGTTCAGCGTCACTCCCAACCCTGGAGTATCCGGAACCTTGATGTAGCCCTCCTGGATCATTGGCTTTTCCGGTCCGTTGGCCAGATCCTGCCACCAGGGCACATCGAGCGAGTGGTTCTCGAGCGCCAGGAAATTGCGAGTTGCGGCCGCGCAGTGCACATTCGCCATGCAACTGACCGGTGTGCCGGCAAAATGCATCGCCATCGGAACACCATAGCCGAAAGCCATGTCGCCGATCTTATGCGTCCGCAGAATACCGCCTGAGGTCGCAAGATCAGGGTGGATCTTGTCCACCGCGTGCACGCTGCAAAGCTTCTCGAAATCCGAGATTTCGTAGATGTCCTCGCCGGTGATCGTCGGCGTGGGGCTGGCATCGGTGATTTGTTTCAACAGATCGGTGTATTGCCACGGAATGACATCTTCAATCCATTCCAGGTTGAACTTCTCGTACGCCTTGCTCAGGCGAATCACAGACTTCACGCCGATATGTCCCAGGTGATCCATAGACAACGGCATGTCATAACCGATGTTCTCGCGCACTGCCGCTACATACTCGCACAGCCGGTCGATGCCCTTATCGGTCACTTCCGTTGCCATGAACGGATGCGGCTGGTTGCGCAGTTCCCACTTGCTCTGGCCTGCCGGCTCCATCACCATGCCCGGCATCCCTTCGAGCACGTTGATGCCGAGGTCCATCTTCATCCAGGTAAGCCCCATCGCTTTGCGTTCCTTGGCTCGCCTTCCGTATTCTTTCGGGTCGTCCGACTCGGTCGTATCGGCGTAGATGCGGATCTTGTCTCGCCATTGCCCACCCAGCATCTGGTACACCGGGCAGTTGTAAACCTTGCCGGCAATATCCCACAGCGCCATCTCAATCGCGCAAACACCGCCCGCCTGGCGGGACACGCCGCCAAACTGCTGGATCTTCTGAAACAGGAAATCGATCTTGAGGGGGTTCTCGCCCACAATGCGGTTCTTCAGCACCATCGCATATTGATATCCGCCCACATCGCGTACTTCTCCCAATCCATACACGCCCTGGTTGGTATCGATACGGATGATTGGGCATGGACTGGGACCGGGCTTGACGATGATTGCATAACGCATGTCGGTAATCTTCAGCGCCGAAGGGCTGGAAGCCGTATTCACATTCTTGATCGCCGGTTGCGTTTCAGCCGCTGCCTTCTCCATGCTGTAACGGCTCAGGAGGCCGCCGGCCATCGCGGCCATCGAGGACTTCAGCACACCACGGCGATTGAATTTCGTTGGAAAAGAATCTGACATTGTTACGTTTACCCCCTCTGGTTTACTCCGCGCCACCACGTCGCCCTTAGCGCGGAAAGAGAAGAATAGCGCATCCAGGTCAGCAGATATCCGGGCTTCTTGAGATAAGTTAGACAGAGCCGATGAAAACGCTTCTCGCCCTGATTCTCGCATCTCTGACCGCATCGACCTTCGCCGCGTCAACCTATCCGACGCGCCTCGATGACCCGGGCGCAGTGTATCTAACCCCGCAGGATTTCCAGGTCCACGGCGACGGTCAGCTGGACGACAGCGAAGCGGTTCAGGCGGCAATCGACAACCTTCAGGCGAGCAAAGGCGAGGGCATCGTCTTCATCCCGCAAGGGCGCTACCGTATCAGCCGCACCATTTATCTTTGGCCTGGCGTACGCCTGATCGGCTACGGCCCCCATCGGCCCGTCTTCGTGCTGGGAGAAAACACTCCGGGCTATCAGGACGGCATAGCCTACATGTTCTTTTTCGCGGGCGCCAGGCCCCGTCCCGAGGCCTCTCCATATCATCCTCCTCCTACCCCGCGTGGAACCGTGCCGCCAATCCGCAGCGTTCCCGACGCCAACCCCGGCACCTTCTACTCGGCTATCAGCAACGTCGACTTCGAGATCGGCGCGGGCAATTCCGGGGCGGTCGCCATTCGTTTTCACTCCGCCCAGCACTCTTTTCTCAGCCACATAGACTTTTCCATAGGCTCTGGGCTCGCGGGAGTGCATGAGGTCGCGAACGAGGCTGAGGACCTTCACTTCCACGGTGGCCAGTACGGTATCCTGGCGCGCAAGCCCTCGCCCGCCTGGCAGTTCACGCTTATCGACTCCACCTTTGACGGCCAGAGGGAGGCCGCGATCCGCGAAAACGAAGCTGGACTCACCCTGGTCCATGATGAGTTCCGCAACCTGCCTACCGCGGTATCCATCGACCCCCACTACTCCGATCAGTTGTGGATCAAAGACACGCGCTTCGAGAACATTACCGGCCCCGCGGTCATGATTAGCAATGACGCTAGCCGCATGACAGAGATCAATTTTGAGAATGTGCTCTGCAAACATGTGCCGGTATTCGCAAAGCTGCGTGAGAGTGGCCGCGAATTCCGGCAGTTAACCGATACCTATCAGGTCAGCGTCTTCTCCCACGGACTCGGTCTTGCCTATCCGGGTGCTCTGGCCGCATTCCAAACACGTTTTGAGGCTTCCCCCATTCCCGTTCTGCCACCAACCCCGGCGCCCGCGATTGCCGCGCTGCCCGACCCTGCCGTCTGGGTCAACATCCAGACGCTCGGGGTGAAAGGCGACGGCGTTACAGATGATACGGTTGCCCTGCAGAATGCGATCAACCAGCACCCGGTGCTCTATCTTCCCACTGGGCGCTATCTGCTTCACGACACGCTGACGCTTCGTCCCGATACTGTTCTCATCGGTTTGCATCCCAGCACAACACAATTGGATCTGCAGGACGGCACGCCGGGATTTGAAGGCCCTGATGCACCCAAGCCGTTGCTGCTCGCGCCCTCCGGCGGCGCCAACATCGTCACTGGTCTGGGCATCTTTACCGGCGGCTTCAACCCCCGGGCAGTTGGTCTCCTATGGCACGCTGGCAAGAACTCCTTGGTGGACGATGTCCGCTTTCTGGGTGGCCACGGTACCAACGCTCCCGATGGCACTCGTCTCAATCCCTACAACTCCACCCATTCCGCCGACCCCAATCCACACCGTCCCTGGGACTCGCAATATCCCAGCCTCTGGATCGATGGAGGCGGGGGCACCTTCGCCAATATCTGGACTCCCGACACCTTCGCGCAGGCCGGCTTTGTGGTCTCAAACACCACCATTCCGGGCTTCGTCTATGAGGTTTCAAGCGAACACCACGTGCGTGCGGAATTCAAGTTCCGCAATGTATCCAACTGGCAGCTCTACGCTTTGCAGACGGAAGAAGAGAGCGGCGAAAGTCAGAATGCGTCTTCGCTCGAAATCGATGGCTCCAGCAATCTCACCATCGCCAACTATCACGGCTATCGCGTAACCCACATGGAGAAGCCGTTCCCCTACGCGGTGCGGATAGCCGGCTCCAACGACATCCACTTTCGAAACGTGCATGTGGACGCTAACAGCTCCATCGCTGTGTGCGATGCCTCAGGTGACTGCCGTCAGGCGGTGCGCTCGAACAAAGTACCTTTTGAGAACGCCATTGTCGATCAGACTCTCAACGCCGAAGTGCGTGACCGCGAATTCGCCTGGCTCAATATCTCCGACAAGCAGCCAATAACCGCAAACCGTCCCGTCTCCAACCTGGTTGAGAAAGGCGCGCAGGTCGAGCGCCTCGCTACCGGCTTCTTCAATATCTCAGGTGCCGCGATTGACCGAGCGGGGCAGCTCTACTTCGTGGACGCAGAGTTCCAGCGCATTTATCGCTGGTCGCCTGAGTCGAGGAACGCAATCGTGGTAAGCGACGCACCGCTCAATCCGGTGAACCTGGTCTTCGACCAGGCCGGCGATCTTATCGTCGTATCGTCCGCCGGCAAGAACCTCACTGCCTATGCCTTGCGGGGCGACACGATCACACTTCTGCCGCTCGAACCCGCTGCCGACCGTCCCGGGCTTACCCCCGCGCTTCCAGTCGACTACTGGTTCAACGGAGACTTCGCAGAAACTCTCTCCGCAGCTCAGCCCTACACCTATACTTCGTTGCAGCAAATGTTCGAGAAAGGTCTTGGCACTCGCACGACTTTCCAATTTGTCTCGCCCGACAACACCTTATTCATCCCCACCAACGCTCCCATCGTGCAGGGTGAATCGTACTTCGGCACAAAATGGGTTCCTGTTCTCGAAGCCTACGGGCTGGTGAAGGGAACGGCAGGCAAGCCCTTCTACGCGACCAATGAAGCGGAGCAGCGCACGTATCGCGGTCTCCTCAACCCGGATGGATCGTTATCCCAGATCACGGCCTTTGTCGAGCAGGGCGGAGAGAGCCTGGCGCAGGACGCTGACGGCAACATCTATCTCGCCGCAGGCCAAATCTTTGTCTACTCGCCGCAGGGTAAATTACTAGGTACTCTCGACGTACCTGAGCGTCCGCACGACATCCTCTTTGGCGGCAAAGACCGCCGCACGCTCTACCTGCTAAGCGACCACTCCATCTACGCGGTACGGCTCCGCCGCCCGGGTGTGTAGCTTCAAGCATTCAACGGCCGTTCCGGGTGGACCGTCATCCACAGGACACCGCCGATCGCAGCCAGCGTGGCGGCGATCGCAAACGACGTAGTCCATCCGAAACGCTGAGCCACCCAGGGTGTGAGCGATGCGGTCACCGCGCCGCCCACCTGCCCTGCCATATTCACCATGCTGGAAAACACCCCTGAACTGAGCCCGGCAATATCTGCTGAGACCGACCAGAAGGAGCTTTGCGATACATACAGCGCCCCTGCGCCGCCGGCAAGAATCACCCCGGCAAGCTGCGGGCTCTGCACTCTTGATCCGAGCAGCAGAAAAACAGCAGTAAAAAAGTACGCTACCGAAGCCAAACCGCAACGCCCCACCCGCAACCCATAGGAGCGGGTAAGGCGGTCGCTGAGCGCTCCCCCACCCAGACATCCGATAGTCATCGAAAGGAAGGGGAGCATGGAAATCAAAGCGCTGGACTTGAGATTGAAACCTCGCACCTGTGCCATGTAGAGGAAGAACCAACTGAAGAATATCCAGGCGGTGTAACCGTAGCCGAAATAAGCGATGCACAGCGCCGGCAGATCTCGCCGCGTCAGGATCGCTCGCCAAGCGATGGCAGCAGGCCCAGTGCCCTCCGTCGCAGCACCTTTGGTCGCACCAGCTTCGACAATGCCTTGGCGAATGATCTGCAGTTCGGCCTGCGACACCGTGGGATCTTCCTCCGGAGTATCCCGTGCCAACCACCACCACACACCGCCTGCCACCACACCGATCACCGCGCTGAACCAGAAAGCCGATCGCCACCCATAATGCAGGATGAACCACGCCAATAAGGGCGGAGTAAGACCGCTGCCGGCGCCCACCCCAGCAAAGATGAGTCCGTTGATAAACCCCCGTTCCTGTTCCGGCACCCATCGCGCGACGAGCTGGTTGGCCGCCGGGTAGATGACAGCCTCGCCCGCGCCCAGGGCAAACCGGATCGCTATCAGCAGCACGACGGCCTGCGGGATGCCGGCAGGTATCATCGTGGTAAGTGCAGTTGCGATGCCCCACCACACCACGCCCAACGAAATTACTAGCCGTGGCCCGAAGCGCGAAGCCAGCCATCCGGCCGGTACTTGAAAACCGGCGTAGCCAACCAGAAATGCGCTGAAGATCCATCCCAGCCGCTGGTTTCCCAGCCCATATTCAGAACTGATCTGCAGACCCGCGATGGAGACATTTGTGCGGTCGAGGTAAGAAATAGCGCTAAGAACAAAAAGCCAGGATGCGAGCCAAAACCTCTTCCGGGTGTACCGCTCTGCATGCATGGATAAGCGCTCCTGGGCCGCGGGCCGAAACAAATGATACCCCAGCGGCTGCTCCCCATCAGGATCAGCCCAAACTCCAGCCTGACGTATCATGCGTCTGTAACCCCTGTCTGTGCCCCCGGAGGCTTGCGTGTGCTTTTCAGCTAGCGCCAATTTTGTCGGCAGTGCTGTGCTCGGCGCCATTGGAGTGGCGACGCTGGCCGAAGTAAAGCACCGGCGAGAGCTGCTATTTGCCGCCATGCCCTGCCTCTTCGCTTTGCACCAGTTCACCGAGGGGTTTGTCTGGCTCGGACTGAATGGTCGTCTGCGGCCGATCGTGGCCCATGACGCCGGCGCCGCCTACATTCTGTACGCCCAGGGATTATTACCCTTTCTTTTGCCATTCAGCGTTTTTCTGATGGAATCCACCCCAAACCGCAGGCGGCGCATGCTCGACTTCACCGCCCTCGGAGCCCTGCTGTCGCTCTACATTCTTTGGGGGCTCATCGCCTATCCGGTCCAGATCTACGCCCGCGGTCACGGTATCGTCTACCTGAACCAGATATCCACCACCGATACGGTCGCGGTCCTCTATGTGGTTGCAACCTGCGGTGCGTTATTCTTTTCGGGCTTGCGCGCTCTCGTCCTGCTTGGAGCCCTCAACGTAGCCGGCCTGCTTGTCGTCATGCTGGTAAGGCGATACGAGTTCACTTCGATCTGGTGTGCCTATGCTGCGGTGGTGAGCATCGTCATTTACTTCTTCTTTCGCCGCAGTCGTGAAGGCCGCCCGGCAGATTACGCCAGGGAAGCCGTCCTATGAATTCCCAAACCCCCATCCAGGACCTGCGGTTATGCTGGTGGTCTTACGCCGTAAGAGGCGGCCTGGCAATCGTCTTTGCGGTGGTCCTGTTCCTTGCCAGTAGTTTCTTCGGGATTTTCTTCTTCGATCCCGTGACCCTGATCTATCTAAGCCTCCTCCTCGGCTCTTTCGTTTTAGGCAACGGCCTCCTTCTGGGGGTGGCAGCCTTCTTCTCCTTCGAGCAGCGCCTGCATATCTGGTGGCTGGTGCTCTGTGAAAGCGGCTTTACGATTTTGCTCGGTGTTTATATCGGTATTTCGCTTTTATTGACTCCCCAGTCCCTGGCCTTTCTGGCTGGCATCCACGGCGTGGGCAATGGGTGCTTTCAAACGGCGCTGGCCATCAAGCTGCGAGATGACCGGCCGAATCTTTTCCTTCTCGCCAGTGCCGGCATCATTTCTGTGTGCATCGGCGTTGCCTTCCTGACTCACTACAACCTGGCTCCCCGCGTCACCACCCAGGCGCTCGCCGGGTTCGAGCTGTTTTGCGGAATAATCTGGATGGTTTTCGCCTACAGACTGCACAAATGATGCCCACGCAAAACTTAACAAGTCTAGGCAGCCTATAATTTGCCTGCACAAACTGCGCTACCTCTAAGTCTGAAGAGCATCCAATCGGAAACGTCAGAGGACCCTTCAGGTGCAGAAGTCAATTTTTGGCTCAATCGGAGAGGTGGCGCTATTCGGCGCAAAGGCCATTCGGGATGCCTTTGTGCCGCCCTTTGAAGGCGAATACCTGCTCACGCAGTTCTACGAAATCGGTGTAGGCTCCTTCTTCCTGGTCCTGGCCGCTGGTTTTGCGCTGGGAGTGGTCATCACGCTGCACACCCGCAGCACCCTGGTGCAGTTTGGCGCGACAGCAGAAATCCCGGTCTTCCAGTCATTGGCGTTTTTTAACGAGATCGGTCCCCTGGTCGCCGCCCTGCTGATGGCCGGCCGGGTAGGCGCCGGCATCGGAGCCCAACTGGCGAATATGCGGGCCACCGAGCAGATTGATGCCATTGAAACGCTCTCCGTCGACTCGTTCAAGTTGCTCGTCGTCACCCGGGTCATCGCTTGTACTCTCATGCTCCCGCTGCTGACGATTTTCATGGATGCGGCCGGCATCCTGGGAGGCTTTCTCTCCGAGCACATCTGGTCGCATCTGAGCTGGACACTTTACATGCACCGTGCCTTTGACGGCGTCGCCCTCGCCGATTTCATTCCACCCACTCTCAAAACCGCGGTGTTCGGATACCTCATCGCCGTCATCTCCTGCTTCTATGGCTACAACACCAACGAAGGTTCCGACGGAGTTCGCAAAGCAGCGACCAATAGCGTCGTCATCTCCTCGCTGGTTGTCATCCTGGCGGACGTAATCCTGGTAAAGTGCATCTTCTTCTTGTTTCCGGACCAGGCCATATGAGCGAGGGCCAAACGAATGCCGCCACGATCGCATTTGAAGAAGTAGAAAAAGGCTTCGACGGAAGGAAAATTCTGGATAAGGTGTCGTTCACAGTGGCGGAAGGAGAAGCACTCTGCATCCTGGGCCGAAGCGGAACCGGCAAAAGCGTGACCTTGAAATTGATGATCGGTTTGCTGATGGCGGACGCCGGAAAAGTCCTGGTGGGGGGAAAAGACATGGCGGCTCTGGACGAAGACGGGCTGATGAAAGTTCGCCGCAGAATGGGTTATCTCTTCCAGAGCGCAGCCCTTTTTGACTCCTTCACCGTGAATCAAAACCTGTGCATGCCGCTTCATCGCCTGGACCCCAACAGATCTCCCGAGGAGGTCGAGCGCGCCGTCGAACAGGCCTTGCGAGAAGTTGGTCTGGAGAAGGACGGCAACAAGATGCCGAATGCTTTATCTGGCGGTATGCAGAAGCGAGCCGGCCTGGCGCGAGCCCTGGTTCTGCAGCCGAAAATTCTTTTGGTGGATGAACCCGCCAGCGGCCTGGACAGGATCACCGCCTCTGAAATCGACGACCTTCTTATCAAGGTAAAAACCGAGCGCCACACCACCATGGTGATCGTCACCCACGACGTTCACGGAGCCCGCAAGATCGCAGACAAGTTCGCCGTTTTGAATAAGGGCCGGCTCCTGGCCTTCGGAACACCGGCAGAACTCGATAAGAGGGACGACAACCTATTGCAACAATTTATAGCGGAGCGCTAGTCGCATGAAAAGCCATAATGTGATCGTTGGAGTTTTCGTTATCGCCGCCATCGTGCTGTTCGGCGCTGCTCTCTTTCTGATCGGCAATCAGCACAAAGCTTTTCGTCATCACGTTGTTTTTTACACCAACTTCCAGAACGTGGATGGCATACCCAAAGGTTCCGCAGTGCGGGTGGACGGCATGGATGCGGGTGAATTGGAAGCCATTGAGATTCCCTCCAGCCCGTCTCAAAAGTTCCGCCTGAAGATGAATGTAGAGGATCGCCTTCGGGGTTTGATCCGCGAAGATTCGATCGTGACCGTCGAGACCGAGGGGCTCGTGGGCGATAAGTTCCTGCTCATCCAGGGAGGAACCGATCGTGCGGCCGAAGCGCCGCCGGAAAGCACTCTCCAGGGCAAAGAGCCATTCGAAATCGGCAAGTTGCTGGAGCAGGCGCAGGGCATTATGAACCAGGCGGGCACCACGATCACCGGCCTGCAAAGCACCATGAAAGACGTGAGCGGCCGCCTGGACACAACTCTGGATACAGCAACCAACACCATACGAGATGTCAACGGAGTGGTGCTGGACGTGCGCAAAGGGAAAGGCACGGCCGGCCTCTTGGTCGAGGACCCGGCAACCGCGGCGGATGTAAAGCAGTCGATAGTGAACGTCCGCCAGACCACTGAAAAACTGAACACCACTACTACTCGAGTCGACAGTCTTTTGGCCGAGGTGCAATCCCGGCAGTTGGTACCCAAAATAGATGACACTCTGGTCAGCGCCAAGTCCGCTACCCAGAATCTCGATCAGACCTCGCAGCAGGTCAATACCACTCTGAAGAGCGCATTCGGTGAGGATCAGTACGGCGAGGACGCGGGCGCCAACCTGCAGCAATCGCTGACCAACCTCAACCAGGCCTCAGGCAACCTGACCGACGATACAGAGGCGTTGAAACACGAATTTCTCTTCAAAGGCTTCTTTAAACATCGCGGCTACGACAACCTTGATGATCTGCCGGTCGAGCAGTATCGCGCCGGAGAGATTTTCAAGAAGCTGCCTGAGAGCCGCCAGTGGATTGCCGCTCCGGCTCTTTTCACCACCAACCAAAGTGGGGAAGAGGTGCTGTCGGCGCAGGGCAGGCAGAGCATCGACCAGGCCGTAGGGCAATTTAAAGCGCTCTACGATAAACCTCTGATCGTCGAGGGTTACGCTTCCTCAGGTTCGCCGTCGGAGGAACTGGTGCAATCGCGGAGAAGGGCTGCGCTGGTCAGGGGCTATCTACAAGTGCATTACCATGTCGCGCCCAAGAACACCGGAATTATCGCTCTCAGCAGCACGCCTCCAGAAAGCACCGGAAAAACCACCTTTGACGGAGTAAGCCTGGTGAGTGTAGGCAGGGACAGCAAATAACGGGATAGCGGGCGTCCGCCATCGTATACTCGTGTCATGTCCATTGTGCGAAACATAGCCGGAGTGGCGAAGGGAATGAGCATCACGTTCCGCGAGATGCTGCAACCCACCGAGGTGGAAAACTATCCCGATGGTCCGGGCCCCAACCGCGGCGCCCACTTTCAGGACCGTTTTCGTGGAGCCCATGTGCTGCAACGGGACGAAAACGGCCTGGAAAAATGTGTCGCCTGCTTTCTTTGCGCGGCAGCTTGCCCTGCCAACTGCATTTACATCGAGGCGGCCGAGAACACCGCTGAGCAGAGAATCTCCAGTTCCGAACGCTATGCCAAGGTCTACAACATCGACTACAACCGCTGTATCTTTTGCGGCTACTGCGTCGAAGCCTGCCCCACCGACGCCATCACTCACGGACACGGCTTTGAACTGGCCTCGCTCAATGCGACGACTCTGATCCACCGCAAGGAAGACATGCTGGTGCCGACGATCGGCAAGCCCGGTATGGCCCAAGCCAATGCCGACGCAGTCAAGTAGGAACTGGTAGCATCCGCTCATGCAAGACAACGCCTCAGCAAGCAACGGGAAAAAAAGGATTTTCCACGTCAGCAGCCGGGAAAACATCATGGAGCTGCGCGACGAAATCCTGCGCATGCACGGTTTTGAAGTAAAGTCGACCCTCTACTCAGGCAAGGCCCTGGACGAGGTGGGCCAGAACGACTACGACTTGGTATTGATCGATGTTGAGGCGGACGTCAAAGTCAAAAGCGCCCAGGAGCTATGCGACGACATCAAGAAGGTTCAGCCGGGCCAGCACGTCGCCTTCGTTTGTAACTACCGTGTAACCATCCAAAGCGACTGCCCTGACGAGATCATCCGCGCCGAATTCAATCCTGAAGCCATGGTCCGCGGCGTAAAAGAAGCGTTAGGAACGAACTAAATGCGGAAAAGTGCCAGCCTCGGGCTTTAGTCCGGGGAGCGGGTTTTCAAACCCGCGGGAACATTCCCGTATACAAAATTGGGCTTTAAGCTCCCTTGGCGCTTTTTTTCATTCGCCCCAAAAAGGACCCCGGGTGCCCCATATCTCGCTCGTTTTTTGCGAGATGTGGGATACCACGGCTCTTCGCCCCTGACTTCTTCGCAGCTGAGACTTTTTCCTCAGCCTGCAAAGCCCGGAAGCTCTCAACGAATTTACGGCATGGCTGAACCCGTGCCCTTCCAGGACCGCGTTCTCACACACGCTCTTTAGCCTATGAGGGCTACTCGCAACAACGACTTTTTCCGGAGCCTCTTTAGTTCCGGCGGAGCGGATCGCTGTAGCCCCGGACTTTTAGTCCGGGGAGAGCGGGTTTTCAAACCCGCGAAAACGTTCCGGCCTATCAATTGAGGGCTTTACAGGATGCGGAAAAAACCATTTTGTATCAGGGCAAGACTTTACGGGCCCCACAAATGCTCTGTTTTGTATCAGGGCACGACTTTAGTCGGGCCGTAAACAACTGAGAATATGACGGGCTTTAGCCCCTGCGGTCGCTGCGGGTACATTTCTCCTGCCGGTCCCGACTTTTTCCGCAGCCTCTTTAGCCCTGGTGTACGTAATCTCGCCCCGTCAGCTGGCCTTCTTACCCTGTGCTGCTTGAAACTCAGCCTTCAACGCCGCCTCGTGCATCGGCTTCTCATGCAGCAACAACTGGGTAGCCTCTAAGTGCGCATTGGCATGGAACCAATCCTGCACAATGTTGTCATACAACAAGTTCAACACCGCCAACAGCGACATACCCTGGTGATGAGCCATCCACTCCTTCACCAGCTTCGGCGTCTTAATCGACTCCTGGTAATCCGCAGCTTCATAGAAACCGTAAGCGCCTGTCCAGCCCATCTTGGCCATCCGCTTTAAATTCTTGAGCGCCTCAACCGGTTCAATCCCCAACGCCAGGCAAGTCGAATAAGGCGAAATCACCGGGCCCGCCACCGCGTCCCATTTCAGAGCAATCTGGGGAATCCCAAACGCCTGGTAATGGTAATGGCCGTGATCGTCCTTACCTGCCCAGCCTGATTCTGAAATTCCCCAGGGAATCCCGTGCTCCTTGCCGAAAGCGCGCTGAATAGCCACTACCCCGGCCAACGTGCGCGACACCAGCGTATCGGGATAACTACGCATCCAGATCGAAGGCATCATGTACTCAAACATCGTCCCGGTCCAGGAAATAAGCACCGCCTGCCCGTAAGCCATGGTGTGGATACGGCCCAGCTTGAACCAGCTTTGCTGGGGTGCTTCCCCTTTGGCCACGGTGATAAAGGCAGCAATACGAGCCTCGCTGCACAGCAGGTCGTAACAAGCCTGGTGCAGATGCTGCCGCTCAATCTCATACCCGATCGAAAGCAGTAGACGAGACTTATCCATCAGGAACCCAAAATCCATCTCAGTAGCGAAACGCATCGCCTCGGCTGAAAGACGTTTCAGTTCACTAGCCAGCGCCTTCAGCCCCTCCCGGGCCGAAGCCAATGCCGTGCGCAGATCGTCCGCCAGCGCAAGCAGCGTGGGATCGGAAGCCAAACCCGTAGACGCCCGCGCGAGCCGCGTATCCAGATCTGCGGCCAGCAAGCTGGCATTCCCCACCTGGACCGTCGCTGCGGTCTCCGAGAAGCCTTGCAGCTGGGGCAAAGCTAGAAGCGGCGCAAAGCGGGGCATGAGCCACGGCATGTAATTGCCAATCAGTCCTGCCATGGCACTGATACGGCGATGCGTTTCCGCCAGCCACCAGGCCGTCTCTCCAGTTGACGGAGCCCCGAATTCCGGCGCGTTGACCGTGGCCAGCGCCCAGGTGACCCAGGCATCCGCCGCCGCATCCACTGCCGGCGGGGCAAGCGCTTTCAGGCCGGCAGGGGCCTCCGGCAAACTCGTCAACAGGCCCCAATGATCCCGCATGCCGGAAAACAGCGCCGGATCCAACAGCCGCGTGCGCAGAAGACCGCGGCAACCAGTACGCACGGTGTAGAACGAAGCCGCCAGGTTACCGCTGTCGACGGAAGAAATCGTAATCGGCCGGATAGGCTGCAATGTCCGCGTGTCGTACCAGTTGTAGATGTGTCCGCGGTACTTTTCCAGCTTATCGTAGGTCTGGAAGCTGTTCTCCGTCAGCTCCGCAAATTCGGGAACCGTCAGATAGCCAAAAGTAGTCGCCGCCTGCCGGGCATTCAGCAACAACCCAAAGTTGGTCGGTGAAACGCGCGCCGCCTCGAACAGACCTTCTTCCTCGACATTATCCGGGATCAGGTAGTTGTGGCTTTCGCCTCCGAATTGATTGAAATATCGCCAGGTCCGCAAGGCCAGTTGCCGCAGGAACGTGTCTTCCTCCGTCGTGAGCCTGGGCCTGGTCTGCTGCGGCGAGCTGTTCAGCCATGCCGTGATGAGTCCTGCAAAGCCCCACAGGATAAGGATCGGGAGAGCCACCAGCAACGATTCTGGATGACGCAGAAAAACGATCACCCCGACAACCACTGCTACCAGCGGGGTAACCGCGAGATATCGATCGACGGGGGTGCGCCGTTGCTTGTTCGATTCCGCCTCGGCCGCAGTTTCCCATTCCAGCAACCGCTGCCCGGTAATAAAGCTCCGCACCAGCGAGCGGATGATCGCGTCCAGCGCCAGCAGGGTCTGGTGCGGCAGGTAGACCAAAGTCAGCAGGGCGATAAACGTGCCCTGTCCAAATCCGCTAACCGCATCGCGCATGGAGCCCGGCAACTTGGTGACGTAGGCGCGCCCCACACCAAAAACAAACTGCACCAGCGTGGGCACGAACATCAGAAACAAGGTGACCGCGGTCCAGTAAAGCGCGCCGCCGGGCAATGCCAGCCAGCCCGCCAGCAGCAGGGCGAAGGTAGACGTCTCCACCAGCGACCGGCGCAGGTTGTCGAAAATCTTCCATCGCGAAATGGTGGCGATAGGATTGCGCACATACCGCCCCGACTCATCCGGCACCTTGCTGAAGAGCCATTGCGCAATCTGCCAGTCGCCCCGTAACCAGCGATGCTTACGCCGCGTGTAGGCGCTGTAGTGCGATGGGTAGTCGTCGATCACCTCGATGTCGGTGGTCAATCCCACCCGCGCATACGAGCCCTCAATCAGGTCATGGCTGAGCAGGGAATTGCGCGGAAACCGCCGGTCCAGAACCGCATGCAGGGCATTGATCTCGTAAATGCCCTTGCCGGTAAACATGCCTTCCCCATACAAGTCCTGGTAAGCGTCGGAAATGGCGCGGGTGTAGATATCGAATCCCGTCTGCCCGGAGTAGACCGACGCCAGCCGTGAACGCGATGCCGATTGCACACTCACCCCGACCCGCGGTTGCAAAATACCGTAGCCCTCGGTCACGATGCGAAGTTCAGGATCAATCACCGCCCGATTCAGCGGATGCGCCATGGCCCCGATCATGGAATGCGCCGTGCCCCGGGGAAGCTGCGTATCGGAATCGAGCGTGATCACATATTGCGCCTGGGTAAGCGCGCTAAGGTTCCCGGCCTTCACCGGGAAGGGATCAAACTGCCCCTTGAGCAGCTTGTTCAGGTCCAGCAGTTTGCCGCGTTTGCGTTCCCAGCCCATCCACACGCCTTGACGCGCATTAAAAATGCGGTGGCGATGCAGCAGGAAAAACGAACCACCGGCCGCCTTGGCATAGCGCTCATTCAGTTCATCGGTGAGTTGAATGGCCAGGTCGACCAACGGATCGGTGTCATTCTGCCGCGGCCGCGTGACCGAGTCGGGAAGATCGGTGAGCAAGCCATAATGTATGTTGCGATCCTGGTTAGCCAGGTAGCGCACCTCGAGCCCATCGAAGAGCTCGCGTACCTGCTTCTCATTCATCAGCAGGCTCGGGATAACCACCAGGGTAGTGAACGGCTGGGGCACGCCCTTTGAGAAGTCGAGCTTGGGCAGGGCGTAGGCTTTGAATACCACGGTCACGGTGTTGTTCACCAGGTCCACCGCACCCTGCGTGGCCGGAAGCAATAACAGCAAAAAGGCCAGCGTCAGGCCGCCAAAGATTGGATAGGTAGGCACCAGCGGCGCCAGGATCAAACCGATCAGCACTACCGTAATGATCTGAATGCCGCCGATATAAAAGTCATCCGCGTTGTTCCAGAGGCTCTGCCGCAGCCGGTCGATAAACCTGGGACGATAGCCGACCCGAGGGGCGAGCATGGGAAACCCACGATCGATGAGGTAGTACCCCACATGCGCCCGTCGAGTGCGCAGGCGCGGATCTTCGATCCGGTGTTTTTCTTTCGATTCCAGAGCCAGCGTGAGCGCTGCCTGGGCCACTTCTAACTCCGTACAGTCGGAAAACCGGGCGATCTCCGCCACCCGTTTGCGGTAAGCCTCCCGGCTTTCGAAGTCCATAAACTTGTAAGCGTTGGCGGGGTCCTGTTGCAGGATCGGGTCATACACCACCAGCGGTTCGATCATCGAAAACCAATCCGCATACCCTACATCGCGCAGGCTTCGCATGCGCGTCTTCAGCAGCTCAGCGCCGGCTTCGGTGTGCGACGCTTCGTCCTGGATGACCTCGTTCGCCTGCGTGATGACTTCTTCCAGCAGCATAAATTTGAGGACGGGAGCCAGGGCCCAGAGTTCATTCAGCTCCAGCGCATCGTGCTTCTGCACTTGGTTGATAAAGATCTTGATTGCATCCGGGTGATATTCCGAGCCCATCGCCTGCAAATAAGCATCCGCCACGGTGACAATGCGTGGTTCATCGTTTTCATGGTCTCGAACCGTCCGGGGCAAACGCCCGAGTTTTTTTCGGATGGTGCGGGTTTCGGCCACGACGGAGCGCAGCAGCCGCGGGTTTTGCCGCAGCTCGAGCAGCGGGTCCAGCTTCTCACCTGGCAGATACGTCGGCACAGGCCTGGCGTCGAGAATTACATAGAGCTGATTGAGCGATTCTGCGGTAGCCTCGATGCGGCGCCCAAAACTACCCGCCCCTTCCGGCTTGTGAGCTACGTGCCAGGTTGGGGCGACCCGGTCGGCATGACTCCGCAAGGCTTCAGCCGTGAAGGTGTGCCCCGATTCGGTGGTAAAGGCCTGGCCGGAGCCGGTAATCGTGTCTGTCATAACTCTTCTCTCTTGATGCTCAGCGGTAGCTCGCCGCCTGCATTTCAAACATACTTGCGTAGCGCCCGCCCAGTGCCATTAGTTGCGGATGGGTTCCTTCTTCGACCAGTTTCCCGCCCTCCAGCACGACGATGCGATCCGCCATCCGCACAGTAGAAAAACGGTGCGAAATCAGCAGAGCCATTTTCCCCATGGTCAGTTCGGCGAAGCGTTCAAATACTTCCAACTCGCTGCGCGCGTCGAGCGCGGCCGTCGGTTCATCCAACACCAGCAATTGCGCATCGCGCAGGTAAGCGCGCGCCAATGCGACCCGCTGCCACTCTCCGCCTGAGAGTTCCACGCCGGTTTCGAAACGCCGCCCCAACATCTGGTCGTAACCGCCAGGCAGCTTGGCAATGACGCTCTCCGCCAGGCTCTTGTGCGCCGCGTCTTCAAGCTCTGCCTGCGAATGCTCGCTCTCCACACGGCCTACACTGATGTTCTCCCGCGCCGTCATCTCGTAGCGCATGAAGTCCTGAAAGATCACGCCGATCTCGTGGTGCAAATCTTCTAACTTATAGTCGCGCAGGTCAATGCCATCCAGCAGAATCTGGCCTTCGGTCGGGTCGTAAAGCCGGGTGATGAGCTTGACCACCGTCGTCTTACCCTGGCCGTTCTCCCCAATCAGCGCGATCCGCTCTCCTGGCCGCAGGGTGAAGTTGAAGTTGCTCAACACCCGCCGCGTGGTGCCAGGATAAGCAAAACTGACATTGCGAAACTCGAAACCACCGCGGATAGGACGCGGAATCAGCGCTCCGTCAGGATTCGAAGTCACCGTCGGCTTCATCTCAAAGAACGCCAGCAGATCGGTGAGGAACAGGGCCTGGTCGGCAATACCCGAAGCAGTCGAGAACACCTGCTGCAAATTGGCCGACGCCTGGATGATCGCGTTGGTCAGGTAGTAGAACTCGCCGATGCTGTTGTAATTGCCCGTAACTGCGCGCCAGATGACAAAGGCATAGGCGCCATAGTAGCCAAGGGTAGCAATCACCCCGAGCAGACCCCCGGCGATCAGCTTCTTGCGCGAGAGAGCGACATTCTCCTCGTAAATACCCTTGGAGAGTTGGGTGAAACGGTTCGACAGGAACGGGCTCAGATTGAAGAGCTTGAGCTCTTTGGCGCCTTCCTGGCTGCCGGCCACCTGGCGCAGGTAATCCATTTGACGCTTGGCCGGAGTCTGGCGGAAATTCTTCGCATATCCGAGGAAGGCAAAATGGGTTTCTCCCAGAAAGGTAGGGAGCACGCCGAGCGCCAGCAGGAGCACGAGCCACGGAGAGTACCAGAGCAGGATCCCGGTCCAGATCAAGGTGGTCAGGGTCTGCTGGAAGAGCCGGCCCATTTGTTGGATCATGGCCAGGCGATCGGTGGCCTGTACCCGCGCCCGTTCCAGGCGGTCATAAAAGACGGGATCTTCGTAGGTCGTCAGGTCCAGCGCTGCCGCCTGTTTCATGACCCGGATGCTGACAAAGTGGGTATAGCGATCCGCGAGCAGACTATCGCTATAGTCGATGCCCCGCAACAGAAGCCCGTTCACCACGTTGAGGCCGGCTTCCAGGACCACCAGCCACCAAAAATGCGGGATTGTTCCTTGATGGCTGAAGTAGTGCTGTACCCCGTTAATAATCATTGCCGCCACGCCGGCAATCGCGGCTGGCAGGGCAGCCACCAGGACGCGTAGCGTCAGGCCCCAAACAACCACGGCGGGGCCCGACTGCCACAAAATACCGAGCACAGGCGGTACATTCTTGAGAGCTTGTACCCGCTCGCGCCACGCGCTACGGGAGGATTGTGGACTGGCTTCCGTCGTCATGAAGTTCCGATTTCTTTTAGGCGGACCAGACCCCTCCGCAGGCTCGGTGTTTGATTCTGTACTAATGTTACCAATCAGATGCACTTCCAGCTTGACTTGTTGGCTGAATACGACACTTGCGATCCCTACCGGACTGTGCTAAACCTTGAATATTCAAGTTTGCTCCTTGTGAGCGAGCCTGAATTTCATGAAGAGTGGCTGAGGGACGGGCCCTGTGACGCCACGACAAC
>CAZSUK010000387.1:0-27411 GCA_964609355.1 uncultured Acidobacteriaceae bacterium | reverse complement strand
TGGCCATGCAAAGCCGAATCGTCGGCACTACCTTACCGGTTCTCGAGTTCACCCTGGAGCCGAACGAGTCAGTGGTTTCAGAAGCAGGTGAGCTCTCCTGGATGAGCAGCTCCATTCAATTGGAGACGCACACCCAGTTCGCCGGAGGGGGAGGAATTTTCGGCGCCCTCAAGAGAGTGGCGGGTGGTGGAAGCCTGTTCATGACGGAATACCGCGCCATCGGCGCTCGCGGCGAGATTGCCTTTGCCACCCGGGTTCCGGGGCACATTCAGCCGGTGCAGGTTGGTCCCGGCATGGAGTATCTGATCCATCGTCACGGTTTTCTCTGCGCCACGCCCCAAGTTCAACTCGGGGTCGGTTTCCAGCAATCGCTGGGAGCTGGGGTCTTCGGCGGTGACGGATTCCTGTTGCAGAAGGTCACTGGGCAAGGTGCCTGCTGGATCGAGTTGTCGGGAGAGCTGGTGGTCAAGGATCTGCAGCCTGGAGAGATGCTACGCGTCCATCCGGGACACGTTGGAGCCTTTCAGTCCAGTGTTTCCTTTCAGATCACCAGGATTCCTGGCATCAAAAACATGATCTTTGGCGGCGACGGAATTTTCCTTGCGGCGCTCACCGGCCCGGGGCGAGTCTGGCTACAAACCCTCCCCATCTCGAAACTGGCTCACCAGCTGATGCATTACATGCCTTCGGCCACCAGAGAGAGAACTGAAGGCGGAGTGGTAGGCGGAATCGTGGGCTCGCTGCTAAACGGGTGAAGAATTTTAGGCTTTGCCCGGCTACGAACGCGGGTGCCCCACATCTCGCTCGTTTTTCGCGAGATGTGGGACTGACGAATGTTGACCTCAGACTGTGGATTGAGTGCTAAGAGTTTCGGGGTAACAGCAGTGGAATCCCACATCTCGCGAAAAACGAGCGAGATGTGGGGCACCCGCGTTCGTAGTCGGGGCAAAGTCTCGACCGAGACTCCGTAGCCTACCCGCCACCCAGGCGCGACAATGCGGCTGCGGTTCTGAGTTTTCTTTCCAGGTGACGCTCCAGACTCTGAATGGCAAAGCGGCGGAGGTCAGCTCCGCGATTGCGGGGCCACGACTCCGCGGCGAACGCCGACGCCGGCGAACGAAACATTCGCACCGCGAGCATCTGGGAATCGGGGGTCAACGTCGCCCCAGGAAAACCATCTTCTCCGCCGTGACGGTGCTCAAGGCACACCAGCCCATCCGAAGAAAAGTGAAAATACGCGGGCTGCCCGGCGAGCGAGACACCACACCGCAAACACCGGCTTAAATCCGGAAGCCACCCCATGAGCCGTGTAGTCCAAAGAGCAAAGTAGGTAATCGGCATCCAGATCTGATCGACCCGGGTCTGCTCGAGTACGGAAAGCAGCAAACGGAATACCAGATCATGCGGATCGTGGTCGGGCAGAGTCTGCTCCAGCACCTCCGCGAAAAAGGCGAGGGCCGCGGCTCGTGCATAGTCGACCGGCTCGGCGAGCGGCGAATGGAGAATGTCAAAGGAATCCAGACGCACCAACTCCTGGCTGGGCTTCTCGGCATAGTGCGCGCGCACGTACGTCATCGGCTCGAGCGCGCCGCCGAAACGCCGGCGGGACTTGGCCGCCGACTTCGCTACTCCCTTGATTTTCCCGTAATCCCGCGTAAACAGCGAGACGATCTGGTCGGCTTCATGGATCGGCCAGGTACGCAACACCACCGCTTCCACCTGATGAACACTCATCGCTCACCAGGGACGCCAACGTCGGGTCTAGCGGCCGAAATGACCAGCGTTCTTCTCAGTAAAGCTCGACCACTTCTCGGGCACGTCGTCGCCGGCAAAGATGGCCGACACCGGGCACACCGGAACACAGGCACCGCAGTCGATACACTCCACCGGATCGATGAAGAGCTGATCGGTATCCGCGTACTTCGCTTCATCCTTTTTGGGATGAATGCAATCTACCGGGCAGGCATCCACGCAGGCTGTGTCCTTGGTTCCTATGCAGGGTTCTGCGATCACGTATGTCATAAAGTACCGATCTCCCGATCCGAATAAAGTGAAACCAAATTGTACAGCAGGAATAGAAAGCGCAAAGTGGCTTCGAATTCAACGCGCCAATCTTCGCGCTGCAAACTCGGCGGGCGTGGGAACTGGTTCTATCCCACGGCCGGCAAACATATCCTCGAAGAAGCCCAGAATCTCACCAGTGAGCAGACCGTTGGTGGCCATCACTTCCTGGCTATCCAGACGGAACGGCGTGCGGTCGAAACGGAGCATCTCTCCTCCCGCCTCCACTACCAGCAACGCGCCTGCCGCTGTATCCCAGGGGTTGAGATTGAATTCCCAAAAGGCGTCTACGCGGCCGGCCGCGCAATATGCCAAATCCAGCGCCGCCGCTCCAGCCCGGCGAACGCCGTGAGAACGCAGCGTCAACTGCTGATAGAAGTGGATGTTGGGGTTCATGTGCCGCTTGTGGCTGGGAAAGCCGGTGGAGAGCAAGCTCTCCTGCAAATGCCTGACACGTGAGACGTGAAGCCGCCGGGCGCCCACTGAGGAACTCAGCAGCCACGCACCTTTTGCTCTTTCTGCGACAAAGAGTTCATCGTGGACGGGGTCATACACCAGGCCGGCGACGATCTCACCATCCTGGTCCGGCGCCAGTCCTGGCGGCCGATGCTCCAGGCCCAGGGAAACATTAAAGAACGGAAAGCCGTGGGAGAAATTGGTAGTGCCGTCCAACGGGTCGACATACCACCGATACGCACGGTCCAATCCGGAGCGGGTTCCCTCTTCCCCAAAGATGCCATGATCGGGAAACTGCTCGCCGAGCCGCTTTCCGATAAGCCTCTCCGATGCTCGATCGGCTTCCGTAACCAGGTCGACATCGCCTTTGTACTCTGTGGCCACGCCGCGCTCGAAGTAGCCGCGAAGCAGTTCCCCGGCCTCTAAAGCAATGCCGGCAGCACGGGCGACAAAACCAAGATCAAGCTGACTGGGAAGATCCTTCAAGGCGCACTTCTCTCAACGCCACTGGCGCGCCGGCCGCGTTCGCTGATGGTTCGAATTTGGTGCTTGTAGATAAAGAGATTCGGCTGGCCTTCGCGCGTGAGGCGAATCATGGTGTCATCGAAATACTCGATCCACCCCGAAACGTTTTCCCCGTCACGCAGTTTGACGTTCACTTTTACCTGCTTCTCACTCAGGAACCGGAGATAAAGCGTCTCCTGGCCGGTTTCGCCAAGAGGCGGTTCCTTCTTACCCCGCCGGGTTGGATTCTGGTTTGCCATGGATGATAAAGAGATGCTGCCAGCGGGATGAGCGGATGTACTTAAAAATCCACATGTGCCCGCACCCCGGGAACGACAACCGGGCCTCGGTCCCGATTGTAGCCCGGATTGTTTATGAATGAGAGCTGCACCGCCATATAAAGGCCGCTTACCACGTGCGCGTTGTAATAAGTCTCGCTGACCGCTTCGTGGCCGTAATTCAGATGGCCATCGCCCAGGATGAATCCCAGCCCACCCAGGGCCAGGTATTGAGCGTGCTTGCTGCTGATGCCGCCAATTTCAAAGGCGCTGCCAATCTGGTCTTCTTTTCTGCCCCACGCGTCTCCGGGGAGTTCGAAGCCAAACGCCAGGGTGCTGTTCATCTCGGTATAGGCGAACGATTCTTTGTGCCCCTCATTCCATCCAGCGCGGAAAAAGGCACGGAAATTGGCCGGCAGCTCCTGCTCCATGTTGATGCCAAAGCCCTGTTTCAACGAGCCCTGGTGCCGGTAGAGGGTGATGTCGGGAGTCTTATCGACGCCGTTCAGATATCCCGCAATCGCCTGGCCGTAGTCGCCCATGTTGGCGTGATTCAGATAAGCCAGCGGACGAATATGTGTCTCCAGGCCCTGAAACCATTGCGGCTTCCATTCCAGCTCGAGATTATCGGCTCGGGCGCGGCGCAGATCGGCTTCGAGATCGATCCCATTGGCCACCGTCGGCATCAGCGCCTCACCGTAGCGAACTTCGAACTTCGGTCCGGTGTAACTGAGAATCGCGGCGATCGTGTAACCGCGGGTGTTGGCCGCGTAATCGTAAGCGCCGTTGTTATCGATGGCCCAATTGGTGAACTGCAGATGACTGTCGCTGCCTACCGCATTGTTGTCAAAGAAATCAACCAGCCCCATCTTTCCTATCATGAATTCAATACGCTGTCTGGGAAGCGATCTCTGCAGGTAAAAGGGATTGGGCTGTTCCTCCTCCCGGTCCGCGGTCACCGGAATGGTGTAGTGCAGAAAATAGCGCGCGGCATAGACGCCCTGGCCCAGTGTTGGATTACGTACCACGTCAAGATTGGGGAACGCTGCGATCCCCAAAGCCTCGCTCAGAGCTTTGCCCCCGGCCTCCTCTGCGTTAAAGACAAACTCCGTCCAGCGGGTGAGTTTGACTCCAGTGTAGAGAGTAAGCACCCGGGAAAGGGCGGTCATCTCTACCCGGCTTTGGAAGCTGTTTGTTCCCGCGTAGGGCGAATGAAACGGCCCGTGGGCCTGGAAGATGAAGTTGGCCTGGCCCGAGATCCAAATCCTGTCGGCGATGAGATGGTGCGAAAACACGGCCGGATTCACCTGGTCGTCGGACTGGTCGGCCTCTCGTTGGTTGATATGGGGCAGAGATTGCCTCGCAGCCGGAGTGGTGCTGGGGCCGGAGGCCTGTGGCTCAGGAGAATCCGGCAGCATCGCCCTTTCCTGGGCTCCGCCCAGGCAGAGAAAGACCGCAAGAAGCGAAAGACAAAGATGCATCCATACCCCACTCAGAATAAGAGCCTCGGAAGAGGTTAATTGACACAGCCTTAACAAATGTCACTGGCTCTTGAATTTTTCGGTTTATGGAAAAAGAGCGGATGGTACGAAACAATTGCGCAACCACCCATCTTCGGGTGCCCCATGCGGCTGCTGCGGGCAAAAACATCTGTTCTTTCCCGCGGTGTCCGCCCCATCCTTCGCGTTCTTTGCGAAGGGTGGGAGACCACTGCTCTGCCCCCGAAACTCTTCCCCGCACATTCTGCTTTTCCCACCCTTCGCAAAGAACGCGAAGGATGGGGGACCCGAACATCTTGGTTGCGGGGAAAAGGAAAAGACAGACCATGGAACACCGTTCAGACCAGGACGGGTTCGGATGCAAGCCCGGCTATTGCACCGGCGAAGGATAATACCCGGGCCGATTGCGGATGACGTAAGCCGCGTCGGCCGGATTGCGCAGCTTGACTGAGATCGAGCGAAAGTCGGTCCCCGACCGGTTCGATGGATAGTATCCGAGCAGATATTGCGTCCGCAGGTCTTCCGATAGCTGGGCGAAGGTCTTGTCCAGCGAGGAGGCGTCGGCATAGTAATACTTGCCCCCCGTCTGCTGGGCCAGCGTGATCAGCGCATGCTCTCCGGCCAGATCGCGACCGGCGCTGGCTGCGATGGGAACGTCGATGATCGGATAGACCATGACTTCACCCCGTAAAGCCTGCTCCAGAGCCATATCGTAGGTCGTGCCTTTGACCGTATTGCCACCATCGGAAATGATAACCAGCACCTTGCGCCCGGAACGCGGGGCCAGGCTTTGCGACGCGAGATAAACGCCGCTATACAAGGCCGTGGCTGCGCCACGTCCCATATCGTTCAGCCCGCGGTCGATGCGGCCGGCATTGTTGGTGAAGAAAATCACCTCGCGCACATTGTCGGCAAATTCCATCAGATCCAGGTGGTCGACCGGACGAAGCAGGGAGTGCACAAAATGTTTCGCCGCCTCCTGCTCTACGCTGAGGTCCTTATGAACGCTGCCGCTGGTGTCAATGGCCAGCACAATCTCCAACGGAAGCTCGGACTGGCGCTCGAATATGGCGATCTTCTGCGCATGATCATCTTCCGAGAGCAAAAAATCGTCCCTCGTCAAGCCGGGAATTGGAGCGCCTTTGTTATCGGTAACATTGACGAAAACATTTACCAACCGGACATTGACATTAATCGTGGGCGTCTGTGCCCAACTGCACACGGAGAAGGCGCAGCAGATGGCTGCGCAAAGTGCTTGCACCTTCACTTTTGCACCAGCTCGGAGGGAAAAGGTTCGCCGTCGGCCCACACCGCCCCATCTTCAAAGTGCTCTTTCTTCCAGATCGGCACCGTCTTCTTGAGCGTATCGATCAGCCAGCGACAAGCTTCGAAGGCCTGCGCCCGGTGCGCAGAAGAAACGGCGATGAGAACGCTGGTTTCACCCACTTCGAGCCGGCCCAACCGGTGCACCAGAGCGACCTGGCGCACGCCGTGAATCGCGACCGCCTCTTCCGCCAGAGCCTGCATCTGGCGCAGGGCCATTTCCTCATAAGCCTCGTACACCAGGAAGAGCGTTCGCCTTCCCCGGGTGTTGTTGCGCACGATGCCGTCGAACACCACCACGGCGCCGTCTTCCCCCTGCTTGACCTGGGCCGCCAGAGACGCAGAATCGATGGGTTCCTTGACCAGGGAGATCAATGAGCTGGAACCGCCGCTTACGGGAGGCAGCAGCGCAACTTCATCACCATCGCGCAACAGGCAACCTTTCACCGCGTAGCTCTGGTTCACCGCAATGGCCAATGTTGACCATAACTTCGGCTGCTGGGGTAACAAATTGCGATAGTGTTCGAGGATTGCATCGACCGTTGAGCCCGCGGGCAGATTGAGAGTCTGGCTGTCGCTCGACAGCACCTCCTTCAGCACTCCAAAGAACAGGACCGTGACCCGCATGGGAAGAGAATATCCGAAGGCCATTTGACTTCAGGTTAGACGTGGTCACCCACAAAATGGCGCTGCTTCAGACCAGGACGGGGATGTCAGCCACCCCGGCGGTGCCAAAGACTCTGCGGTAACGTGCTATTTCAGATCGGAGGCCTGTCGCCTTATTGAAATTATCTGAAAGCTTGACCGCAGGCCGTCCGTCGGCTTCCGTCATCTTGCAAATGAGGCTGGCAGGGTGAAAACCGTTTCTGCCCCCGGGGTGGCAGCCACGGAAATCGTTGGTCAGCAGGGTACCCCACCCGGCGCTGAATCGGATACGCCGGCCGGGAGTCCACTTGGCGGGGTCATTGAGGTCGGCTGCGCTCTGAAAATCCTTAGGCGTGAGCCCGGGCGTGATGGTTCCCATGAAATAGGCATGCAGGCCAAGAATCTCTTCCACATCCATTGCGTCTGAGGCGATGATCAGCTTCTGTTTGGGGTCCCGGTCCCGCTTGCGCAGCCATTCAATGTATTCGTCACCAGCAACGAACGGATCCTTGCTGTCGATACGCTGCCCGGTCCAATCCGCCGTCCATTCCGGCGCGCCGGCAAGGAACTGTGTGGTCCCGTACGTATCGGGCAACATGATACGGATCTCGCTGCTATAGGTGCTCTGCCAAAGCTCGAGAATGCGATATTGCGAACTCTTCAGATCCACGTCGCTCGTGGCCATGGCCGCCAACGCCATCGGCAGTTCGTGGGCGTTGGTCCCTACCGCTTCCAGGTTGTGCTTGTAGGCCAGGTAGGTATTGGAAGTGCCGGTAAAATGCTCACCCAACGCGGTGTTCATGGCATTCACCACATATTCCTGCCACAGAAAGCTGTGCCGCCGCCGGGTACCGAAGTCGGCCACGCGAAGGTCCGGAATTCCAACCAGCCGCTCAATCTTGCCCCAAAGTTTCGCCTTGGCCTGGGCATAAAGGATGTCCAGTTCGAATTCGCTCATGCCCTTGAAGGCGGCGCGCGATTTTAGCTCGTTGAGGATGGAGAGGGCATAAATCTCCCACATCGTGGCTTCCGTCCAAAGCCCGTCGAACTCCAGGTGAAATTCGCCGTCGCGTACAGTGAGACGGTAGCTGGAGAGGCGAAAACCGTGGTCCAGCCACTCCAGGAAGTCCGGCTCGAAGATGCCTCGCCTGCCGAAAAAGGTGTTGCCGGCCAGCCAGATCAACTCCGATTTCAAGAAGCGCAGACTGCGCACGTGCTCCAGCTGTTCGAGCACCTCTTCCCGGGCAATCACGTCGGCCAGCCGTATGCCGGATGATCGATTGGTTACGGAAAACGAAACCTGGGTGGTGGGGAAATGCTTCCAGATGAACTGAAGCATCAGAAGCTTGTAGAAATCCGTATCCAGCAGGGATCGCACCACCGGGTCAAGATCCCAGTTGTGGTTATGAGCGCGCTCCGCGAAATCAATGATCATCGATATTTGCTCTATTTAGCAGATGCCGGATGCGCCCTGGCGGCACTCTTTGTGTGAGATAAGACACATCCGAAGTTCGATTCTACTTGGGACATAAAAAAGGCCCGCTGGTTGGCGGGCCTTTTGCTGAATTCGAGGGTCTCAGACCTCGGCATGTTCGATAATATTTTCCCGAACCGCTTCGTCCTTCTTCTCTTCGCTGACGGACTTGGGCAGCGCCACGGCCAGGACATCTTCGATGCGGCTGGCGTAGTGGATACGCACACCCTCGATCTGATCCGGCGTGAGATCCTCCTCGACATTCTGCCGATTTTCCGCGGGCAGAATCACGTCCTGCACCCCGGCGCGCTTGGCAGCCAGGAATTTCTCCTTGATGCCACCCACCGGCAAAACATTGCCGCTAAGGGTGATCTCACCGGTCATCGCCGTCAACGGACGGACCGGGGTATCCGTCATAAGTGAAACCAGGGTGGTTGCCATAGTCACACCGGCCGACGGGCCATCCTTCGGGATCGCTCCGGCAGGAACATGGATGTGGATGTCCAGGTCCTTGGTGAAGTCCTCCTCGAGAGCGAGCGAAGGCGCATTCGAACGGACCCAGGTCAGAGCTGCCTGCATCGATTCCTGCATGACTTCGCCGATCTGGCCAGTCATCTTGAAGCCACCCTTGCCCTTCATCCGGTTAGCTTCGATAAAGAGCACGTCGCCGCCAGCAGGAGTCCACGCCAGACCAACCGCTACACCGGCTCGCCGCGTGCGCTCGGCCAGTTCGGTATCGACCCGAACCTTGATACCGCCCAGGAACTCCTGAATGATCGCCTTATCGACCACCAGCGTTCCGGTCTTGCCTTCAGCGATCCGCCGCGCTTGTTTGCGGCAGACGGTGCCGATCAGCTGTTCCAGCTTGCGTACGCCCGCTTCGCGCGTGTAGTGACGCACGATGTAGCGAACACCCTCCTCCGGAAACTCGATCTGCGGCTCGCCGCCTTCTTTTTGCTCGATGCCGTTCTCCTTGATCTGCCGTGGGATCAGATAGCGAAACGCGATGTGCGCCTTCTCATCCTCGGTATAGCCGGAGAGGTCGATGATCTCCATGCGGTCACGCAGCGGCTCCGGAATCGGATCCAGCATGTTCGCAGTGCAGATAAAGAGCACCTTCGACAAATCGAACGGAACGTCGAGGTAGTTGTCACGGAACGTATTGTTTTGCTCCGGATCGAGAGTCTCGAGCAAAGCCGAGGCTGGATCGCCGCGGAAATCGCGTCCCAGCTTGTCAATCTCGTCCAGCATGAACACCGGGTCGTTGGCATCGGCACGACGCAGCGCCTGCATGATCTGCCCCGGAAGAGCTCCGATGTAGGTCCGCCGGTGGCCGCGAATCTCGGCCTCGTCGTGCATACCGCCGAGCGAAATGCGCTGGAACTTACGCCCCAGGGCGCGGGCGATGCTGCGGCCGAGCGAAGTTTTGCCTACGCCCGGAGGTCCGACAAAGCAAAGAATCGGTCCCTTCATATCGGGCTTCAGACGGCGCACGCTCAGGTAGTCAAGAATGCGATCTTTCACCCGCTTCAGGTCGTAGTGATCGAGATCGAGGATCTCCTTCGCCTTGGAAATGTCCACTTCCCCGCCGGTAGACTTGGCCCACGGCAATACCGCCAGCCACTCTACGTAATTGCGGGTAAGCGAGTAGTCGGCCGCCATCGGAGACATCCGCGACAAGCGATTGAGCTCCTTTGTAGCCTCCTTCTTCACGTCCTCGGGCATCCCCGCGGCTTCGATCTTTTGCCGCAGTTCTTCGATGTCCTTTTGACCCTCGTCCAGCTCGCCAATTTCCTTCTGAATGGCTTTAAGCTGTTCCCGCAGGTAGTAATCGCGCTGCGATTGCTGTACCTGGTCCTGGACTTCGGTCTGAATCTTGTTACGTAGCTGCTGCACCTCGGCTTCTTTCGCCAGGTGCTTATTGATGCGCTCCATACGGAGCATCACATCGGGTGTTTCCAACAGTTCCTGCTTATCGGTCGTAGCCAGGAAAGGCAAAGAGGAAGCGATGAAATCGACCAGGCGCCCTGGATCTTCAATATTCAAAGCGATGGTCTGCAGCTCGTCGGAAAGTGTCGGCGAGGTGGTGACGATTTGCTGAAACTGTGCGATCACGTTCCTCTGCAGCGCTTCCAGCTCAGCCGTCTTGCCCGCGTCGACCTCCGGCAGATGGTCGACCGTCGCCATCATGAATGGCTCAAGTTGGGTAAATTCACCCAGCTTGACCCGCTCCGTGCCCTCGGTAAACACAAACAGGCTCTGGTTGGGCATCTTGACGACTTTGTGCACCGTCGCCAGGGTGCCAGTGGAGTACAAATCGCTCGGCTGGGGGCTGTCCATCCGCTCGTCGCGCTGCGCGACCACCACAATGGTCTTCTGCTCACCCAGCGATTGAATCAGTTGAATCGAGCTCTCCCGGCCGACTGTCAGTGGTAGCACGGCGTGAGGGAACAGAACCGTACTACGAACCGGCAGAATGGGCAGCACCCTCCCCTGGGAGCTGGTCTGCTCGCGCCGGCTGAGGTCGGTAGGATTAATAATGCTTAAGAAATCGCTAGCCATGAGTGTCCTTCTATCAGATTACTGGATATGAGATGCCGCAGGTTCGAAAAAGTCGCAGAACCCCCACTTTTCATACTTCATCGGCCTTGCCTCGCGATTTATCACAACTCATTGATTTAGTTGACTGCAAAATCCCCTTTAAGAAAGCGGCGGAGCCGCCGGGTAGTGCCCCAAATCCTTTACCCAAAGGCACTGCCGCCGCAGCTGTTCCAGGGCCGCGCCAGCTGCCTCCTGGTCGGACGTCTGGTAATCGAGGTAAAAGACATACTGCCAGGGCTGCCCTTGTACCGGGCGAGACTCCACCTTGCACAGATTCGTGTTGTGGTCGGCGAATACATGGAGCGCCGAAACCAGGGTTCCGGGCCGGTTTTCTACCGTAAAGGCAATACTGACTTTGTTTGGATTTGGAAGCGGGCGAACCTGGGAACTGCTGCGAATCAAGAAAAAGCGGGTGTAGTTGGCCGGATTGTCTTCAATATCAGCGGCGAGAACCTCTCCCCCATAGGTCAGTGCGGCCTGCTCGCTGGCTATGGCGCCCCGGTCCCGGCGGCCATCACTTTCCTGGCTGACAATATGCTTGACGCTGCCGGCGGTGTCGTAGAACGGGGTTGGCGTCATGCCCGGGTGCTGGCTAAAAAACCGGCGGCACTGTGCCAATGCAACCGGATGCGATAGAACCTGGCGAATATCCTCGATACGGGTGCCGGGAATGGCAATGAGATTGTGACGAATTCGCAGCAGGGATTCCCGCTCAATGCCTACGTCGGACTGCAAGAGCAAGTCGAAGTGTTCGACTACGGAACCAGCCAGCGAATTTTCAATTGGGATGACTGCGGCGCATTGCTGGCTTTCAACCAATTTGAAAACCTCCGCTGAAACGGCACAAGGAACAATGGTTGCCTGCGGCTCCATTTGTAATGCGGCCTGGTGGCTGAAAGAGCCAAGCTCTCCCTGAATGGCGATCCGCATATTGACTTAATTTTGATAATACGGCAACCCGGTTCGGTGGGAATGCACCAAAGTACAGCGTAGCAACACTTTAAGGTGAGGAGAAAGACAATGCTTTGGACTATTTTCTTGGTGCTGCTGGTACTTTGGTTGGTCGGTTTCATCGGATTCCACGTGGTCGCGTGGTACATCCACTTGCTGTTGATCGTTGCCCTGGTAGTTCTGGTGATCCAGTTGATAGGCGGTAGAAGGGCAATTTGAGCCAACCTCCTTTTTCTGTACCGGCAGGTGTGCTGGGAGGAATAAGGAGGCATCTCACTGGGTATGCCTGAAAGTTCGCAGGCGCGAGGAGACATCAATGAATAAAGATCAAGTGACCGGCAAGGTGGAGCAGGCAGCGGGACGGGTAAAGCAGAGTGTGGGTGAGACCTTGGGCAACCAGAAACTAGCCAACCAGGGGGTAGCTGATCAAGTGAAAGGCGCCGCCAAGGAAACCTGGGGGAATGCCAAGGATGCCGCCGGCGTGGCGGCAGATCGCCATCAAAAAGAGGCGGAACACAAGGCAGACGAGACCCGGGCGGGCATACGCGACAAGGTCAATGAAATCCACGACAGCGTGAACGACCACATCGACGCACACAAGGCAAACGAACGTCAGAAAGCCAAAACGGCCTAGTCTCACTTGTTTCTTGAAACGCACCCTCCGCACCGGAGGGTGCGTTTTTACTTGGGTAGTAAGAGTGCGGCGGCAATAAAGAAGAAGAACACCATGGAGATGATGCCATTCAGGGTAAAGAACGCCGCATTGAGGCGGCGCAGGTCGGTCGGAGAGATGATGAGATGCTCGTAGAGCAACAGCATGGCGACTGCTGCTACGCCCACCCAGGCGATAGCATCCAGCGCAAACAACTTTAGAAGCCAGCACAGCAGGGCGAGCATGATCAGGTGCATCCCGCGCGCGACCCAGAAAGCGGTATGAATCCCCCAGGTTTCCGGGATGCTATTCAGACCAGCTTCCCGGTCGTGAGCCATATCCTGGCAGGCGTAGAGCACATCAAATCCCCCCACCCAAAACAGGACCGCCGCTGTCAGTACAATGATTCGCGGATCGAGCGTACCGCGGACGGCGATCCACGCTGCCGCGGGGGCAATTCCGAGGGCCAGGCCGAGCACCAGATGAGACCAGCGGGTGAATCGCTTGGTGTAGGAGTAGAGCAGAATCACCGCAAGCGCCAGGGGAGAGAGCAACAGAGTTTCCCGATTCAGCTGCGCGGCAGCCAGAATAAAGGCCAGCGACATAATCACCGTAAACCCGGCGACAAAGCGACGGCTCAGGATGCCAGCCGGAATAGCGCGTCCCAAGGTTCGTGGATTGGCAGCGTCCAGGCCGGCATCCGCCCAGCGATTGAATGCCATAGCTGCGGACCGCGCCGTCACCATGCACACGATAATCCAGAAAATCTTGCTCCACGATGGCCATCCGGAAGCGGCCAGCATAGCGCCCGAAAGAGCAAATGGAAGAGCAAACACTGAGTGCTCCCACTTGATCATTTCAAGCGTGGTGCCCACATTGCGCAGCAAAGCCATAAGGTAAGTGTAATTGGATAGCCAGCGGCGGGAGAACTGAGTGGGTGGCCAAAGTCTCGCTTTTGAGAACTCGGTCACCCACCTTGTTGATTCACTTATTTTTCGTTCGAGGAACTGGCGACCTGAAGATTATTGGTGACCTTGAAAACACCTGGAACACTGTTGGCCCGAATGTTCGCAGTATCTTTATCAGCCTGGCTGATGACCACGCCATTCAGGGTGACGTTTCCATTCACCACCGTAATGCGAATCGGCTGCGCCGGGTCGATAGCGTACTTGTTGAGGCTGGGAAAGCCGTAAATGGCCGCATAAACCTGGCGCCGGATGCGATCGTCCATTGGCGAGACTGGGTCGACCGAGATGTTATCAATTACGTCCTGCACGCCGGGGAAATGGCTGGCCAGCGAAACCGCAGAATCAGCCGCCACCGGTCCCAACGCATTTCCACCCAGCGTCACCACACCATCCTGCACGTTCACACTGATGGCGTTAAACGCGTTGCCATAACCGACGCGATCGTATTGCAGCTTCTGTACGATCTTCTGTTGCAGCTGAGCGTCGGAGATGTCGCCGGCCCCGGCAATCTTCAGCTTGTTGCGTACCGCAGCGACGTTCTTGATCCGGTGCGCCTTTTTATCAATTTCTTCCTTGGTCGCGAAGTCTTTGACCGTGCCTTCCAAATCGACGACGCCATTCTTGACGGATACCTGTACATCCTTGAATTTCTTCAATTGGTTCTGCAGGTCAGCCTGGATATTGGTATCGGTTTGGGCGCTTTGTCCAGCGGCAAACGAAGCCTGCGGAATAACGATCTGAGAACCCAAAACCAGAACAGCAGCCAGTGCCAAAGTTAGACCATTTCTTGCCATCTTCATCTCTTTCTCCTGTTTTCTCGCGGCTTCGCGCGAGAGTCCATGTATATAGACACAAACCGGGGCCCTTGGTTGCCCTCTCTGTTTACTACGCCTCTTGGACGGCGTCAACGATAGCGTTTGCGAACTTTCAGCACCATACTGAAGACGCCCGCTTCATCACGCACGGCGAGCACGGAGACGCTCTGCGTAATATCCACCTGGGCCTGGATGAGCTGTTGCGCGGTGGCATTTACGTTGGTGGCGTAAGTCACCTGCACGTTGCGGGAAATATTCTGCGACACCGTGATGCGAGCGCTCGAGCTGCCAATGCTGCCGACATAGCTCGGGTCGATCTTTACACTGCCGCCGCCAAACAGCTTCTGTACCCTGCTGCCGACGGCAGCATTCAGAGCCCCTCCAAGCAGGGCATTGGTGGTCGAATCGCCGCCAATGCCCTGCTCCTGCTGCGAGTACAGAGCTTGCTCTTCCTGGGTGCGGCCAAGCGCCAGCAGGGAGATCACGTCCGCCGGCGGCAGGGGCGGCTCGGAACGAAAGGTCGGCGTGAGCTGGCTGATGTTGCCGTGCAGCCCGATGGTCACGTCATATTCCTCCACCCTGGTGGTGGCGTCGATGTCGATGATGGGTTGGATCATGACCGGATTAGTGAAGAAGATTTCCCCGCGCTGCAGACGGTAGGTGGTGCCGGCAAAATTAGCGGTTCCATCGGTAATGTTGATTTTGCCCAGAATGGCCGGCTGAGCCACCGTTCCGCGGATACGCAGATCGACACTGCCGGCCAACTGCGCATAGGAATTCTGAAAGTCGAGTTGCGGCGCCGAGAAGATGTGCACATCCAGCCGCACGTGGCTGGATGGAGCGCTTGGATCCGGCGGGACCTGGGCCGCGGGACTCGAGGCAAAACTGGCGAAGTCCACGTTCGGACCAATGATGAAGCGCGTGATCTGAACATTACCGCTCAACAGCATATTGTTCTGTGAGCCCTGCAGGTGCATGGTGGTGTCAGCCGTGGCGCTGATGCCCAGGTAACGAACCCGGATATCTTTCCCCGTAGCCGTGAAATCGCCGTAGATTCCCTGCTGGTAGGTTAAAAATCCCCCTAACTTAAGCTGACCGCCGCCGGTTGTCCCCACCAGATCCTGCACTTGCAGACGGTTCTGGTCGAAGATCAGGTTGCCGTTCAATTTGCTGATGCCATTGGGCAGGTCTTTGAGCGCCATGGCCACGTTGGTGAGGTGCATCCGGCCCGAGAACAACGGTTGTGTCATCGTGCCGCTGGCATTGACGTTGAAATCCACATGTCCGGAAGAAGTAATGTCCGGATCGAACGTTTGTGCCAGCATCATGTTGATCGAGCCCTGGGCCGTCACCGCGAGATCCTGGGTGCCCGTCAAAGCCGCGGCGCCCGAGACCTCCATATTCGTATCCGGGCCGATGATGTGGGCCTGGGTCAGGTTGAGCACACCGTTATGCAACGATGCGCGGATCGGTCCTGCATCCTGGAGCACGATGCCTTGCAGATTGACGGTGAATTGTTTGATTTCCGCGTCCCCACTAAATTGCTTGGGTTGCCGCAACGGGCCGGCCACGTTGATCGTGCCTCCAATCGACGAATTTCCGCTGACACTCTGGACATGAAATGCCCGCAGAAAAGGCGCGATGTTGAGGCTGTCCAGCACGATGTTGGCCTGGGTATCGAAGTTGTCGTGCAGAGCTGTCTGGCCTTTTACCTTGAGCCGCGCTATCGTCAGGCTGTTCTGCGCAGTGAAGTAGGCGGTGTTCCCCTGGGTGTGCGCGATCACTTCCAAAGACCCTGCCGGCTGGCCACCCATGACCAGGTTGCGCAGATGAACGCCCGCCAGAATCGAGGGAGAATCCAACGTGCCTGAGGCGTGCGCGTCAAACTTCAACGCGCCAGCAACGGACAGCCGCGGGTCTTTGGCCTGCGGGAAATGAGCCAGCTCAAAGTTGGTTCCATCCAGATTGGCCAGAAACGTTTTTGTCTTCAGGTGGTAAGTCCCGTTGCCCTCGACTGTCCCGCCATCCTGCAGCAGGGTGAGCTTCGTAAGGTTCACGTCCTGGCCGGCCAGGCCCACGACTGCGATCAGGCTGTGATAATGCTGTCCTTCGATGGCTCCCCCCACCACATCAAGATTCGCCCCTCCGTTCAGGTCGCCCAGCATTCCTCCGGCATGAGCTTGCAGGTTCAGTGTGCCGGTGACTGGAACATCCTGCCCAACAAGTGACCACAGGTCAGTGAGGGAAGCGTGTTGCATCTGGGCCACGGCGTTGATCGTCGCCTGATCGTCGAAGGCAACCCGCCGCCGGCTGATGTGATGAGCCTGCAGTTCACCCGAGGCGTGAATGACGGTCTGGCCCCGGGAAAGGGTCGCGTGGCCGACGGAAATCAAACTCGAAGAGTAGCTGGCCATGGTGTCGAGATGGTCCCAGGAAATATACATAGGAGCGGGCGCAGGCTTGCCCGCAGGGGCCGGAAGCGCAAAAAAGGTGGAGAAATTATTAGCAGTGACATGACCCTGGAACGCAGGATCGACCAGCGAGCCGCTCCCCGTGCCATCGAAGGTGGCCTCTCCGTGAACGTAAATAGGAAGACCGGAAATGCCCTTTTTGCCAAAAACCCCCAGGTCCAGCACTTTCAGCACATCATCAAACTCGCCCAGGTTGTGGTTGACCAGGTGAATGGTGAGATTGGAAGGTTCGGTCAATGGGTACACGCCGAGCAAACCGGAGACATCAAGAGTGGTCGCCCGGCTATGTGCGTCCAGGCGATTGATCTGGACTCTGCCCCCGCGCTGGAAGTATTTGGCGTCGACCGCTCCACTAAGCGAAAGCTCGCCGGGGGTGGGTTTATCAGGGACACTCATGCCGAGGACGGCCGCGACCGTAAGATCATCCGGTCCTCCAGTCCAATCGATATTGACGATTCCGTCCCCTTCTGTGTCGAAGCCTAAATCCCGCCAGGGAACCGGAACCACGCTGTTAAGCACGGTGGTCAGGCGGACGCCACGCACCCGGGCGCGAATGCTCATCACTTGCGCTCCCGCGGCTTTCACCGGAACAAACGGCGTGTTCCAATGCAGATAACGAAAAGCCGCCTGCACGATCCCGCCCTGCCGCGGGCGGCCAACCAGATCGGGGAGTGCAATCTCGTCCGGAGTGATATGCAGCCGAGTGGTCGCATTGACTCCGTCAATCCAGAAATATTCGATGGCATAGCTGGCATTCACTACTTTCGCGTTGCCATCCAGTACATATTTGCCGTCTCCGCCTCCCTGGCCGGTAACAGCCAGATCAACGCTCCCGCGCCGGAAGCCATCCACCAATCCCATGGCTGTCAGCTCTGCCAGCTCGACGGTGCCATTCGCAGTGCCTTTCCACTGGGGATGGGCGAAGTGAGCAAGGTTTCCGGAAACCTGGAGGTGAGCTTTTTCGGTGCTGAAGTGCAGCGTCTTGAGATCGATCGCATCGCTTGAGAGGTCAACGCTCAAATCGAGTTTGCTATGCACGGGCGCGGCTTTGGCTTGCTGGATCGTGATGTCGGAGCAAGCGATTTCGCCCAGGTAGTGACCGTTGGCGGGCCCATACGTGATCACCACGCCCAGGTCGTTCGCAGCCAGCTGAAACGGAACGGAACGCTGGTTAATCAGCGCCATGCCATTGTGAACTTCCGCCCGCCGGGCTTTCAGCTCGAAGATTGTCCGGATCGTCTGCCCATTGTCGTTTTGTTTTGCCTTCGGGACGGGCTGGTTGGTGCTGCCGTCGGGATAGATAATGAGATGGATTGCCGGGCGGTCCACCTCCAGGAAGTCGAGACCCAGTTTCGCATTCAACAGCGACAGGATTTTTGCCCGTGCGAAAAGCCGATCTACGTGGGCGTAAGGCAACTCACCCCGGCCTTCCAACCCGTGGATGGTCAGGTCGTCCACTTCCACCGCCAGGTGGCGCAGGTTCCAGGTTAAAGACTTTATCTCTACCCGGCCTCCGGTAGCATCCTCGAGGACACTAATCACCCGTTGGCGAACGTTGTTGGCAAAATGCTGCGTTGAAGCATAGAAAAGTAATCCGCCAACGACCACCAGCAGCAGAAGCACCAGAACGCCAGCCACCCGCCAAATCCAACCCCAGGCGCTCATCGTTGTCCTCCTGAATCGGAGTCATCGCCTGACCCGGTGGTGCCCACCTGGCCGTACGCGGGATCCAGAATGCTCACGCTGCCTTCACTCTTCAGACTTTGCAACCACTCCAGCAGCAGCGAGCTGACCCGCTGTTGCAGCAGGATTTCCTCGATTCGGCTGGAGACGGCTTGGAGCGGCGGCGGCGTCTTTCCCTGCAGTTGGGGCACGAGGACCTTGTGGTAATAATCCGCAATTTCGGCTGGCGTGATGCGCACTCCGGAGCCAAAGCGCGATTGGATAAACGCCAGGATCATCATGCGTTGTTTCCAGTGCGCCTCAACCTCCTTTTGCGTCAGGCCTTTCGCGTTGAGAAAGGCTTGCCAGCCGGCGTCGGTTTCGCAGTGGTACTGCGTGCACTCAGGGATCAGGCTCCGCAGTTCATTGACACGTTGGAGAACGTCCTCAGGCGAAGGCGGCGTAAGCTCCTCCGCTGTCCGCATCTGTTGCAGAATCAGGTCGCGATCGATAAGACGCTGCAGCGCCCTTTTTGGCGTATTGCGCCCGGGTTCGCTGAAAGGCTGCAACACGGCTAAGCGCATCTCTTCCTGCACATCGCTTTCCAGGATGACGCTGCCATTGATGACCGCGACCACATGATCGAGCACCACGGGTTCCTGTGCCTGTGCAAGGGTGGTGATCATGGCCAGCAAGAGCAAAACACTCCATTGTGCGAGAACCAATAATCGGGTGCCGGAATTTGTCCCGAGGTTCGACATCAGAAACTCTGTCCAATACTGAAGAAGAAGTTAAAGTGACCGGCCTGACCAACGTGCGGGTTGGGAGCCGTAGACGCTGTCGTGTAGTCGTAAATGACAGGATAGATGGGCGGATTCAGGTTGTAGCTGAAGTCCCCCCTTAACGGTCCAATGGGGGTGTGGTATCGCAGGCCCAGCCCCAAAGCATGAGAGAAGTCGTTGAAATCGCAGGTCTCAGGGGTGTTGTAGGTTGTATACGGCACGGAAACATTGCGGCAGGTATAGCTGTGGGGCTGCTTGGTGCGCAGAGCACTGGGCCAGACCTGGGAAGATGTCTGAAACGCATTGCCCATGTCGTGAAACAGGACAAAACTGAGATCAGTACCAACCCAACGCAAGGTGGGCGGCGGGGGCCGAAGCTCGAAGGTATTGACGAACACTCCGTAGCCTCCCACCGGATAGCCAGTCTGCGGGTCGCGCGGCCCGGCGGCATTGATGGGAAAGCCGCGATGGGAAGTAGCGCCGCCGGCATACAACCGCTCCGGCAGGGGAATCAACTGCTCATCCCCATTTCCGAAAGAGCGCTCCTGTCCGTAACGAGTCTGCCGCGCAAACACCCAGTGATCCCGGCCAAAATCGTAATAGCTGGAGTTACTCATGTCCAGGCGGCTGAAGTTAGCCTGGGAGCCGAATTTTCCATCGGAAAGAAAGACTTCGCCAGTGTTAAAGGTACCGTGATGGGCATCGAGCGGCACATCGCGGGTGTCACGGATATACGTAAACCCAGGGCCCCCTACCCGGACCGGTTGCGCCAGCAGCGGTATTTCCGACAAGCTGACTTGCAGCGTGGCGGAATTTACCGAAACCCGGCGGTAGCCGAAAGAGTAGATCAAGGTCGTCGGCTTGGTAATGCGGTCCGACAGCCGCAGGTTGGCGGAGAGAATCCCTGCCCGGTAAGTGGTGATGATGGCGCTGTTGTTGTATCCGCCGGAGAGAGTCAGGTTGAGTTGCGGCTTGTTGCGGAAGTGCGGATCCTGATAGCTGAGCGAGGCCACCTGTTCCAGCGATCCATAGTTGGTGCGCAGGGTGATTGACTGGTCAGTACCACGCAAATTGGTTCGGCTTACATTGAACAGCACACGCTCGCTGGCGCCGGTAATGCCGTTGGGATTGCATTTGTAGCTATTGGAAATTCCCAACAGGATTTGTTCCGCCTCAGAGAGGCAGCCCTGCGAGGGCGCGCCCGTTTGCACCTCAAAGCCAAAGCCGTAGCTAATATCCCACCGTTTGGCTTCGGTCAGATTCACCAGGATGTTCTTGTAGGTTTGATCGCCGTTGGGATTCTGAATCGCCGTATTCACTTCGTTGAACAGGGCCAGGTCATAGAGCCTGCGCTGCATCAGCAGCAGGGCGGTCTCATTCAGCGGGTCCCCCGGTTTCAGCGTAACTCGCTGCTGCACCACCGCTGGCTTTGTCATTTCCACTCCGGAGATGAGGACCTTACGCACGAAAAACTGCTTGCCGGCCACAATCTTCATGGTGAAGTCGATTTCGTCGGGGTGATCCGCGTCGTTCTGTTGGAACAAGCTCACCTGGGCATTGTCATAGCCTTTGCTCGAGTAGTAGGTCTGGATCAGATTTCGATCCTCGTTGACATTGACTGCCGAGTAAGGTTGGCCCACCCGGGTATTCAGCAACGGGCGAAAGTCATTCAGTTGCTCCGGGGTTGCTCCGTCGATATCGTACTTACCGATGCGGCGCTGGGTGCCCTCATCAATTGCATATTCGATTTTGAAGTGGGAAATCTTTTGTGGTTTCCCTGTACCGGTATCGGTATCGGTAAATTTGGGTGTGACGGTTACGGCACTGAAGCCGCTGCCTAAATAAAGCGCCCTGATGTTGGTGACATCCTGAGCCACGAGTTGCTGGCTGAAGGCGCCGTAGCGATCGAGGAAACTGTTCGGCCGCACGCTGAGGCGTTCGGTAATCAGATGGGTGCCGAAATATTTGTTGCCGGTAATCGAGACCGAGTCCACCACGTGCCGCTTCCCTAAATCGACGGTGTAGATCGCGGTCAGGTGCTGGGCATCGGTGTGCACTGGGGCGTGGGAGACCTTTACATCGAAGTAGCCGTGGCTCTCATAGTAGTTGCGCAGGTTCTGCGCGCCTTCATTCAGAAGGTCCTGGTCGATCGTGCCTTCCTCATAGACGGGAACGAGCTTTTGCAGAGTGCCCCGGCTGATCTTTGCTCCGTCCACCCGGACCTGGACAATGGGCCCCTGGTGAGCAAGAAAGGTGTAGTTCAGCCGGTTGCTGGGCGGCACGTACTCTTTAGAGGTCAGGCTTACGGTTGCCGCCAGCCGCTCCCGCTTGTTGTAGTGCTTACGCAGGCTCGACAGCGCGCGGCTGACGGTGTTGCGGTTAACTTTTCGATTGCGCTTGAGTTTCCCCTCTTTGCGGAACTGGGCTTCTGTCACCCCGCTGTCGCCGGTTAATTCGACGTCGCCGATCCGTGCCTGCGGACCGGTGGTGGTATAGAAGTTGAGATCGACCAGGGAGTTTTCGCGGTCGAGAACCTTCGTCTGGTTAATTTGGCCACGGTAGAAGCCATTGTTCTGGAGCGCGGCGCTGATTTCCGGCTGCGCCGCCGCGGCTTTGCTCTCGGAGTAGGCTGTCCCCGACTGCAGCTGGGTGGCACTGTCCAGCACCGCATCGAGGCGATCATCTTTGACGCCCTGTACGTTGACCCGCCCCAGAAACAGGCGCGGAACTCCGGAAAAGATGATGGAGATGTCATTGCCGGTTCGTACCCCAAGCACCTCAATCGTGGTGTAGAGACCGGTGGCATACAGGCTGCGCAGGCTCTCGCGAACCTTGCTCGGATCCAGGGGCGCGCCCACCTGCTGGGCCAACTCCGTTGGCAGCGGCTTGAGCAGATCTTCGCGAACACCCTCGTAGCTGATCCGCACCACCTGAAGACCGGCCCAGTCGGACAGAGAAATCTGCCCCGAAGTCTGATTGGAGTTGTGATCCGGATCTGGGTCCACGACCGGAGCCGCTGCCGGCGTGGCTTGGGCGCCCGCGATTGGAGAAGAAGCCATGCTTAACACAAGCAGACCGTAGAGCGCGACGCGCGCCGATGGAAACAGTGGTGTCACCGAATCTCTATACTAAGACGTGATCCTTAATCTGGATGTTACGGGAGAGCGCAGTGGAAGCGCTGACCCGCGAGGGGGGACGTTTTGATTGACGAGCGTTACTCCCGCCAGGTGCTTTTTCCCGGGATCGGGGAGCGGGGTCAAAAGCGCCTGGCCCGAGCCCACGTAGCCGTGGTGGGCTGCGGAGCTACAGGAGCCGCCTCAGCGGCGCTGCTGGCGCGGGCCGGGGTGGGCACTCTGACCCTGATCGATCGCGATTTTGTGGAAGAGAGCAATCTGCAGCGCCAGGTCCTGTTTGACGAGGCCGACGCTCGCGAAGCCCTGCCCAAGGCCGAAGCCGCCCGCCGCAAGATTGCCCAATTCAACAGCCGCACGGAAGTACACGCGCACGTGGCCGACCTGGTGCCCTCGAACATTCATACCTTGCTCGACGGGGCCGCCATTCTGCTCGATGCGACCGACAATTTCGAAACTCGCTACCTGCTCAATGATTACTCGGTTGAACAAGGCCGTCCTTGGATTTACGCCGCCGCGGTCGGAGCTTACGCCAGCACCATGAATATCCTGCCCGGGGAGACAGCTTGCCTGGCATGTCTTTTCCCTCGTCCCCCGGCGGGAATGGTCGAAACCTGTGACACCTCCGGAATCCTGAACACGGCGGTAAATTTCGCTGCGTCGGTCGAAGTCACCGAGGCGTTGAAGTTCCTGGTAGGGGCGCAGGACAAGATGCGGCGCACGCTGCTGGGGCGCGATTTGTGGACCAACGATCAGGCTGAGATTAACGCTGCTGTGCCCAGGCAGCAGTGCGCGGTATGCCAGGAGCGGGATTTTGTCTTTCTCCGGGGAGAGGACCGTCCCCAGATCACGCTGTGCGGCCGGAATTCCGTCCAGATCCATGAACATCATCGACCGATTGACTTTGCCGAGATGCGGCGCCGCCTCGAACCCCATGGAAAGGTTAATTTCAACCAGCTTCTGTTGCGTTTCGAGCGCGGGGACTACACCGTCACCGTCTTCGCCGACGGCCGCGCGCTGGTACAGGGGACGACGGACGTCACTCTCGCCCGCAGCCTGTATGCGCGTTTTATCGGCAGCTGACGCAATAGGTTACCGGCCAAGCAACTTCAGTCCCACATTCTGCTTCCCATGAGCGAGTCCCGTGAACTGAGTGATTTGCATGCTGAATGCCAACATCCGCCGGCAGACGAGTAACAGCGGTGGAACTTCTCTACTAGAGGTACCAATGTCAATACCCAGTAAGGACATGGCGACGACGCCCGGACCAACGGCGCCGGCCAAGGCGCCCAACCAGCACTTGCGCCGCAATCCACCGATTGCGGGGGAAGCCGAGGCCATCCAGAAAGCCCAGGCAGGCGATAGTCCATCTTTTGAAATGCTCTACGCGCTGCACAAGCGGAGGGTATACTCTCTCTGCCTGCGCATGCTGGGCAACGTGGCTGAGGCCGAAGACCTGACCCAGGAAGCGTTTCTTCAGCTGTATCGCAAAATTGGCACCTTCCGGGGAGACTCGGCATTCTCCACTTGGCTGCACCGGCTGGCGGTGAATGTGGTGCTCATGCATCTGCGCAAGAAGGGCCTGCCCCAGGTCTCTTTGGAAGAGACATTGGAACCCTCCCAGGAGGACGGTCCGCGCAAAGATATTGGCGCCCGTGACTTGACTCTTTCCGGCTCCGTGGACCGGGTCACTCTGGAGCGAGCTATCGAAAATTTGCCCCCGGGTTACCGCCTGGTATTCGTTTTGCACGATGTTGAAGGATATGAACACAATGAGATTGCCGGCATGCTGGAGTGCTCCATTGGCAATAGCAAATCCCAGTTGCACAAAGCGCGTATGAAGCTGCGCGACCTGTTGAAGTCGGGCCAAAGGAAAGAGGCAGTTTTATGAACAATGTCCGGAAAGCAGCCAACGGAACAACCGTCGAATGCGCCGTTTTTCAGGACCAGCTTCCGAGCCTGTTTGAGTCGGGTGAAGATCTGAACGCGCAGCCTCATTTGCAGACCTGCGAGAATTGCAGCGCTTTGGTGCGTGATCTGGAATACATTGCCCAACAAGCCAAGCTGCTGCTGCCCATCCACGACCCCAGCCCTCAGGTCTGGGAAAACATTCAAACCGCACTCAAAAAAGAGCCCAGCGCCAAGTAGCTCCTGCCCCCACTGCAACTCTCCACGAGCCGAGTGGGTGGCCCAGTCTCGCCTTTGAGACCTGGGTTTTCTCACGCAATTGGGTCCAATCAACACTGATTCCACGACTCGAATGGCAAGGATTCGCCTCCGCTCAGTCCGTCCCAATGCACAAATCTTAAGGTGAGCCACACTCGAGATAAGTCACCGCCCTACCCTTTTCATCCCGACCGGAGCTCCGGAGGAGCGTAGCGAGTGATCTGAAGTTGCTGCTTCAAGGGGAACGGTTCCAGTTAGGACCCAATTGTCGAGGAGAAACCCAGGTCTCAAAAGCGAGGCCCGGGCCACACACCCGACTGGATCCCTGGGTCCACGGGCTTATAATCCGCAGATGCAACGGGTTTCCCGGTTAATCCTGACTGGTTTCATGGGCGCCGGCAAATCCACTGTGGGCCCCATCCTGGCCCGGGAACTGGGCTGGAAGTTCGTCGACCTGGACCATGTAATCGAAGCGTCGAGCCAACGTACGGTAGCGGAAATCTTTCGCGACTATGGCGAGGCGGATTTCCGCCGCCGCGAGCGCGACGCGGTCCTTACTCTCATTGGCCAGGAAGAAATAGTTTTGGCGCTGGGCGGCGGCACGGTCGAAGACGAAACCACCCGGTCTCTGCTGATCCAGTCCCGCGGGAACTGCGTGGTTTTCCTGCACGCTGAACTGCCCGAGCTCCTGGCACGATGCACCGTGGAGGGGAAAACGCGGCCGCTGCTCGCCGCGCCCGAGGCGCTGGAAGACCGTCATACCCGGCGCCTGCCCCACTACCGCGCCGCCCACATCACGGTGACTACCACCGGCCTTAAGCCCGAGGAAGTAGCCGACCGAGTGTTGTCCGAAGTAAGGAAGAGGGTGAGTGAAGCATGACAATCTCCGAGCCGCCCGTAGAAACCGTCGCTGCACAGACCCAGACGGTGCGAACCCGCTCCGTGCGCGGCAATATCATCTTCGCTTTTGCCGCTGCTTTGGTGTTGGCGGTCGCCTACCTGATGCGCGAAATCCTTCTGCTGCTCTACGTAAGCGCACTGTTCGCGGTGGTCCTAACGCCGGTGATCCGCGGCATTATGCACATCCACATTGGCAGGTGGCATCCCGGCCGCGGGCTATCGATCTTTCTCCTGTTGCTGAGCCTGGCCGCCGCCGCCACCCTGTTTTTTGCCTTTGCCCTGCCACCCGTCGTGCGCGACCTGCAGCAGTTGTTTACGGAGCTGCCGACCCGTGGACCGCAGCTGATCGACCAGCTGCATAGATTTCCCTTGGTTTCTCATATCAATCTTTCCGGCTTGGCCGCAAAACTACAGGGATTCGCCTCCAACTTCGCCGAATACCTGTTTCTTTCCATCAGTGGTGCAGCGGGCAAATTGGCCGATATCGGGGCGGTCATCTTTCTCACGGTCTATTTCATGCTCGAAGGCGACGAGGCCTATCACTGGGTGCTCTGCTTCTTTCCCCAGCCCGCCCGCGCGCGCCTCAACGCGACCTTGTTGCGCGCCGACGCCCGTATGGGCAAGTGGCTGCTGGGACAAGGCGGACTCATGCTCATCCTGGGGCTCTGCAGCCTGATCGTTTTCGTCCTGCTCAAGGTTCGCTACGCGTACGCGTTGGCCGTGCTGATGGGTGCGCTCAATATCATTCCCATCGTTGGCGCCATGGTCTCGATGTTCCTGGTATTGGTGGCAGCGGCCATCGATTCCTGGGAAAAAGTGGTCGGGGTGGCGATTTTTTATGCAATTTACGCCCAGGTCGAGACCTCTTACCTCACGCCGCGCATCATGAAGAGCAGTGTGGACTTGTCCGCGCTTGGGGTCCTGGTTGCGTTGCTGATGGGTTCGAAGCTGGCGGGTGTGATCGGGGCCATGATCGCGGTGCCGACGGCGGTGCTGGTTTCGGTCCTGATCCAGGAATACCTGATGCAGCCGGACGCCAAAGAAAACAGCATCGTGCCGGCCGCTAACGTCGCACCATAAGGATGGCTTTCTGCTTTTATCCAGGCGAACGCCGGGCCCGTATGTGCGGTGCTTGCTTGCTATCATGAAGGAAGTAGCGTTGATGAAAGATTTCCAGCCGCAAACCAGCGTCGTAATCAGGAACGTGCTCCCATGACTGCCCATGCTGTTGATCCCGTTGCGGCCGGCGACCTGGTCATGACTGAACGAGTCGTGACTCAGCCCAAGGTGCTGCATTCCCGTATCGCGGATTACCAGGAGCTTTTCAAGGTTCGGGTGACCTCGATGGTGGTCCTTACCGCCTGGGCCGGCTTCTACCTGGGATCCATGAGATCGGGCATTACGAGCATGCACTGGGGGCTGGTTCAGTCCTTATTGGGGATTACCCTGATCTCCTGCGGGGCCAGCGTGCTGAACCAGGTCATCGAGCGCAAGACCGATGCCAAAATGGTTCGGACAGCGCAACGGCCTGTAGCCGCCGGCCGGTTCGGTCTGGCCGCCGGCATGGCGCTGGGCCTGGCTTGTTTCGCCGCCGGCGCCGTGGTGCTGGCATGGTTCACCAACCCGGTAACCGTCATGCTGACACTGCTGACGGGGTTTATCTACGTTGCCGTCTATACCCCCCTCAAGCGCTACACCACCCTGGCTACCTTTATTGGCGCCTTTCCCGGCGCCATGCCCCCGCTGCTGGGCTGGACTGCAGCCCGCGGAGTGATTGAATGGCCCGCGGTGGCCCTGTTCGCCATTTTGTTCGTATGGCAGTTTCCCCATTTCATGGCCATCGCGTGGCTCTACCGCGAGGATTACGCCAAGGCCGGCATCCGCATGCTGCCAGTGGTGCAGCCAGACGGCTGGTCCACAGCATGCGAGGCGCTGGTCTATGCGGTGCTCATGATCCCGGTCAGCGTAGTGCCGTTTTATCTGCACGTGACCGGCCGCATCTACCTGGTCACCGCAGTGGTGCTGGGTTTGCTTTACCTGGCGTATACCGTTCGCTTTGCCCGCATTACCCG